>NZ_JACAQY010000028.1:0-69298 GCF_013386835.1 Pseudomonas sp. IPO3774
GGTAAATCGGCAAGGATGCCGATTTAGCCGCGCCGGGCCATGGATGGCCCGTCGCGGCGGCCCGCGGAGCCGTGCCGGAGTGCGGGCATGCCGAGCCTAGGCGAGGCACCGAGTGGTGGGGCAAAGACCTTTTGGTTACTTTTGGGGCGTTTGCCAAAAGTGACCCGCTGTAAGAGCGGAACCATAGGCGGCCGTTACCTAAATAACGGATATACACCCCCCCCAAAAAATCGCAGTTAAACCTTTCCCCCACCCCACAGGTCTCTGAATTACACCCCCAGAGCCCCAAGCATGGCCAAATCCCCCAACTTCGCCAAAGACTGGTTCACCGCCAAGGGCTGGAAACCGTTCGCCTTCCAAAAAGACGTATGGCACGCAGTCAAGGAAGGCCAGTCGGGACTGCTCCACGCCAGCACCGGCGCCGGGAAAACCTACGCCCTGTGGTTCGCCGCCCTCAACCGCTTCGCCATCACCGAAACCACACCCCGCAAACGCAAAGCCCCCGCCGAACCGCTGGCCGTCCTGTGGATCACCCCAATGCGCGCCCTGGCCGCCGACACCGCCCGCGCCCTTGAGGCCCCGCTCGAATCACTGAAAATCCCCTGGACCGTCGGCCTGCGCACCGGCGACACCAGCAGCAGCGAACGCGCCCGCCAAACCCGCCGTCTGCCCACCACCCTGATCACCACCCCGGAAAGCCTCACGCTGATGCTCGCCCGCGCCGACAGCCAGCCCAGCCTGTCGCACCTGCGCATGGTGGTAGTGGACGAATGGCACGAACTGATCGGCAACAAACGCGGCGTGCAATTGCAACTGGCCCTCGCCCGCCTGCGGCAATGGCACCCCGAGCTGATTGTGTGGGGCATTTCTGCAACCCTGGGTAATCAGGCCCACGCGTTGGAGGTGTTGATCCCACAAGGCGGCGGGATCAACGTCCAAGGCCAAACCACCAAACAGTTGCGAGTGGACACCCTGTTGCCACCGGTTATCGAGCGCTTTCCGTGGGCCGGCCATATCGGCCTGAAAATGCTCCCGCAAGTGGTGGCCGAAGTCGATGCCAGCAGCAGTTGCCTGGTGTTCACCAACACACGGGCACAATCGGAAATCTGGTACCAGGCCCTGCTCGACGCGCGCCCCGACTGGGCCGGAGTGATTGCCCTGCACCACGGCTCGCTGTCCCGGGAAACCCGGGACTGGGTGGAGCGAGCCCTGAAGGAGGGGCAACTGAAGGCCGTGGTGTGCACGTCGAGCCTGGACCTGGGGGTAGATTTCCTGCCGGTGGAACGGGTACTGCAGATTGGCTCCGCCAAGGGCGTAGCCCGGCTGATGCAGCGCGCAGGGCGCTCCGGCCACGCACCGGGCCGGCCTTCGCGGGTCACGCTGGTGCCAACCCACAGCCTGGAAATGGTGGAAGCCGCTGCCGCGCAGGACGCCATCGCTGAACGGCGCATAGAAGCGCGCCAGTCGCCTCACAAGCCGCTGGATGTGCTGGTGCAGCATCTGGTGAGCATGGCGCTGGGCGGCGGCTTTGTGCCGGATGAGCTGCTGGCGGAGGTGCGCACCGCGTGGGCCTATCGTGACCTGAGCGCAGCAGACTGGGCCTGGGCCCTGGGCTTCGTGCGCCATGGTGGCCTGTCGCTGACGGCCTACCCGGATTACCGCCGGGTCGAGCCGGACGAACACGGCATCTGGCGCGTCCCCGACGCACGCCTGGCGCGGCGCCATCGCATGAGCGTGGGTACGATCGTCAGCGACGCCAGCATCCAGCTGAAATTCTGGAGCAAAGGCGGCGGTGGCAAGACCCTGGGCAGTGTCGAGGAAGGCTTTATTGCACGACTGAAGCCAGGGGATGGTTTCCTGTTCGCCGGCCGCTTGCTGGAGTTGGTACGGGTGGAAAACATGACTGCTTATGTGAAGCGCAGCACCGCGAAAAAGGCTGCCGTGCCACGCTGGAACGGCGGGCGCATGCCTCTTTCCAACGAGCTGGCCCAGGCGGTGGTCGAGCGCTTTGATGCAGCTGCCCACGGTCACTATCTCGGCCCGGAGATGCAAGCGGTGCAACCCTTGCTGGAAACCCAGCTGCGCTGGTCCGGACTGCCGACCCGCGATCACTTGCTGGCCGAGGCCCTCAAGTCCCGGGAGGGCTGGCATCTGTTCCTGTATCCGTTTGCCGGGCGCCAGGTGCATCTGGGGCTGGCGAGCCTGCTGGCCTGGCGCGTCAGCCGGCGGCAGGCGGTGACGTTCTCGATTGCGGTCAATGACTATGGGCTGGAACTGCTGAGTGCCACCGAAGTGGATTGGCCTGAGTTATTGGGCGGCGAACTGCTGAGCGCGGATCATCTGCTGGATGACGTGGTAGCCAGCCTGAATGCCGGTGAGCTGGCCCTGCGACGTTTTCGCGAGATCGCGCGGATCGCCGGGCTGGTGTTCGCAGGCTATCCGGGCGCGCCGAAAAGTACGCGTCAGGTCCAGGCTTCCAGCGGTTTGTTCTTTGAGGTATTCAAGCAATATGACCCGCAGAACCTGCTGCTGACCCAGGCCGGGGAAGAAGTCCTGCGGGATGAGCTGGATATTCGTCGCCTGGAAGAGACCTTGCGCCACCTGTCTGGGTTGAAGCTGGACCTGCATCGCATCAAACGGCCTACGCCGTTGGCCTTTCCGCTGCTGGTGGAACGTTTTCGGGAAAGCCTGAGCTCGGAAAAACTCTCGGAGCGGATTGCGCGGATGGTCAAGGATCTGGAAAAAGTCGCCGATAACGGGAAGCCCTGATGCCCGCTCATTACCCGATACATCTGGCGGAAGAAGCGCTGTGGTTGCTGGCGGACAAGGCAGTGTACTGGCCTGCGAGAAAGTGCCTGCTGATCGCCGACGCGCATTTTGGCAAGGCGTCGGCCTATCGCAGCCTGGGCCAGCCAGTGCCACAGGGCACGACGACGGCCAACCTGCAGCGCCTGGACCGGTTGTTGGCGGCTTTCCCCGGCGCGCAGGTGATCTTTCTCGGCGACTTTCTCCACGGGCCCGGCTCTCACGCCAGCGGCACCCTGAACGCCCTGAGAGCCTGGCGTGAGCGTCATGCAGGCGTGGCGCTCACGCTGATTCGCGGCAACCACGACAAACGCGCTGGCGACCCGCCTGGCGATCTGAATATTGAGGTGGTGACCGAACCCTTGCTGATGGGCCCGTTTGCCTTGCAGCACGAGCCCGACGCCCATGCCAGCCACCATGTGCTGGCCGGGCACGTGCATCCGGTGTATCGCCTGCGGGGCAAGGGCCGGCAAAGCTTGCGCCTGCCGTGCTTCCTGATCGGCAACCAAGTCAGCCTGCTACCGGCGTTCGGCGCTTTTACCGGGGGTTATTCAGTGACGCAGGAAGAAGGCAGCCGGATCTTCGTGATCGGAGACCAGGAAGTATGGCCAGTGCGTTGAGCAACTGACCATTGGCGACACGTGCAGGAAATCAGGCCACAGGGGCGGGAGGCGGTTCGTCAGGGAGAGTGGGTTCGCCAGGCTCTTCAGGCTGGTTGGGCCAGGGATCATCGGGACCTGGCTGGCCGGGAATGCCGCCTGCGGCGGGATCGGCCATCAAGGACCAGGCCATCACACCAATCTGGTTGGGTTCAAGCCGGGCGAGTTCGGCGCTGATTCGCGGATCGAGCTTCATAGGGGACTCCTCAAGCGTGGCCCGGCGCGTTGTGCACGCGTCGGGGCAGTACACCCAATAGAGTGCATGCCCGCTGACAAATTCCCTTAGCCTGTAAGACGATTCGATCAAGTGCGTGGGAGAGTGACGCCGCGCTGGCCCTGATACTTGCCGCCACGGTCCTTATAGGACACTTCGCACTCTTCGTCGGATTCGAAGAACAGCATCTGCGCCACGCCTTCGTTGGCGTAGATTTTTGCCGGCAAGGTGGTGGTGTTGGAGAACTCCAGGGTGACGTGCCCTTCCCATTCCGGCTCCAGCGGCGTCACGTTGACGATGATGCCGCAGCGCGCGTAGGTGCTTTTGCCCAGGCAGATAGTCAGGACATTACGCGGGATACGGAAGAATTCGACGGTGCGCGCCAGGGCAAAGGAGTTTGGCGGGATGATGCAGACGTCGCTCTTGACGTCGACGAAGCTTTTTTCGTCGAAGTTTTTCGGATCGACGGTTGCCGAGTTGATGTTGGTGAACACCTTGAACTCATCGGCGCAGCGTACGTCGTAGCCGTAGCTGGAAACCCCGAACGAGATCAGCCGCTCAGCGCCTTCGCCACGCATCTGGCGCTCCACGAAGGGCTCGATCATGCCGTGCTCTTGCGCCATGCGGCGAATCCACTTGTCCGATTTGATGCTCATGGCGGGTGTCCTGAATAGCGAGGTGAAAAAATTCTGTTGGGCATCTTACCGGGGCTGGCCCCGTGGTTCAAAGGGGCGGCTGTTTTTCTTGGCGCCGCGCAGCCCCTGCTGGGCGGGGCGCACCTTCAATTGTGGGGTGTTGGTGCGGTATCAGGGTGCCGCCAGTCACGAAAATAGAGAAACCTTCGGAAATACCATTGGCACGTTCCGGAAAAAGGGTTAAGGTGGCGCCACTGTGCTGCTTGTGTCACTGAGAATCTCTACACGATATGTTGAATTTCGATCCAACCATCTCCAAGAATTTTTCCTGCTCTTTGCACTCAGTCTCGGCCAGGGCTTTTCCTGAGTCGCAGTTAACTTTGTCCAAGGAGATACACCATGTCTAATCGCCAAACTGGTACCGTTAAGTGGTTCAACGATGAAAAAGGCTTCGGCTTCATCACTCCACAATCCGGTGACGACCTGTTCGTTCACTTCAAAGCTATCCAATCCGACGGCTTCAAAAGCCTGAAAGAAGGCCAACAGGTTTCTTTCATCGCTACCCGCGGTCAGAAAGGCATGCAAGCTGAAGAAGTTCAAGTTATCTAACTTGTACTGATTTAGTCGAAAAGCCCCGCCCTCAAAAGCGGGGCTTTTTTGTGCCCGCTCGTTCCTACGCTCTGCGTGGGAATGCCTCTTGTGACGCTCTGCATCACGCTTTGAGACGCGGAGCGTCCTGGGCTGCATTCCCACGCAGAGCGTGGGAACGAGCAAAGAGGGGCTTTTTTTGTGCTCGGGATTTGCCAATCACACGATGTAATTCCATGCACAAAAAAATGTGGGAGCGGGCTTGCTCGCGAAAGCGGTGAATCAGTCGCCAGATAGGCTGACTGAAACACCGTATTCGCGAGCAAGCCCGCTCCCACATTTCATCCTGCGTCGTTTATTGAAACAACGACTCACTCGACAAGCCATTCTTCTCGAGGATCTCGCGCAAGCGCTTGAGGCCCTCGACCTGGATCTGCCGCACCCGCTCACGGGTCAAGCCAATCTCCAGGCCAACATCTTCCAGGGTGCTGCTTTCGTGGCCGCGCAGCCCGAAGCGGCGAATCACCACCTCACGCTGTTTGTCCGTCAGCTCCGAAAGCCACTGGTCGATGCTTTGCGACAGATCGTCGTCCTGCAGCAACTCACATGGGTCCGTAGGACGATCATCGGTCAGGGTGTCCAGCAGGGTTTTATCCGAATCCGGACCCAGCGAGACATCGACGGAAGACACCCGCTCATTGAGACCGAGCATGCGCTTGACCTCTCCCACCGGTTTTTCCAGCAGGTTGGCGATTTCTTCAGGCGAAGGTTCATGATCGAGTTTCTGTGTCAGCTCACGCGCCGCCCGCAGGTAGACGTTGAGCTCCTTGACCACATGGATCGGCAACCGGATCGTACGGGTCTGATTCATGATCGCCCGTTCGATGGTCTGACGAATCCACCAGGTGGCGTAGGTCGAAAAGCGGAAGCCCCGCTCAGGGTCGAACTTTTCCACCGCCCGGATCAGGCCGAGATTGCCTTCCTCGATCAAGTCCAACAGGGACAGCCCACGATTGACGTAGCGTCGGGCGATTTTCACCACCAGTCGCAGGTTGCTCTCAATCATGCGCTTGCGCCCAGCCGGATCGCCCTTTTGCGACAAGCGCGCAAAATGGACTTCTTCTTCGGGAGTGAGCAGAGGGGAAAAGCCGATTTCATTGAGGTACAACTGAGTCGCGTCGAGCGCCCGTGTGTAATCAATGTACTTGTGTTGCTTTAACGCGGTGGAGTTCTTGGATTTGGTGCGAACTGAAGGTACAGCAGGTCCCTCATTCGACATCGATTCCGTATCGATGACAGTCTCCATAAGGAGAACCTCATCGTCGATGTCAAACTCCGGCGCTTCTTTACTGAGAGCCATTGTTATAGTCCTTTGGTGAGTTCGACCTCAAGCTCAAGCGACGCCTTTATCCTTGGCAACGCTGGAGCCTGTTCCTACTACGTAAGGAACAGGCTGTGCAACACATCAACGACGGGGAAGGAATTGCAGCGGATCAACAGGCTTCCCTTGGCGGCGAATCTCAAAGTGCAGTTTCACCCGGTCTGTACCAGTTGACCCCATTTCGGCAATTGTCTGTCCGACTTTGACCTGCTGCCCCTCCCGAACCAACAGCCTGCGGTTGTGACCGTAGGCACTGACGTAGGTATCGCTGTGTTTGATGATGACCAGCTCGCCGTAGCCCCGTAAACCACTCCCGGCGTACACCACTGTCCCATCAGACGCAGCTAAAACAGGCTGTCCCAAATCCCCGGCGATATCAATGCCTTTATTCAAACTACCGTTTGAAGAGAATTTTCCAATAAGGATGCCATTTGAGGGCCATCCCCAGCCGGTCGGTGCGGGCCCCGCCGGCGGCATCGGCGCAGGTGCCGGCTTGCTCGCAACGCTAGGCGCGGCGGTGCCTGCAGGCCGGGTGATGATGGTGGTCTTGCTCGAAGACGACGGCGAAGAAGCCGTGTTTGTGACTACCGCGGTCGGTGTTGAACCGGTTCGTCCATCGAAACGAATGGTCTGACCTGGATGTATCGTGTATGGCACAGGGATGTTGTTACGGGCGGCGAGCGCCTTGTAATCCCAGCCATAACGAAAGGCGATCGAGAACATCGTATCGCCCTTGCGCACGACGTATTGGCCTGTGGTAACGGTAGGTTTCTGCGGTACCGCGTTATTGCGGTCGACCACCCGCGCACCACCGGATGGCGTGCTTGAACAAGCCGCCAGCAAGGAACTCAAGACAAGGCCAATCACCAGTCGCTGAAAGCTTGTTTGACTCATACGCTGTGCAATGACCGTGAGACTCACCCGCCGCTCCCTTTGTGGTGGCTGACTATGAACGCCTGTATCAGGCTTGAAATATGACGCAAGTATAACTGGCCGTTGGGTTTTTACTGGAAACACGACTCTAAAGAAAATTTCATCATGTTTAACTCCGACGGCTGATGGTGTGGACTCAACAGACCCCGCTGTAAGACACATACCCGGCAATAGAATTCAGTACGCAGAAATAATTGATCAGGCCAGCGGACCGTTGAGCAGCGGGACAAAACGCACGGCGCCGAGCACATGCCGGGAAAAGCCCTCTTCCTCGCGAATGATCAACATTAATTGTTGCACTTCGCCGGAGCCCACCGGAATCACCAGCCGCCCGCCGGGAGCCAGTTGATCGAGCAAGGCCTGGGGCACGTCGGTCGCCACCGCGGTGACGATAATGCCGTTGTATGGCGCCAGTGCCGGCCAGCCTTCCCAGCCATCACCCCAACGGAACACCACGTTGCGCAGGTTCAACTCCACCAGGCGTTCCTTGGCCCGGTCTTGCAACACCTTGATGCGCTCCACGGAAAACACCCGCTCCACCAGCTGCGACAACACGGCCGTCTGGTAGCCGGAGCCGGTGCCGATTTCCAGCACCTTGTCCAGCGGGCCCGCCGCCAGCAGCAACTCACTCATCCGCGCCACCATATAGGGCTGGGAGATGGTCTGGTTGTGGCCGATGGGCAAGGCTGTGTCTTCATAGGCGCGGTGCGCCAGGGCTTCATCGACAAACAGATGCCGCGGGGTACGCCGGATGACTTCCAGCACCTGGGCATTGGACAGCCCTTCTTCATACAGGCGCTGGATCAATCGCTCGCGGGTGCGCTGGGAGGTCATCCCGATGCCCCGGCGCAGCAGGTCGTCTTGTTCACGAGCCATCAGCGCAGCCCCTCCAGCCAGCCATCGAGGCTACTGAAGGCATCACTGAAGGTGCGATCGAGTTGCAACGGGGTAATCGAGACATAACCTTGCATCACCGCATGAAAGTCCGTGCCCTCGCCACCGTCCTCGGCATCGCCGGCAGCGGCAATCCAGTACCCTTCCCTGCCACGCGGGTCGACCACCTTCAGCGGCGCTGCCGCACGGGCGCGGTGGCCGAGGCGGGTCAGCTGGATACCGCGAATGTGGTCCAGGGGCAGATTGGGAATATTGACGTTGAGCACCGTGCGCGGCGGCAGGACCAGGGTGTCATGGGCCTCCACCAGCTTGCGGGCGAAATACGCCGCAGTCGCCAGGTTGTCCAGTTGACGGGACGCAAACGAAAAAGCGAACGAGGTCCGACCGAGGAAGCGCCCTTCAAGGGCTGCCGCCACCGTACCGGAATACAGCACGTCGTCACCCAGGTTGGCGCCCAGGTTGATCCCGGAAACCACCAGGTCCGGCTCGCGGTCCAGCAGGCTGTTGATCGCCAGGTGCACGCAGTCGGTCGGCGTGCCATTCACGCTGATAAAGCCGTTGGGCAACGTCTGTGTATGCAACGGACGGTCGAGCGTCAGCGAGCTGCTGGCGCCGCTTTTGTCCTGGTCCGGGGCAACCACCACGCACTCGGCGTAATCCGCCAGCGCAGCATGAAGCGCGGCAAGGCCGGGTGCAGTGACCCCGTCGTCGTTAGATATCAGAATACGCATGGGCTGTCCGTCTGCCCCACCGGCACCAGATCTACAAGCTCGCGCACCAAGACAGTGGCGAAGCATCCAGCCGGCAGGACGAATTCCAATTGCAGAATGTCAGGTTCGGGATAATGCCACGTCAACCCGCCAATGGGCAGTCGAAGAATGCGACGTTCCTGGCTCATGCCGGCATTCACCAGCCAATCCCGCAGTTCGGCTTCACCGTCGGCAATCGCCTGTTCCAGCGCGAAGGTTGCTCCCGCCGCCGGCGAATCACCTTCGCCCCACTGCGGGCCGGTGGGATGCAGGTCGAGGATTGCCAGGCGCGGGTCGCTGCATTCAGCCTCCCCCGCCGGGAAAAAGCTGCGGCTGTCGGTAAACGCCAGCAAGTCACCGACCTGGGCGCGCTGCCAGGAACCGTCGGCCACCCGCGCCGCCAGCACTTTATTGAACAGGAAGCTGCGGGCCGTCGAGAGCAGGCGCGAACGCACATTGCGCTGCTCCGGCAAGGCCTTGCGCGCCGCCCAGTCACGGGCATCGACGACGTTGCCGCCGTTATGGCCGAAACGCTGGGCGCCGAAATAGTTGGGAATGCCTTGCCGGGCGATCAGTTGCAGGCGGGCGTCGATGGCCGCCGCATCCCCGGCAAACTGGGTCAGGCGCAAGGTAAAGCCGTTGGCCGAATGCGCGCCGCGCTGCAGCTTGCGCTTGTGACGGCCGGTCTTGAGGATCTTCAGGGTGTCGTTTTCAGCCGCGCTCAGGTCCGGGTCCGCCTTGCCCGGCAACTGCACGCTGAACCACTGGCGTGTCAGCGCCTGGCGGTCCTTGAGCCCGGCGTAGCTGACGGTACGCAACGGCACGCCCGCCGCCTTGGCAATCCGCCGCGCCGCCTCTTCGGTATTCAGGCCGCGCTTTTCCACCCACAACCACAGGTGTTCACCCTCGCCGGTCAGCGGGATATCCAGCACTTCATCCACCTGGAAGTCTTCAGCGGTGGCCTTCAGAACAGCGCTGCCCAAGGCCTCGCCATAGGCACGCGGGCCCAGCAGTTGCAGATCATTCATGCGCGCAGCAACAAGGCAACGGAGTGCACGGCAATGCCCTCTTCGCGACCGGTAAACCCGAGCTTTTCGGTGGTGGTGGCTTTTACGTTCACTTGATCCAACTCAACTTGAAGATCCGCGGCAATCAGCGCGCGCATCGTTTCGATATGCGGTGCCATCTTGGGCGCCTGGGCGACGATGGTGTTGTCGACGTTGCCGACCTTCCAGCCCTTGGCATGGATCAAGCCGACCACGTGACGCAACAGCACACGACTGTCCGCGCCCTTGAAGGTCGGGTCGGTATCCGGAAAGTGCTTGCCGATGTCGCCCAACGCGGCTGCGCCGAGCAAGGCATCGCTCAAGGCATGCAGCACCACGTCGCCGTCGGAATGAGCCAGCAACCCGTGGTGGTGCGCGATCCGCACGCCGCCCAGGGTGATGAAATCGCCTTCGGCGAAACGGTGCACATCATAGCCGTGGCCAATACGCATAAAAAAACGCCCCGATTTAATTCAGGGCGTGATTCTACCTACTTTTGCCTCACATTAACCGAGCAAAGCGCGCGCGTGATGGCGTAAATGGTCTTCGATGAAGCTGGCGATAAAGAAGTAGCTGTGGTCATAGCCCGGTTGCAGACGCAGCTCCAGCGGATGGTTCGCCGCCCTGGCCGCCTGTTGCAACGCTTCAGGCTTGAGCTGCACCGCGAGGAAATCGTCGCGGTCGCCCTGGTCCACCAGCAATGGCAGCTTTTCCGAGGCTTCGCTGATCAACACGCAGGCATCCCATTCGCGCCATTTCGAGCGCTCTTCGCCCAGGTAGCGGGAGAATGCCTTCTGGCCCCACGGGCAATCCATCGGGTTGTTGATCGGCGAGAACGCCGACACCGACTGATAACGCCCCGGGTTGCGCAAGGCACACACCAGCGCACCATGGCCGCCCATGGAGTGGCCGCTGATCCCGCGTTTGGCCGACGCCGGGAAATGCGCCTCGACCAATGCCGGCAACTCCTGCACCACGTAGTCATGCATCCTATAGTGCTGGGCCCAGGGCTCCTGGGTGGCGTTCAGGTAGAAACCGGCGCCCAGGCCAAAGTCCCAGGCGTTGTCCGGATCACCCGGCACACCGGGGCCGCGCGGGCTGGTGTCCGGCGCAACAATGATCAACCCCAGCTCGGCTGCCATGCGTTGCGCGCCGGCCTTCTGCATGAAGTTCTCATCGGTGCAGGTCAGGCCCGATAGCCAGTACAGCACCGGCAATTTGCCGCCCTGCTCCGCTTGCGGTGGCAGGTACACGGCGAAGGTCATGTCGCAACCCAGCACGTCGGAATGATGCTTGTAGCGTTTATGCCAGCCGCCGAAGCTTTTCTGGCACGACAGGTTTTCCAGACTCATGGCCGACCTCAGAAGTGAATGACGGTGCGGATGCTCTTGCCTTCATGCATCAGGTCAAACGCCTTGTTGATATCTTCCAGGCCCATGGTGTGGGTGATGAACGTATCCAGCGGGATTTCACCGGCCTGGGCCATTTCCACATAGCTTGGCAACTCGCTGCGACCGCGCACGCCGCCGAACGCCGAACCGCGCCAGACGCGGCCGGTGACCAGTTGGAACGGACGGGTCGCGATTTCCTGGCCGGCACCGGCCACACCGATGATCACCGACTCGCCCCAACCTTTGTGGCAGCACTCAAGGGCCGCACGCATCAGTTGGACATTGCCGATGCACTCGAAGGAAAAGTCGACGCCGCCGTCGGTCAAATCGACGATCACGTCCTGGATCGGGCGGTCGTAGTCTTTCGGGTTGATGCAGTCGGTGGCACCCAGCTGCCTGGCGATTTCAAACTTGGCCGGGTTGATGTCGATGGCAATGATGCGGCCGGCCTTGGCTTTCACCGCGCCGATCACCGCCGACAGGCCGATGCCGCCCAGGCCGAAGATGGCCACGGTGTCGCCTGGCTTGACCTTGGCGGTGTTGATCACTGCACCGATACCGGTGGTGACGCCACAGCCCAGCAGGCAGACTTTTTCCAGCGGCGCTTCTTTGGGAATCTTCGCTACGGAGATTTCCGGCAGCACGGTGTATTCGGAGAACGTCGAAGTGCCCATGTAGTGGAAAATCGGCTGGCCCTTGTAGGAAAAGCGCGAGGTGCCATCTGGCATCAGGCCTTTGCCCTGGGTGGCGCGAATCGCCTGGCAGAGGTTGGTCTTGCCCGACAGGCAGAATTTGCACTTGCCGCATTCCGGGGTGTACAGCGGGATCACGTGGTCGCCCACCGCCACCGAGGTCACGCCTTCGCCGATGGCTTCAACCACGGCGCCGCCTTCGTGGCCGAGGATCGACGGGAAAATGCCTTCCGGGTCCGCGCCCGACAGGGTGTAGGCATCGGTATGGCACACACCGGACGCCACCACCCGCAACAGCACCTCGCCCGCCTTGGGCATGGCCACATCCACTTCAACGATCTCGAGGGGTTTCTTGGCTTCGAAGGCTACGGCCGCGCGGGACTTGATCATCCGGTTTCTCCATCGGGTTAAAAACGTAAGGCCGGCAGTGTAAAACATGCTCATCTGATTAATAATCCAGACAAAAGCAAAACATTATTGCCGTACAGGGACAATCAGCATGCTGGAAAACCGCTGGGAGGGCATCGACGAGTTCGTCGCCGTGGCCGAATGCAGCCAATTCACCGCGGCCGCCGAGCGCCTGGGCGTGTCGTCGTCCCATATCAGCCGCCAGGTCGCGCGACTGGAAGAGCGCCTGCAAACACGCTTGCTGTATCGCAGCACGCGCAAGGTGACACTGACCGAAGCCGGCCAGACCTTCCTGCAACATTGCCAGCGATTGCAGGACGGTCGCGAAGAAGCCTTGCGCGCCGTGGGCGACCTGGCCAGCGAGCCCAAGGGAATGTTGCGCATGACCTGCGCAGTGGCTTACGGCGAGCGTTTTATCGTGCCGCTGGTGACGCGGTTCATGGCGCTTTATCCGCAATTGCGCGTGGACGTGGAATTGACCAACCGCCAGCTGGACCTGGTGCACGAAGGCCTGGACCTGGCGATTCGCCTCGGGCGCCTGGCGGATTCGCGCATGGTTGCCAGCCGCCTCGCGCCGCGGCGTATGTACCTGTGCGCGTCACCGTCCTACCTGGCCAGGTACGGGCGGCCACATAGCTTGTCGGAGTTAAGCCGGCATAACTGCCTGATCGGCAGCTCGGATATTTGGCAACTGGCCCAGGACGGGCGCGAATTTTCCCAGCGGGTACAGGGAAACTGGCGCTGCAACAGCGGGCAAGCGGTGCTGGATGCGGCCCTGCAAGGTGTCGGTCTTTGCCAGTTGCCGGACTATTACGTGCTGGAGCATTTGCACAGCGGCGCACTGGTGTCGTTACTCGAAGCCCATCAACCGCCCAACACCGCGGTTTGGGCGCTGTACCCACAACAACGCCACCTTTCGCCCAAAGTGCGAAAACTGGTGGACTTTCTCAAGGAGGGCCTGGGCAACCACCCCGTCTACCTGCGATAGACAGCTACCGCCCATGCAGCGCCTGAGTGCCGGTAAATAGCCTTTTTTACTGCGTAACCAGGCACCCCCATGATAACCAACGGCCCGCAACTCCAGCGCATCAGTCATTTCGTTCGCAAGGTCCTGGCGGATTTCCCCGTACCTTCGCAAATCGCCGCCCAGTTGATCCGCGAGCGGGTACAGCCCCTCAGCCAGGTCGAGTTCGACCCGGATACCACCCTCCTCGCCACCCTCGAATACAACACCGACAATCCCAATGCGGCCTTCACCGCCGTGGTGATCCAGTCGATGTCGCTGACCGAGGCCATGATCTGCAATGCGCCCCAGCCCCCGGGCGGCATGCTCAATACCACCGGGTTTTCCACCACTGCACCTTATTTCAATATTGTCAGCGAGCTGCCGCGCTTGATGGATAACCGGATTCCGGCAATGTTCAACGAAGAGTTCATCGTCTCGGGCTGGATCCCGCCAAGGCGTTATGAGGCGCTGTATCTGCAAAGCCAGCCCCAGGTTTACGACCCGAGCACGCAGCTGCAGATTTCACCAAAAACCTTCAGGCACATCGTTAACTCAAGCCATTTCGAACAAACCTACGACGAGGCGATCGGCAAGTTCTGGAACAGCCACCGGGAAAACTACAACACCCTGATGCGCATCGCGTTCACCAAAGCCTATCTGGAACAGTTCCATGAGTTCACCCTGACCGTGGCAGAGAGACAGCTGGCGGCACGGGCGGCGGGAATCGGCATCGACAAGAACCACGACAACCTCACCCTGGAGGATTTCCAGGAGCCCTATCGCCTCGACCCAAACCTGTCCCTGCGGCTATTGCGCGTTCACAACAGCGAATCCACCGACATCCTGACCATCACCGATAACCAAAGCCAGGTGACCCTGCTCTATATCCCGGGCAACTCCTCGCCCTTCCATGGGTTCAATAACCCGGCAGACATGCGCAGTTGGCTGGTGGAAACGGCAAGGGACGCCACTCAACGCAAGGCGCTGACCCAACACTTCGACGAGGACGCCATCGACTCCGGCCTGATCTACAGCGGCGTGGAGGAGGCACTGGTGGGGATGGCGGTGTTTCCGAAGCCGGCAACCTCCCCGGGTTTGTTCAACAGCCTGCGGGCCGATAACTACTGGGATCCCGAGCAGTACATCAATAACCCGATGTATCCGGCACTGGGCAGTAACCCGTTTGAGTTCATCGCCCGGCAGATCAGGGTACGCCTTGCAAAAGTAGCGGCGCGAAGCTTTATTTCGCCCCTGGATACGCTCAAGGCCGACACCCTGGATGCCCTGGAAAAAGCCTGCATCCTGGCGATTCCCGTGGCACTGGCCATGGGCAACGCGCTACTGGCGGAATTTTGCTTCCTGACCTCCGGCGCGACTGAAATGGTGGTGGGTGCCGACGACCTGCTGCGCGGCAAACCCCACGCGAAGGAGCGCATTGTATTCGGCGCCCTTAACGCGCTGCCGGTGGTCGCCCATGGCGTGTCCAAGGGGCTCAAGGGCCTCGAAAGCCTGCGCCCCACCCTGGGCCCGGCAGTACGCCAGGATGCGGGCCGGATCAGCGTCAGCGCCATCAACGAAACCTCCATGGCGGCCAACACCGAGACGCGCACCCTGAGCCCACGGATGACTCCCGGCGGCCTGCAGACCATCCGGATTCACGGCGACCTGTACCTGACCTACAAGACCCCCAATGAATCAGGCTTCTTCGAACTGTTCGTAATGGCTCCCAACGCGCCAAACACGCTGCAATCCACCGGCCTGTATGCCATCCAGAGCGCCGACCTGAAATGGCGCACGGCCGGGCTGGCCGGCGGAGGCGCATTTCGCAATGCCTGGCAAAGGGTCTACACGCTGTTCGGCGGCCCGCAACACTCGACGTTCTACAGTGCCTACGAGATGCCACCCCCCGCACGCGAGACCGTTTCGGAGATGCTCACCGACACCAGTTCGTTTTCGGAAAACCTTGAACCCGTGGGCAGCGGTGCCCAGCCGGTGAAAGACACCCGCAAGTTGTTTTTCGAGAAAAGAACCAAGCTGTCTGAAGATGCCACGATATTCTTTGCCAACTTGTCGTTTTCACCGATGCGGCCCGTGCTTCCAAGGCTCAGCCTGAATGAATCGCAGCCGACTATCATTCAAAAACTGCTGCACGCCAGCGACGGCCTGGTGATCGGCGAAAGCCATGGAGCCCTGTCGAGCAAGGCGTTCCTGATCAACAACATGCCGCTGTTGGCCAGCGAGGGGGTCAAACGCCTCTATTTCGAGCATCTGCTGACGGATGTACACATGCCCTTGCTCAAGGCGTTCTACCGTACCCGAAGCGCGGTGATGCCCGAGGAACTCAAGGGCTTCCTCAACAACATCTACCCGCCGTTGCGCGACCGGCACTACTCGTTCGTCAACATCGTCACCGCAGCCCGTGACGCCGGGATCAAAACCCAGCCGATCGACTGCACTGTCAGCTACATGCTGCGCGACCTGCCCGACACCGCCGACAACTTGCGCCAGCGCATGATGAACTACTACGCCACCGAGGTGATTCAATGGATCCAGACCACCAAGCCGCGCCCGGGAAAATGGGTCGCACTGGTGGGTGACAGCCATACCAATACCTACAAAGGGATTCCGGGGATCGCCGAACTCACCGGCAGCATCGGCCTGCGGATCGAGGATGCAGCGGCTGGCGGGCACCTCGGCGTCGAAGTGGACACGGGACGCACCGCCAGCCTGGGCATCGGCAAGGGTGAGGGAACGGTCAAGGCCAACCTGGTCCTGCGGGTGGACCGCGCCAGCTTGCAACGCCCGGCGCAACCGGCGCCCGCCCCCTCCCAGCCCCAGGCCAGGACGCCACAGACGCTGCTGACCAAGCCAGGCCAGTTCATGCTGACCCCGGCCACCGTCACGACACCGGCACACCTTCACTACCGTTCACGGCGAGGCGACGTACGCCATTTCAGGATCGATCAACAGGGCGGCCGATACGCCATCAGCGCGCCCGGTTGGGCCGTGGACGGCAAACCGTTCGACAGCATTCAGGCACTGGTGGATGAGTTCAAGACCCCGGCCGGGGTTGAACAGATGACGGTGTGAGCGTCAGGAAGACTGGAAAGTCCGACGCTGGCGCAGCCATTCTAGGTCTTCCGGGCGCGTGACCTTGAGGTTGTCGGAACGGCCTTCGATCAGGCGAGGCGCATGCCCGGCCCATTCCATGGCCGAGGCTTCGTCGGTGATGACCACGTCCGAGACCAGGCTGTCGGCCAAGGCCCGGTGCAGCGCGCCAAGGTGGAACATCTGCGGGGTGTAGGCCTGCCAGATCGGCGTGCGATCAACCGTTTCCAACACGCGCCCGTGCTTGTCGGCGCGCTTGAGGGTGTCCCGCGCCGGCACGGCCAGCAGCCCACCCACGCTGTCGTCGGCCAGTTCAAAGAGCAACTTGTCCAGGTCATCGCGGCTGAGGTTCGGCCGGGCGGCGTCATGCACCAGCACCCAATCGTCATCGCTCGCGCCCTGGCCGTGCAGGTAAAGCAAGGCATTGAGGACCGAACCCGAGCGCTCTTCGCCGCCGTCAACGCGCACAATGCGTGGGTCGGTGGCGCAAGCCAGGGTCGGCCAGTAAGGATCATCCATCGCAACGCTGACCACCAGCCCCTTGAGGCCCGGATGATCGAGGAAACAGCCAAGGCTGTGTTCGAGAATAGTGCGCCCACCCAATTGCAAGTACTGCTTGGGACGGTCCGCGGCCATACGGGCACCCACGCCCGCGGCAGGAATCACAGCCCAGAAGGCCGGTGACGAAATGCTCATTGGGCCAACTGGTAGAGGGTTTCGCCCTCCTTGACCATGCCCAACTCATGGCGAGCCCGCTCTTCAACGGTCTCCATGCCTTTTTTCAATTCAAGTACTTCGGCATCGAGCACGCGATTGCGCTCCAGCAACACCTCGTTTTCGGCGTGCTGTGCGGCAATTTGCTGGGTCAGTTCGGTGACCTGCGCCAAGCTGCCATTCCCCACCCAAAGGCGGTACTGCAGGCCAGCCAGCAGCAAGAGCAAGACGAGGAACAACCAATTGGGACTGCGCATCGAATATCGGGTATCCAGTGAAAAAAGACAGCCATGCAAAACTTTTGCAGCAACTGATAGCACGAAGCCTGGAAAAACCAGGCTTGTGCTTGTTAGTCATGAGATTAGCGCCGAAATTCACGCTGCCGTGATTTTTCCGACGTAATCCGCTGACCTTTTACCATTTAACAATCAGCCGCGAAACTCGCTGCGACCGTTGTACTTGGCTTTGCCGCCCAGTTGCTCTTCGATACGCAGCAATTGGTTGTACTTGGAAACGCGATCGGAACGGCACAGGGAACCGGTCTTGATCTGCCCAGCCGAAGTGCCCACGGCCAGGTCGGCAATGGTCGAGTCTTCGGTTTCGCCGGAGCGGTGGGAGATCACGGCGGTGTAGCCCGCAGCCTTGGCCATCTGGATGGCTTCCAGGGTTTCGGTCAGGGTGCCGATCTGGTTGAACTTGATCAGGATCGAGTTGGCGATCTTTTTGTCGATGCCTTCTTTCAGGATCTTGGTGTTGGTCACGAACAGGTCGTCGCCCACCAGTTGGATCTTCTCGCCGATCTTGTCGGTCAACACTTTCCAGCCAGCCCAGTCGGACTCGTCCAGGCCGTCTTCGATCGAGATGATCGGGTAGCGCTCGGTCAGGCCCTTGAGGTAGTCAGCAAAACCTTCCGAGGTGAAGACGTGGCCTTCGCCGGACAGGTTGTACTTGCCGTCTTCGTAGAATTCGCTGGCCGCGCAGTCCAGGGCCAGGGTCACGTCGGTGCCCAGCTTGTAGCCAGCGTTGGCCACGGCTTCGGAGATCACTTTCAGTGCATCTTCGTTGGACGCCAGGTTCGGCGCGAAACCACCTTCGTCACCCACTGCAGTGCTCAGGCCACGGGCCTTCAGCACAGCCTTGAGGTGATGGAAAATCTCGGTGCCCATGCGCAGGCCTTCGGAGAAGGTCTTGGCGCCAACCGGCTGCACCATGAATTCCTGGATGTCGACGTTGTTATCAGCGTGCTCGCCACCGTTGATGATGTTCATCATCGGAACCGGCATCGAGTAGACACCCGGGGTACCGTTCAGGTTGGCGATGTGGGCGTACAGCGGCAGGTCCTGGTCCTGTGCAGCGGCCTTGGCAGCGGCCAGGGACACGGCGAGGATGGCGTTGGCGCCCAGGCTGCCTTTGTTTTCGGTACCGTCGAGCTTGATCATCGCGTGATCGAGGGCTTTCTGGTCAAGTGGATCCTTGCCCAGCAGCAGGTCGCGGATCGGGCCATTGATGTTGGCCACCGCCTTGAGTACACCCTTGCCCAGGTAACGGCTCTTGTCGCCATCACGCAGTTCAAGTGCTTCGCGGGAACCTGTGGAAGCACCGGACGGCGCGCAGGCGCTGCCGATGATGCCGTTATCGAGAAGCACGTCGGCTTCGACGGTAGGGTTGCCACGGGAGTCGAGAACTTCACGACCTTTGATGTCGACGATTTTTGCCATTGTTGTAAACACTCCAAAGTTGACGAAAACGACGCAGCTGAAGGAAATCTTTTGACCGACCGCAAGGGTGGAACAACGGGCAGGCTTGCAGGCGACAAGGCTCAGGCCTGCGGGCCTGAGCGTAAAGCGAGGGAAAGTCTACCGGAGAAATGGCGCTTACGCGGTCTCTACCGTCGGAAAACTCTTGACCAGGTCGTCCAACTGCTTCAACTGGGCCAGGAATGGCTCCAGCTTGTCCAGGCGCAGGGCGCATGGGCCGTCGCACTTGGCGTTGTCCGGGTCCGGGTGGGCTTCCAGGAACAAACCTGCCAGGGACTGGCTGATGCCGGCCTTGGCCAGGTCCAGTACCTGGGCACGGCGCCCGCCAGCGGAATCGGCGCGACCACCGGGCATTTGCAGCGCGTGGGTCACGTCGAAGAACACTGGGTATTCGAACTGTTTCATGATGCCGAAACCGAGCATGTCCACCACGAGGTTGTTGTAGCCGAAGCTCGAACCACGCTCGCAGAGGATCAACTGGTCGTTACCCGCTTCCACGCACTTGTTCAGGATATGTTTCATTTCCTGAGGCGCGAGGAACTGGGCTTTCTTGATATTGATCACAGCGCCGGTCTTGGCCATCGCGACCACGAGGTCGGTCTGGCGCGACAGGAAGGCCGGCAACTGGATGATGTCGCACACCTCGGCAACCACGGCAGCCTGCTCAGGCTCGTGGACGTCGGTGATGATCGGCACGCCGAAGGCTTGCTTGATGTCCTGGAAGATCCGCATGCCTTCTTCAAGGCCCGGGCCGCGGTAGGAGGTCACGGACGAACGGTTGGCCTTGTCGAAGCTGGCCTTGAATACGTAGGGGATACCGAGTTTCTCGGTCACCTTCACGTACTCTTCACAGACCTGCATCGCCATGTCGCGGCTTTCCAGCACGTTCATGCCGCCGAACAGCACCATGGGCTTGTCGTTGGCAATCTCGATGTCGCCTACGCGAATGATCTTCTGGGCCATCAGGTTTACGCCTTCTTCTGATGTTGCGTCAGTGCTGCTTTAACGAAGCCGCTGAACAACGGGTGACCGTCGCGCGGGGTCGAGGTGAACTCCGGGTGGAACTGGCAAGCCACGAACCATGGATGATCCGGTGCTTCAACCACTTCAACCAGCGCGCCATCACCGGAACGACCGGAGATTTTCAGGCCGGCTTCCATGATTTTCGGCAGCAGGTTGTTGTTCACTTCGTAGCGGTGACGGTGACGCTCGACAATCACGTCCTTGCCGTAGCAATCGTGAACCAGGGACCCCGGCTCCAGCAGGCAATCCTGCGCGCCGAGGCGCATGGTGCCGCCCAGGTCGGAGGCTTCGGTACGGGTTTCGACGGCGCCGGTGGCATCTTCCCACTCGGTGATCAGGCCCACGACCGGATGGCCGCTGGTGCGATCGAACTCGGTGGAGTTGGCGTCTTTCCAGCCCATTACGTTACGGGCGAACTCGATGACCGCCACTTGCATGCCCAGGCAGATACCCAGGTACGGCACCTTGTTCTCACGAGCGTACTGGACGGCAGTGATCTTGCCTTCCACGCCACGCAGACCGAAGCCGCCCGGAACCAGGATGGCATCAACGCCTTCCAGCAGCGCGGTGCCCTGGTTCTCGATGTCTTCGGAGTCGATGTAGCGCAGGTTGACCTTGGTACGGTTGCTGATGCCCGCGTGGCTCATCGCCTCGATCAGCGACTTGTAGGCGTCCAGCAGCTCCATGTACTTGCCGACCATGGCGATGGTGACTTCATGCTCAGGGTTGAGCTTGGCGTCGACCACGGCTTCCCACTCGGACAGATCGGCGCCGCCACATTGCAGGCCGAAGCGCTCGACGACAAAATCATCCAGGCCCTGGGAATGCAGGATGCCCGGGATCTTGTAGATGGTGTCGGCGTCTTCCAGGGCGATTACCGCACGTTCTTCAACGTTGGTGAACTGGGCGATCTTGCGACGGGACGCGATGTCGATCGCGTGGTCGGAGCGGCACACCAGCACGTCCGGCTGCAGGCCGATGGAACGCAGTTCCTTGACCGAGTGCTGGGTAGGCTTGGTTTTGGTTTCGCCGGCGGTGGCGATGTACGGCACCAGCGTCAGGTGCATCAGCATCGCGCGCTTGGCGCCGACTTCGAAACGCAACTGGCGGATGGCTTCGAGGAACGGCTGGGATTCGATGTCACCCACGGTGCCACCGATCTCGACCATTGCCACGTCGGCATCGCCTGCACCCTTGATGATGCGGCGCTTGATTTCGTCGGTGATGTGCGGGATCACCTGGATGGTTGCACCCAGGTAGTCACCACGGCGCTCCTTGCGCAGCACGTGCTCGTAGACACGGCCGGTGGTGAAGTTGTTGTTCTGGGTCATGGTCGTGCGGATGAACCGCTCGTAGTGGCCCAGGTCCAGGTCGGTCTCGGCGCCGTCGTGGGTGACGAACACCTCACCGTGCTGGAACGGGCTCATGGTGCCCGGGTCAACGTTGATGTACGGGTCCAGCTTGAGCATGGTGACCTTAAGTCCCCGCGCCTCCAGGATGGCCGCCAATGAAGCGGAGGCAATGCCTTTCCCCAATGAAGAAACAACACCGCCCGTGACGAATATGTAGCGCGTCATGAAAAACCCTAGAAGTCTGCGTTAAAGCGGTCCGAGCCGCCGGGGAAAGCGAAGGAAGGCCGAAGCCCCCGATCACCTGCATTAATCACAGTGCACCTTTCAAAAAAACCGCCGCGTTGTGACAGACCAGCAATGAAACACCGGTACGTTGATCGCTACACATTTTTTGGAATCGCCCAGCAAAGACTGCTTGGTAATCGGCAACTGCTGCGATTCAGGCGAATCCACAGAAGTTGTATCAAGAAGGGAGCGTAGTCTACCGGAAAGGCTCTATCAGCTCAAACCTTGATCGCAGGTTGGTGGCATCCAATGTAATTGCCAGCCGGTACCGCCACCCGCCGCAAGCCCCGGCAGGTTGGCCACAGCCAGCAATTGCTGGCCCTGATACAGCAGCGGCAATCTGCCACGGATGAAGCCTGGTACCGCACTTTCGTTAAGCAAGCGCTTCAGGTCGCGCCGGCCCCGGCCTGGCAATTCCATGATTTCACCGCCCTGGCGATAACGGATGCTCAGGGGGCCTTCGGGTGCACTGCCGCTGAAGCGCACTTGGCCGTTACCGGGTAACTGTAGTGGGTTTTGCGGGTGCGGCCAGCTCACCGATGCGTCAGAAAATTCCGACCAACTGGCAGGTAACCACCAGATAAGCCCACCACAACGGTGCAATTGACCGTCGGCCAGGCGCCACAGTGGCTGTGCATCGTGTTTGGCGTCGCGCAAGGTCGCCCAGCCGGTCCAGTGGTCGCTGTCGGGCAAGCGTGTCAACGGTGTCAGCCAGTGCCTAAGTGCGTTGCGCTGGCGGGCATCGGAGAGCGCGGCAAGCGGTTCAAGGGTCAGCGAAGGCAATGCCAGCCAGGGAAACACCGGGTGCTGGCTGGCGGCCAGCAGGTCCATCTGCGCCAGTTCGTCGAGCAAGCCGTGGGCTTCGCTCAGATGTTCGGCGCTGCGGGCCATGGTGCTGACGGCTTGGGGCCAACGTTCAGTCAGGTGTGGGAAAACATGGTGGCGCAGGTAATTGCGGGAGAAACGCGGATCAGCGTTCGACGGGTCTTCGATCCAGGTCAATTGATGTTCACGGGCGTAGGCTTCAAGCTCGGCGCGAGACACATCCAGCAAGGGTCGCACCAGATAGCCATCTGCCAAAGGGCGCTGCGCGGGCATTGCCGCCAGGCCACGCACGCCAGCCCCACGCAACAGCCGAAACAGTAAGGTTTCTGCCTGATCGTCACGGTGCTGGCCCGTGACCAGCAACTCCCCTGCCCCGGTGACCTCGGCAAACGCCTGATACCGCGCGTCACGGGCCGCGCGCTCCAGGCTCGCGCCAGGTTGCACCTGCACGCGGATCACCCGCAAAGGCACGCCCAAGGCGTCGCACACGAACTGGCAATGGGCCGGCCACGCATGCGCCGCAGCTTGCAGCCCATGATGAACATGGATAGCGCTGAGTGGCGGGAGCTTGTCGATTTTGGCCCGCGTGGCCAGGAGGTGCAGCAGGACGGTGGAGTCGAGGCCGCCGGAGAAGGCGATATGCCAGGCCGGGGCGCAGCGCCAGGGCGCGACGGCTTGCAGGAGCTTGGCGGTTAACGTGGGCTTCATAGCAAAGTACGCCATCAATCTGGAATGCGATAACCCAGCATACACAAGGCAATGTGGGAGCGGGCTTGCTCGCGAATGCAGTGTGTCAGTCGCCAACTATCTTGACTGAATCACCGCCTTCGCGAGCAAGCCCGCTCCCACACAAGCCAGCTCCCACATTTAGTAACGCGTCGGCTTAGAGACCGTAGCTCATCAGTCGCTCGTAACGACGGGCCAGCAGCGCCTCGTTGTCGAACTTCTTGAGCATCGCCAGCTGCGAGCTGAGTTCGGCACGAATGGTCGCGGCAGCGGCAGCCGGGTCACGGTGGGCGCCGCCCAATGGCTCGGCGATCACTTTATCCACGATACCCAGGCCTTTCAGGCGATCGGCAGTTATGCCCATGGCTTCCGCGGCATCCGGTGCCTTCTCGGCGGTTTTCCACAGGATCGAGGCGCAACCTTCCGGCGAGATCACCGCGTAGGTGGAATATTGCAGCATGTTCAGCTGGTCGCAGACGCCAATCGCCAATGCGCCGCCGGAACCGCCTTCGCCGATCACGGTAGCGATGATTGGCGTCTTCAGGCGCGCCATTACCCGCAGGTTCCAGGCAATCGCTTCGCTCTGGTTGCGCTCTTCCGCGTCGATACCCGGGTAGGCGCCCGGGGTGTCGATGAAGGTCAGGATCGGCATCTTGAAGCGCTCGGCCATTTCCATCAGGCGGCAAGCCTTGCGGTAGCCTTCAGGGCGCGGCATGCCGAAGTTGCGGCGGACTTTCTCGCGCACTTCACGGCCTTTCTGGTGACCGATGACCATCACTGGCTGGTCGTCCAGGCGAGCGATACCGCCCACGATGGCGGCGTCGTCGGAGAAGTGACGGTCGCCGTGCAGTTCGTCGAACTCGGTGAAGATATGGTCGATGTAGTCCAGGGTGTACGGACGGCGCGGGTGGCGGGCCAGGCGCGCGATCTGCCAGCTGGTCAGCTTGCCGAAGATGTCTTCGGTAAGCGTGCTGCTCTTGTCTTGCAGGCGAGCGATTTCATCGCCGATATTCAGCGAATTGTCATTGCCGACCAGGCGCAGCTCTTCGATCTTGGCTTGCAGGTCAGCGATCGGCTGTTCGAAATCAAGAAAATTCGGGTTCATAAGCGTCCGTCTTGGGTCGACGGCCAAGGAGTGCCTGGCCAGCCGGTTGTCTATTCGCGCCCTACCTTAAGGGAGAGGCGCGGTTAGGTCGAGATTAAATGTTCGGTCGAGATCAGGCGATCTTCGTACTGCCTGACCGTCAACGGTATTGGAGGAAGACGTTGTCACGCCCGAACTGGTCACGCAATGCTTGAATCAAGCCATCGGCGGGGTCAATTCGCCACGTCTCGCCAAACTGCAACATCGCCTTGGCGTCGTTGCCGGTGTACTCCATGGTCACCGGGCAGGCGCCACGGTGGCGTTTAAGCAAGTCACCCAACCAGCGTAGCTGATCACCTTTGAGCGCATCGGTCTTGACCTTCAGGCGCAGGCTTTCGGCCAGGTTGGTGCGAGCATCTTCCATGCTCATCACGCGCTTGATCCGCAGGCGCAGGCCGCCGGAGAAGTCGTCGTTGCTGACCTCCCCTTCCACCACCACCATCGCGTCGGTCTGCAACAGCGACTGGGCGGAATGGAAGGCATCGGCAAACAGCGAGGCTTCGATCCGGCCCGAGCGGTCGTCGAGGGTGATGAAACCCATCTTGTCGCCCTTTTTATTCTTCATCACCCGCAGCGCGATGATCATGCCTGCGACGGTCTGGGTATCCCGCGCCGGCTTCAGGTCGATGATGCGCTGGCGGGCGAAACGCCGGATTTCACCTTCATATTCGTCAATCGGGTGACCGGTGAGGTACAGGCCCAGGGTGTCTTTCTCACCCTTGAGGCGCTCCTTGAGGGTCAGGTCCTTGGCCTTGCGATGGTTGGCGTAGACGTCGGCATCTTCTTCGACGAACAGCCCACCAAACAGGTCGGCGTGGCCGCTGTCGTGGGTGCGTGCGGTCTGCTCGGCGGCCTTGATCGCTTCTTCCATGGCGGTCAGCAATACCGCGCGGTTGCGGTCGATATTGGCCTGGTACGCCTTCGGCTCGTCATGGAAGTACGGGCCCAGGCGATCCAGGGCGCCGCTGCGGATCAAGCCATCCAGAGTACGTTTGTTGATGCGCTTGAGGTCGACCCGGGCGCAGAAATCGAACAGGTCCTTGAACGGCCCGTCCTGACGCGCTTCGGTAATCGCCTCCACCGGGCCTTCGCCCACGCCCTTGATCGCGCCGAGGCCATAGATGATGCGGCCTTCGTCGTTCACCGTGAACTTGAACTCGGAAGTGTTCACGTCCGGCGCGTCGAGGCGCAGCTTCATGGTGCGCACTTCCTCGATCAAGGTCACGACCTTGTCGGTGTTGTGCATATCCGCAGACAGTACCGCCGCCATGAACGGCGCCGGGTAGTGAGCCTTCAGCCACGCAGTCTGGTAAGACACCAGGCCATAGGCGGCAGAGTGGGATTTGTTGAAGCCGTAACCGGCGAACTTTTCCACCAGGTCGAAGATGTTACCGGCCAGGTCGGCATCGATGTTGTTGGTGGCGCAACCTTCAATGAAGCCACCGCGCTGCTTGGCCATTTCCTCGGGCTTTTTCTTACCCATGGCTCGACGCAGCATGTCCGCGCCGCCGAGGGTATAGCCGGCCATGACCTGGGCAATCTGCATCACCTGTTCTTGATACAGGATGATGCCGTAGGTCGGTGCCAGTACCGGCTTGAGACCTTCGTACTGGTAGTCGGAGTGCGGGTAAGCCAGCTCGGCACGCCCGTGCTTACGGTTGATGAAGTCATCCACCATGCCCGATTGCAGCGGGCCCGGACGGAACAGGGCCACCAGTGCGATCAAGTCTTCCAGGCAGTCGGGCTTGAGCTTTTTGATCAGCTCTTTCATGCCGCGGGATTCAAGCTGGAACACGGCCGTGGTTTCGGCTTTTTGCAGCAGGCTGTAGGTCGGCTTGTCATCCAGCGGGATAAACGCGATATCCAGCGGTGGCTCATTGACCTTGGCGCGGTCGCGGTTGATGGTCTTCAGCGCCCAGTCGATGATCGTCAGGGTACGCAGGCCGAGGAAGTCGAACTTCACCAGGCCGGCCGCCTCCACGTCGTCCTTGTCGAACTGGGTTACCAGGCCGTCGCCTTCTTCGTCGCAATAAATCGGCGAAAAGTCGGTCAGCTTGGTAGGCGCGATTACTACACCACCGGCGTGTTTACCGACGTTACGCACCACGCCTTCGAGCTTGCGCGCCATGTCCCAGATTTCAGCCGCTTCTTCATCGACCTTGATGAAGTCCCGCAGGATTTCTTCCTGCTCGTAGGCTTTTTCCAGGGTCATGCCGACTTCAAACGGAATCATCTTCGACAGGCGGTCAGCCAGGCCGTAGGACTTGCCCTGTACCCGGGCCACGTCGCGAATTACCGCTTTCGCCGCCATGGAACCGAAGGTGATGATCTGGCTTACCGCGTTACGGCCGTATTTCTCGGCCACGTACTCAATAACTCGGTCGCGACCATCCATGCAGAAGTCGACGTCGAAGTCGGGCATCGATACCCGTTCCGGGTTAAGGAAACGTTCGAACAGCAGGTCGTATTCCAGCGGGTCGAGGTCGGTGATCTTCTGCACATAGGCCACCAGCGACCCGGCACCCGATCCACGGCCAGGCCCCACCGGCACGCCGTTGCTTTTGGCCCACTGGATAAAGTCCATTACGATCAGGAAGTAACCGGGGAACCCCATCTGGATAATGATATCCAGCTCGAAATTCAGGCGGTCGACGTAGACCTGGCGCTTGGCTTCATAATCTTCAGTGGTGTCCTTGGGCAGCAGGACGCTCAGGCGTTCCTCCAAACCGTCGAACGAGACCTTGCGGAAATACTCGTCGATGGTCATGCCATCGGGAATCGGGAAGTTGGGCAGGAAGTGCTTGCCCAGCTTCACTTCAATATTGCAGCGCTTGGCAATTTCGACGGAGTTTTCCAGGGCCTCGGGCAGGTCACTGAACAGCTCGGCCATTTCATCGGCGCTTTTGAGGTACTGCTCTTCGCTGTAGTTTTTCGAGCGGCGCGGATCGTCCAGCGCCCGGCCTTCGCCGATGCATACGCGGGTTTCGTGGGCCTCGAAGTCTTCCTTCTTGATAAAGCGCACATCGTTGGTCGCGACCAGCGGCGCGCCAAGCTTTTCAGCCAGGGCCACAGCGGCGTGCAACTGCTCTTCATCGTTGGGGCGGTTGGTGCGCTGGATTTCCAGGTAGAAACGGTTGGGGAACACCTCCATCCACTCACGGGCGAGCACTTCAGCCTCATGAGGATTGCCGCCCAACAGCGCGATACCGATTTCACCCTCTTTGGCCGCCGAGAGCATGATCAGCCCTTCGCTGGCTTCGGCCACCCACTCGCGCTCGATGATGATCGAGCCATTGCGCTGGCCATCGATAAAGCCACGGGAAATCAGTTCGGTGAGGTTGCGATAACCCACGCCGTTCATCGCCAACAGGCTGATGCGGCTCAGTGGGTTATCCGGGTCCTTGTTCGACAGCCACAGGTCGGCACCGCAGATCGGCTTGATGCCGGCGCCCATGGCGGCCTTGTAGAACTTGACCAGGGAACACATGTTGTTCTGGTCGGTCACCGCCACGGCAGGCATGTTCATGCCCACCAGCGTTTTGACCAGGGGTTTGATCCGTACCAGGCCGTCGACCAGGGAGTATTCAGTGTGCAGGCGCAGGTGAACGAATGAAGCCGGCATAGTGATCCTGTACAAAACGTGGAGACAACAAGGCCCGGATTGTACCGGGCCTTGGCAAAAACATCAGCCTTGCTGCTAAACCTCGATCAGGCTTTCCCGAGCCTCGAAAGCCTGGCGAACCGGGGCAAACGAGCGGCGGTGGATCGGGGTCGGGCCCAGGCGAGCCAAAGCTTCCAGATGAACGGGCGTTGGATAGCCTTTGTGCCCGCCGATGCCGTAGCCGGGATAGATCAATTCGAAAGCCGCCATTTCACGGTCACGGCTGACCTTGGCCAGGATCGATGCAGCGGCAATCGCCGGCACTTTGCTATCACCCTTGACCACCGCTTCTGCGGGCATCGTCAGCTTCGGGCAGCGGTTGCCGTCGATCATCGCCATTTTTGGCGTGATATGCAGGCCTTCAATGGCGCGCTGCATGGCCAGCATGGTGGCGTGCAGGATGTTCAGTTTGTCGATCTCTTCGACTTCAGCGCGGGCGATGTGCCAACTCAGGGCTTTCTCGCAGATCTCGTCGTAGAGTTTTTCGCGACGGGCTTCGGTGAGTTTCTTCGAATCGTTGAGGCCAAGGATCGGACGGTTTGGATCGAGAATCACCGCGGCGGTGACGACTGCGCCGCACAGCGGGCCGCGTCCGACTTCGTCAACACCGGCAACCAGGTCAAGGGCATCGGCGACCAGGCTGAAATCCAGGCCCATTTGCGTCTTCATAGGGCTTCCTGCTTATGACCGATCAACGTCAGCACGGCATCCGCCGCCTGGTTCGACGCATCACGGCGCAAGGTGCGGTGAATTTCGTCGAAACCACGGGTCTGCTCTTCGCCACCGTCGATCAACGGGAAAAGGGTTTGCGCCAGGGCTTCAGGCGTCGCATCGTCCTGCAACAACTCGGGCACCAACAGACGCTGGGCCAGCAAATTCGGCAGGGAGATGTAGGGGCTTTTGACCATACGCTTGAGAATCCAGTAGGTCAGCGGCGCCAGGCGATAGGCAACGACCATTGGGCGCTTGTAGAGCAAGGCCTCAAGGGTCGCGGTGCCGGAGGCGATCAGCACCGCATCGCACGCAGCCAGTGCCAGGTGCGAGCCCCCGTCGAGCAGGGTCAACGGCAAGTTGCGCCCTACCAGCAATTCTTCAATTTGTGCACGGCGCTGAGGACTGGCGCATGGCAATACGAAGCGCACACCCGGCTTCAGCGCCTGCAGGCGTTCGGCTGCATCAAAAAACAGCGCGCCGAGACGACCGACTTCGCCGCCACGGCTCCCCGGCATCAAGGCCACCAGCGGACCTTCGGGCAAACCCAGTTCGGCACGCGCGGCAGCACGGTCGGCCTGCAGAGGAATGGTATCGGCCAGGGTGTGCCCTACAAACCGCACCGGCACGCCCTTCTCTTCGTAGAACCTGGCCTCGAAGGGCAGCAGGGTCAGCATCAGGTCGCAGCCTTCGCGAATCTTGAGCACGCGCTTTTGCCGCCACGCCCACACGGACGGGCTGACGTAATGCACGGTCTTGATCCCGGCCTGACGCAATTTGAGTTCGATATTGAGGGTGAAGTCCGGCGCGTCGATTCCGATAAAGACGTCGGGCTTTTCTTCGATCAGGGTCTGGATCAGCTTTTTGCGACGGGCCAGCAGCTCGCGCAAACGGCCCAGCACCTCCACCAGCCCCATGACCGACAAGCGTTCCATAGGGAAGTAGGACGTCAGGCCTTCAGCCTGCATCAACGGACCGCCGACACCGATGAATTCAACCGCCGGATGCTGGAGCTTGAGGGCCCGCATCAGGCCTGCACCGAGAATATCGCCGGAAGCTTCTCCGGCCACCAACGCTATACGCAGCCTGGCCATGATCAGCGGGTGATGCCGCGAGTCGACGACTGGATAGAGTCACGGAATATCGCGACTTCCGGAAACAATGCGGCTGGCTCCGTCAGTTCGATCAAGGCCTGGTCGACCGTCAGCCCCTGGCGGTAAACCACCTTGTAGGCGCGGCGCAGGGCGTGGATCGCGTCTTCGCTGAAGCCCCGACGGCGCATGCCTTCGAAGTTCATGCTGCGGGCCTCGGCCGGGTTGCCGAATACGGTGACGAACGCCGGAACGTCCTTGCCGATGGCGGTACCCATGCCGGAAAAGCTGTGGGCGCCGATATGGCAGTACTGATGCACCAGGGTAAAACCGGACAGGATCGCCCAATCGTCAACGTGCACATGGCCGGCCAACGCAGTGTTGTTGACCAGGATGCAATGGTTGCCGATTACGCTGTCATGACCGATATGGGCATAAGCCATCACCAGGTTGTGGTCACCGAGGGTAGTCTCGGCACGGTCCTGGACAGTACCGCGGTGAATGGTCACGCCTTCACGGATGATGTTGTGATCACCGATTACCAGACGTGTTTCTTCACCCTTGTACTTCATGTCCGGGGTGTCTTCGCCTATCGATGAGAACTGATAGATACGATTGTGTTTGCCAATCCTCGTCGGGCCTTTGAGGATCACATGCGGCCCGATGACTGTCCCCTCGCCGATTTCCACACCTGCGCCGACGATCGACCAAGGGCCGACCTCAACGTCGGCGGCCAGTACGGCCGTCGGATCGATGATTGCGCGAGGGTCAATCAAACTCATAGTTTGCGTTCCGCACAGATGATTTCAGCCGAGCACACCGGCTTGCCGTCGACCGAGGCCTGGCATTCGAACTTCCAGATCTGGCGCTTGCAGCTGATGAACTTGGCTTCAAGGATCAACTGGTCACCCGGAGTTACCGGGTTGCGGAAGCGCAGTTTGTCAGAGCCCACGAAATAGTAGAGCGTGCCATCGGCAGGCTTCAGGTCGAGCATTTTGAAACCAAGGATACCGGCAGCCTGGGCCATCGCTTCGATGATCAATACGCCTGGCATGATGGGATGCGCAGGGAAGTGACCGTTGAAGAACGGTTCGTTGATGCTGACATTCTTGTAGGCACGAATGCGCTTTTCCTCAACATTGAGGTCCGTGACCCGGTCCACCAGCAGGAATGGGTAACGGTGAGGCAGGTATTCGCGAATCTCGTTGATGTCCATCATTTCGGGGGGAAGCCTGTAATAAAGATTGGGAGCGTGCGGACTAAGGCACGCCCCTCTAGCAAATCAAGGAGGCAGTCTAGCGGCTGTGCACACTTGATATGGAAATGGTATCAGCCATCTGATGAAGCATTACCGCCAGGGGTCACGTCCCCAACACGCTTTTCCAGATGTTTCAGGCGCCGAGCGATATCGTCGAGCTGCCTCAGACGCGCCGCGCTCTTGCGCCATTCGGCCGCAGGCTGCATGGCCGTACCGGATGAATAGGACCCAGGCTCGGTAATCGAATGGGTCACCATGGTCATGCCGGTGATGAATACGTTGTCGCACACTTCGATATGGCCCACCAGGCCAACACCCCCGGCGAGCATGCAATGCTTGCCGATCCTGGTGCTGCCGGAGATCCCCACGCAGGCGGCCATGGCGGTGTGATCGCCAATCTGCACGTTGTGGGCGATCTGAATCTGGTTATCCAGTTTCACGCCGTTACCAATGACGGTATCGGCCAGGGCCCCGCGGTCAACGGCAGTGTTGACGCCAATTTCAACGTCATCGCCAATCAACACGCCGCCCACTTGGGCAATCTTGTGCCAGACACCCTTCGAGTTGGCGAAGCCGAAGCCCTCGCCGCCAATCACGGCACCGGACTGAATCACCACACGCTCACCGATACGCACGTCGTGGTACAGGGTTACACGCGGAGCCAGCCAGCCACCGGCACCAATCTCGCTGCGCGCGCCGATAAAACACTGGGCACCCAGCGTTACACCCGCCCCGATGCGTGCACCGCTTTCAATCACCACAAAAGCACCGATGCTCGCGGCAGGGTCAACCTGAGCGTCATCGGCGATCACCGCCGTCGGATGGATACCGGCGGGGGCCTTGGGTTTCGGATCGAACAGGTGCGACACCCGGGCATACGCCAGGTACGGATCGGCAACAACCAGCGCGTCCCCGGCAAAACCTTCGGCGTCAGCGGCCTTCAGCAGCACGGCTGCGGCGCGGCTTTCGCCCAGGTATTTACGGTATTGGGGGTTTGCCAGGAAGCTCAACTGAGCTGGGCCAGCCTCCTGCAAGGTGGCTAGCCCAGTGATTTCCTTCTCCGCGGAGCCACGCAAGGTGGCTCCCAGGAACTCGGCCAATTGGCCGAGCTTGATAGTCGCAGTCATGGCTTACTTCAGCTGATTCATGCGCTCGATCACCTGACGGGTGATGTCGTACTGAGGTTTAACGTCGATGACTGCACCGCGTTCGAATACCAGGTCAAAGGCACCTTTCTTGATGACTTCTTCCACAGCGCTGTCGAGTTTCGGCTTCAGCTGCTTGAGCATTTCGCGGTCGGCAACAGCCTTGGCTTCGTTCAGTTCCTTGGACTGGAACTGGTAGTCACGGGCCTTTTGCTTGAATTCAAGCTCCAGACGCTCGCGCTCGCCTTGCTGCATCTTGTCGCCACCGGCTACCAGACGATCCTGGATGCCCTTGGCGCTGCTTTCCAGCGTCTTGAGCTTGGTCAGTTGAGGACCGAATTTCTTCTCGGCATCTACGGCATATTTCTTGGCCGCATCGGATTCCAGCAGCGCCATCTGATAGTTCAGAACGGCAATTTTCATTTCGGCAAAGGCCGGGGTCGCTACCAGGACAGTCGCCAGGAGAACCAATTGAGTCAACTTACGCACGATGCACTCCTACAGAATCCGTTGTCGTTATCTTGGGTCAGACGCTTAGAACGTCTGGCCGAGGGAGAATTGGAAAATCTGGGTTTCAGCGTTATCCGGTTTCTTGACCGGCATGGCCAGAGCAAAGCTCAATGGGCCAAGCGCGGTAACCCAGGTCACACCGACACCGACAGAGCTTGCCAGGTTGCTGAAGCTCACATCGTTGCACTGCGTGTTGGACTTCGAGCCATTCGGGTTGGTGACCTGTTCGCACTTGGAGTCGAACACGTTACCCACATCCCAGAAGACCGAAGTACGCAGGGAACGTTGATCTTTAACGAATGGCAGCGGGAACAGAATCTCAGCACCACCCTGGATCAGCACGTTACCACCGAATGGCAGCGGGTCGTTGTCCGAGTCAGCCACAGTCCCCTGGTTACCGGTCACACCCACGCCACGGCTTGGGGTACCACGAGGACCCAAGGTGCTGTCCTTGAAACCACGTACCGAGTTGAAACCACCCGCATAGTAGTTCTCATAGAACGGCAAGCCGCTGGTCGAACCGTAACCGTCGCCATAACCCAGCTCGGTGTGCAGGCGCATGGTGTAGTTTTCGCTCAAAGGCTGGAACAACTGGCCACGGTAGTCGAGTTTGAAGAACGACAGGTCGCTGCCCGGCGTGGTGGCTTCCAGGGTCAGGCTCTGGGAATGGCCGCGGGTCGCGAGTACGCCTTTGTTCAGGGTCGATTCCGACCAACCGGCCGAAGCCTTGAAGTTCAGGAACTGGTCGCCTTCTTTACGCACGAAGTTGAAGATCTCATCCACGGTGTACACACCGGTCTTGATCTTGTCCTGCTGCGCGGTCAGGCCGAAGGTCAGACGCGAGGTCTCACTGATCGGGTAACCAATGTTGGCACCAACACCGAAGCTGTCGATTGCATAGCTTGCAACGTCAACGTCGAGGTCTTTGTAGTCGGTTGTGCGATAGAAGGCGTTGTAGCCCAGGCTCACGCCGTCAGCAGTCCAGTAGGGGTCGACATAACCGAAGTTATAGCGGCTCTGGTATTCGCTTCGGGTCAGGCCGATGGAAACCTTGTTACCGGTACCGAGGAAGTTGTTCTGGGTGATCGAACCACCGAGGATCAGGCCGGCACTCTGGGCGAAACCGACACTGGCGGTAATCGAACCGGAGGCTTGCTCTTCTACGGCGTAGTTCACGTCAACCTGGTCATCCACACCCGGTACAGCCGGGGTTTCAACGTTGACTTCCTTAAAGAAGCCCAGGCGCTCGAGGCGAACCTTGGACTGGTCGATCAGGTAAGTCGACGCCCAGCCACCTTCCATCTGACGCATTTCGCGGCGCAGCACTTCGTCGGCAGACTTGGTGTTGCCACGGAAGTTGATGCGGTTCACGTAGGCACGCTTGCCCGGGTCTACAACGAAGGTGATGTCCACGGTGTGGTCTTCGTCGTGCGGGGTCGGTACGCCGTTGACGTTGGCGAAGGTATAGCCTTCGTTACCCAGGCGACGGGTGATCAGCTCGGAGGTGGTGGTCATCAGCTTGCGCGAGAACACCTGGTCCTTCTGCACCAGCAACAGGGACTTGACCTGGTCTTCAGGCACTTTCAAGTCGCCGCTGAGCTTGACGTCACGAACCTTGTACTTCTCGCCTTCGTTGACGTTGACAGTGATATAGACGTGCTTCTTGTCCGGGGTGATGGACACCTGGGTCGAAGCGATATCCATGTTGATATAGCCGCGGTCCAGGTAGTAGGAACGCAGGCGCTCCAGGTCACCGGAGAGTTTTTCACGGGCATACTTGTCATCGTTCTTGAAGAACGACAGCCAGTTGGTGGTCTTGAGTTCGAACAGGTCGATCAAGTCGTCATCAGCAAACTTGGTGTTACCCACCACGTTGATGTGCTGGATGGCCGCCACGGTGCCTTCGTTGATGTTGACCTTCAGGCCGACGCGGTTACGCGGTTGCGGCACCACTTCGGTCTCGACGGTAGCCGAGTAACGACCCTGGGCAACGTACTGGCGTTGCAGTTCGTTACGCACGCCTTCGAGGGTGGCACGCTGGAAGATCTCGCCTTCGGCAAGGCCGGATTGCTTGAGGCCTTTCATCAAGTCCTCAGTGGAGATCGCCTTGTTGCCTTCGATCTCGATACTGGCGACAGAAGGTCGCTCGACGACAGTGATGACGAGGACGTTACCTTCGCGACCCAGCTGGATATCTTGAAAGAACCCGGTTTTGAACAGCGCACGAGTGGATTCCACCAGGCGACGGTCATCAGCCTGTTCCCCGACGTTCAACGGCAAGGCACCAAAGACGCTACCCGCGGAAACCCGCTGGAGGCCGTTGACGCGAATATCGGAGATGGTGAAGGACTCGGCGTGAACTTCGGCGATCATCAATACGGTGAGAACCGCAGTTAGCAGCAGACGTTTCATGAAGTCCTTTCTTATTCCAACTGGCAATAAACAAACTGCCGCAAAATGCGGCAGATTCGCAATTCAGCGAAGCGTTACAGTCGTCCCAGATCGTTGACCAGGGCTAATAACATCACCCCGACCACCAAACTGATACCGATCTGTATCCCCCAACCCTGCACCCGATCCGACAAGGGGCGACCACGCGCCCACTCGACCAGATAAAACAACAGATGCCCCCCATCCAATACTGGAATGGGCAACAAATTCAGAACCCCAAGGCTAATACTCAGATAAGCCAGGAAATTCAGGAAATCTACAACGCCCGACTGGGCAGAAGCGCCCGCCACTTTAGCAATGGTTATCGGTCCACTCAAGTTTTTTACCGAGAGCTCGCCGAACAACATTTTCTTGAGGGAATCGAGGGTCAGCACACTCATGGTCCAGGTGCGTCTCGCACCCTCGCCAATCGCCGCCAACGGCCCGAAGCTGACCTCTCGAACCATCGAAGGTGGCCAATCGACACCTTTAACGCCGGCCCCCAGGTAACCCCCGACTGCCTTGGCTTCCCCACGAACCGCCAGGGTCACAGGGACGTCGATTTGAGCACCATCGCGCTCAACTTTCAGCACAATTTTGGTATCAGGGCGTACACGCACCAGGTCGACCACCTGCTGCCAGTCACTCAGCGCCTGGCCATCGAGGGCCAGCAGGCGATCACCGGTTTTCAGACCCGCGGCCTGGGCCGGCCCCTTCGGATCCAGCTCCGCCAGCACCGGCGGTAAGGCCGGACGCCATGGGCGAATGCCCAGAGATTTGATCGGGTCAGGCTCATCGGAGCCTTTCAGCCAGTGATCCAGGGCCAGCTCGCGCGAGGTTTCGGTGGTGGAGTCCTGATCGCGCACCACCAGTTTCACGATGCCGCTTTCACCCAGGCGACGCACCAACTGCAAATTGACGGCACCCCAGCCGGTGGTTGGCTCGCCATCAACTGCAACAATTTCTTGCCCGGCAGTCAGGCCGGCCTTCGCCGCCATGCTGTCGGCCTCGACGGCACCGATCACCGGACGCACCTGCTGACTACCCAACATGGCCAGGACCCAGAAGAACACCATCGCCAACAGGAAATTTGCGATCGGGCCTGCCGCGACGATGGCGATGCGCTGACGAACGGTCTTGCGGTTGAAGGATTGATCCAACTGATCAGCCGGCACTTCGCCTTCGCGCTCGTCGAGCATCTTGACGTAGCCGCCCAATGGAATGGCCGCAATTACGAACTCGGTGCCACGACGGTCGTGCCAGCGCAGCAACGGCATGCCGAAGCCTACGGAAAAGCGCAGTACCTTGACGCCGCAACGACGCGCGACCCAGAAATGGCCGAACTCGTGGAAGGTAACCAGCACACCCAGAGCAACCAGGGTGCCGACAATCATGTAGAGCGCACTCATCTAATTTCTCCGCATTTCAATCCAGTGCCTGAAGGCTTGAACACACCCAGAGGCTAACGCGTATTGCGGCTCAACCACTGCTCGGTCAAGGCCCGGGCCTTTGCATCCGCTTCGAACACCGCGCCCAGATCATTCACCGGGACGACGGGCTCAAGGCTCAAAACGTCCTCGATGATACCCGCGATCTGCGGAAAGCGGATGCGCCGGTCCAGAAACGCCGCCACAGCCACTTCATTGGCCGCATTCAGCATCGCCGGGGCACTGTTACCCGCCTCCGCAGCTTGCCGCGCAAGACGCAGGCAAGGGAAGCGTTGCTCGTCGGGCGCTTCGAAGTCCAGACGGGCAATGGCAAACAGATCCAGCGGCGCAACACCCGAGTCAATCCGCTCAGGCCATGCCAGGGCATTGGCGATCGGCGTACGCATGTCCGGATTGCCCAGTTGGGCCAATACCGAGCCATCCACATAGTCCACCAGGGAATGAATCACACTTTGCGGGTGGATCACCACCTCGACCTGGTCCGGCCGGGCATCGAACAACCAGCAGGCCTCAATCAGCTCCAGGCCCTTGTTCATCATGCTCGCTGAATCCACCGAGATCTTGCGCCCCATGGACCAGTTCGGGTGAGCGCACGCCTGATCGGGAGAAACATGCTCCAGATCGGCCAGCGGCGTCTGCCGGAACGGACCACCGGAGGCTGTCAGCAGAATCCGGCGCACGCCGACCTGGCTCAACCCGCGGGCGAAATCACCAGGCATGCATTGGAAAATCGCGTTGTGCTCGCTGTCGAGCGGCAACAGCACGGCGCCGCTCTTGCGCACCGCCTGCATGAAGAGTGCCCCGGACATCACCAGGGCTTCTTTGTTGGCCAGCAGAATCTTCTTGCCCGCATCAACGGCCGCTAGGGTCGGGCGCAAGCCGGCAGCGCCGACAATCGCCGCAACCACGGTGTCGACCTCAGGGTCTGCCGAAACCTGGCACAACCCCTCCTCCCCCACCAATACCTGAGTCGCCAGGCCCGCAGCGCGCAAGTCATCCTGCAAACCACGTGCAACTGCCGCTTCGGGCACTACTGCGTATTGCGGCGCGTGCCGCACACACAGTGCCAGCAGTTCACTCAGGCGACTGAAACCGGTCAAGGCGAATACTTGATAACGCTCGGGATGACGGGCAATCACATCCAGGGTGCTTAGCCCCACCGAGCCGGTAGCGCCCAGCACGGTTACCTGTTGCAGGCGGCTCACGAGGCAGCCATCCACAGCAGTACGGCAAAGATCGGGATCGCGGCAGTCAGGCTGTCGATACGGTCCAGCACGCCACCGTGACCCGGCAGCAGGTTACTGCTGTCCTTGATCCCGGCCTGGCGCTTGAACATGCTTTCGGTCAGGTCACCTACCACCGAGATGAACACCACCACGGCTGCGCCCACCAGACCCAGTAGCATTTCCTTGACGGTCCAGCCACGCACCACACCGACCACCACGGTAATCACCAGGGTCAACGCCAGGCCGCCATACACGCCTTCCCAGCTTTTGCCCGGGCTGACAGCCGGCGCCAGCTTGCGCTTGCCGAAGGCACGCCCGGAGAAATAGGCGCCGATATCGGCACCCCACACCAGGACCATCACCGCCATGATCAGCCAGTTACCCAGTTGCATGTGCTTGATGTAGACCAGGCCCTGCCAGGCAGGCAACAGAATCAAAAGGCCAATCACCAGCTTGCAGGCAACACTGGACCAGTGACTGCTGGTGCCCGGATAGGTCAGCACCAGATAGGTCGCCAACGCCCACCACAACACCGCCGCACCCAGCACCCAGGGCGCCACGTCCGGCAGGATGTACATCAGGAACATCAACAACGCCACGACAGCGGCATACACCACACGAGGCAACTGCGCGGCGAAACCCGCCAGGCGCGCCCATTCCCAGGCACCCAGGGTCACAACCAGGCCGATGAACAGCGCGAAGTTCGCACCTTCAAGCAGGAAAAACCCGCACAGGGCAATAGGCAGCAGGATCAGCGCCGTGATGATTCGTTGTTTAAGCATTAAACCCGGGCTCCAGCTTCGATCTGCTCGCTCGTTTTACCGAAGCGACGCTGACGGGAAGCGAAATCGGCCAGCGCATTGCGCATGGCATCGTGTTTGAAGTCCGGCCAGAACAGGTCGGAGAAGTACAGCTCGGTATAGGCCAACTGCCACAACAGGAAGTTGCTGATGCGATGGTCGCCACCGGTACGAATGCACAGGTCCGGCAACGGCAGGTCGCCGGTCACCAGGCAGGTTTGCAAGAGTTCGGGGGTGATGTCTTCCGGGCGCAGATGGCCGGCCTGCACTTCCCGCGCTAGACGCTGCGCGGCCTGGGCAATATCCCACTGGCCGCCGTAGTTGGCTGCGATCTGCAGCACAAAACGGTTGCTGCCGGCAGTGATCGCCTCGGCTTCGCGCATGGCCGCCTGCAGCTCCGGATGAAACCGCGAACGGTCACCGATGATACGCAGGCTGATGTTGTTCTCGTTCAGGCGCTTGGCCTCGCGGCGCAGGGCCTTGAAGAACAGGTCCATCAAGGCACTGACCTCCTCGGCCGGGCGCTGCCAGTTTTCACTGGAGAACGCGAACAGGGTCAATACTTCGACCTTGGCCTCGGCGCACACCTCGATCACGGCTCGTACAGCGTCGACACCCGCTTTATGCCCGGCAACGCCCGGCATAAAGCGCTTCTTCGCCCAGCGATTATTCCCGTCCATGATGATCGCGACATGGCGCGGCACCACGGAGGGCACAGTCTGCTTGGTCTTTTCCATGAAGGCGTCCTGACCCCTTATACGGCCATCAGGTCCTTTTCTTTATCTTCCGTGGCCTTGGTGATCTGGGCCTCGGCATCTTTAGTCAGCTTGTCGATATCAGCAACGGCACGGCGCTCTTCGTCTTCGCTGATTTCCTTGTCCTTGACCAGCTTCTTCAGGTCACCCAAGGCATCACGACGGATGTTGCGCACGGCAACACGCGCGTCTTCCGCTGCACTGCGCGCCTGCTTGGTGAAGCCCTTGCGGGTTTCTTCGGTCAGGGCAGGCATGGAGATCAGCAGCAATTCGCCCAGGTTGGTCGGATTGAGGTTCAAACCGGCGCTCTGGATGGCCTTGTCGACGGCGCCGAGCATGTTGCGCTCGAAAGCAACGACTTGCAGGGTGCGCGAATCTTTTACAGTGATGTTGGCCACTTGGGTGATCGAGGTATCAGCGCCGTAGTAAGGCACCATCACGCTGCCCAGGATGCTTGGGTGGGCCTTGCCGGTACGAATCTGGCCAAACGCATGGTTCAGGGATTCCAGGGATTTTTGCATGCGCTCTTGAGCGTCTTTTTTGATTTCGTTGATCATTGTTCGATTTCCTCGATCAGAGTCCCTTCCGCGCCGCCGTGTACGATGTTCAGCAGGGCGCCGGGCTTGTTCATGTTAAATACGCGCAGCGGCATCTTGTGGTCGCGGCACAAGCAAATTGCCGTCAGGTCCATCACGCCCAGCTTGCGATCCAGTACTTCATCATAAGTCAGATGATCGAACTTCTCGGCATGTGGGTCTTTGAATGGGTCTGCAGTGTAGACACCGTCAACCTTGGTGGCCTTGAGCACCACGTCCGCGTTGATCTCGATACCACGCAGGCAAGCTGCCGAATCGGTGGTAAAGAATGGGTTGCCGGTACCGGCCGCAAAAATCACGACTTCCTTGGCATCCAGGTGACGCATGGCCTTGCGACGATCATAGTGATCCGTTACGCCAACCATGGAAATAGCCGACATCACGATCGCGGTGATATTGGCGCGCTCCAGCGCATCACGCATGGCCAGGGCGTTCATCACAGTGGCCAGCATGCCCATGTGGTCGCCTGTCACCCGATCCATGCCGGCAGCGCTGAGTGCCGCGCCACGGAACAGGTTGCCGCCGCCGATCACCAGACCGACCTGGACACCGATACCGACCAGTTGGCCGACTTCCAGCGCCATGCGATCGAGTACTTTGGGATCGATCCCAAACTCTTCCGAGCCCATCAGGGCCTCGCCGCTAAGCTTGAGTAGAATGCGTTTATAGCGAGCCTGATGACCACTGCCCTGCTGAGCCATTGCGAATCTCTCCTGCGGCGTATTTTTTGAAAATTCTTGGCAAGCCGTTTACGGCCTGCGTTCACTCTAGCTTGACGCTGTCACAGCGCCATCGGAACACGGCTTTGTAAGCCAGTTCCAAAGGGAAACCAATAAAAATCGATCACCCCATTTGAAAAGAGGCTGCGCGCGTAAGCGGGCAGCCTCTTTTGGGCGACAGTTAAAAACTGTCTTACTTCTTGGTGGCAGCCAGCTGGGCAGCAACTTCTTCAGCGAAGTTGTCGACCGGCTTCTCGATGCCGTCGCCTACTTTGTAGTAGGTGAAGGAAACGATTTCAGCACCGGCTTTCTTGGCCAGTTCGCCAACCTTGATTTCAGGGTTCTTGACGAACGCCTGCTCAACCAGGGAAGCCTCAGCCAGGAACTTGCTGATACGGCCCTTGACCATGTTTTCAACGATGTTTTCAGGCTTGCCTTTGATTTTCTCTTCGTTCAGCTGCAGGAACACGGCTTTCTCGCGTTCGATGGCTTCAGCAGAAACTTCCGATGGCAGCAGGAATTCAGGGTTGCTGGCCGCTACGTGCATAGCGATGTCTTTGGCCAGTTCAACGTTGCCGCCTTTCAGGGCAACCACAACACCGATCTTGTTGCCGTGCAGGTAAGCACCCACAACGTCACCTTCAACGCGGGTCAGGCGACGAATGTTAACGTTCTCGCCCACTTTACCCACCAGAACCAGACGATCAGCTTCTTGAGCTTCGATCAGCGGAGCCGCGTCGGTCAGCTTGTCAGCGAATGCTTTTTCAACGCTGGCAGCGACGAAGTTCTTGAAGTCGTCTTGCAGGGCCAGGAAGTCGGTCTGCGAGTTAACTTCCAGGATAACGGCCGATTTGCCGTCTTCCTTGATTGCGATGGCGCCTTCAGCAGCGACGTTGCCTGCTTTCTTGGCAGCCTTGATGGCGCCCGAAGCACGCATGTCATCAATGGCTTTTTCGATGTCGCCGCCGGCCTTGGTCAAGGCCTTTTTGCAATCCATCATGCCTTCGCCGGTACGCTCACGCAGTTCTTTAACCAACGCTGCAGTAATCTCTGCCATTTTCAAAATCCTCTTGGATAGGTTTTCAACCATTCCACCCGATTGAACGGGCGATCAATTCTTCCCGAACCACCCTTGTAGGCCGCTGCACGTTACAAATGTTGTAGCTGCGCTGCCGACAAATGGTTTTCGAGGTGGCAAAAAGGGGGCCAAGCCCCCTTTTTGCTTACTGAGTCAACGCCAAGGCGTCAGTTACTCAGCTGCAGCTACCGGAGCTTCTTCAACGAACTGCTCGGTACCGCCAGCAACGTGGTTGCGACCACGGATTACAGCGTCAGCCATCGAACCCATGTACAGCTGGATAGCGCGGATTGCGTCATCGTTGCCTGGGATGATGTAGTCAACGCCTTCCGGGCTGCTGTTGGTATCGACTACGCCGATAACCGGGATGCCCAGCTTGTTGGCTTCGGTGATCGCGATGCGCTCGTGATCAACATCGATAACGAACAGTGCGTCAGGCAGACCGCCCATGTCCTTGATACCACCCAGGGAACGATCGAGCTTTTCCAGGTCGCGAGTGCGCATCAGCGCCTCTTTCTTGGTCAGCTTGGCGAAAGTACCGTCTTCGGCTTGCACTTCAAGGTCACGCAGACGCTTGATGGAAGCACGGATGGTTTTGAAGTTGGTCAGCATGCCGCCCAACCAGCGGTGATCGACGTACGGCGAACCGCAACGTGCTGCTTCTTCAGCAACGATCTTGCCAGCGGAACGCTTGGTGCCGACGAACAGAATCTTGTTTTTGCCCTGGGCCAGGCGCTCTACGAAAGTCAGAGCTTCGTTGAACATTGGCAGGGTTTTTTCAAGGTTGATGATGTGGATCTTGTTACGCGCGCCGAAAATGTATTTACCCATTTTCGGGTTCCAGTAACGGGTCTGGTGACCGAAGTGCACACCGGCCTTCAGCATATCGCGCATGTTGACTTGGGACATGATAGTTCCTTAATAAGTCGGGTTTGGCCTCCACGTATCCCAATGACCAACCAGCGGCATTCGCCTCCGGCACCCAGGTCATCGTGTCGACACGTGTGTGGATTTAAGCTTTGCGGGGTATCCCCGGAAAGCGGCGCATTTTATACCACAGAGCTTGCAAAAACGAAACCCGCAATCACATTTGCCGTCAGTCGCTTTTGCCTAAGCCTTTGAATAGAGCCAGAATGCCCCCATCCTTATAGACAGAAGCGATCGCCAGACGCTCATGGTTTCACCCTTGCGTCTGCTAGAATCGCGTTTTTTGGGCTTGTGCGAATTCTGCAACCTTTTGTCGCACACCCGTAAACCGTATTGATTTCAGCGCGTCGCGCTAGAGAGAGCCTGTATGACCGTAACCCTCAAAACCGCCGAAGATATCGCTGGCATGCGTGTTGCCGGCAAACTGGCTGCCGACGTCCTGGAAATGATTGCCGAACACGTCAAGCCCGGCGTCACCACCGAAGCGCTGGACCGCATTTGCCACGACTATATCGTCGACGTGCAAAAGGCCATCCCTGCGCCGCTGAACTACAAGGGTTTCCCCAAGTCGATCTGCACCTCGATCAACCACGTGGTGTGCCACGGGATTCCCGGCGACAAGCCGCTGAAGGACGGCGACACCCTGAACATCGACGTCACCGTCATCAAGGACGGCTACCACGGCGACACCAGCCGCATGTTCCACGTCGGCACCGTGCCGGTCTGGGCCGAGCGCCTGTCGCAAGTCACCCAGGAATGCATGTACAAGGCCATCGAGATCGTCAAGCCTGGCTGCCGCCTGGGCGACATCGGTGAAATCATCCAGAAGCACGCTGAAAAGAACGGCTTCTCGGTGGTGCGCGAGTTCTGCGGCCACGGCATCGGCAAGGTGTTCCACGAAGAGCCACAGATCCTGCACTACGGCCGCGCCGGCACCGGCATGGAACTCAAGGCAGGCATGACCTTCACCATCGAGCCGATGATCAACCAGGGCAAGGCCGACACCAAGGTGCTGGGCGACGGCTGGACCGCCATCACCAAGGACCGCAAGCTCTCGGCGCAGTGGGAACACACCCTGCTGGTGACCGACACCGGCTACGAGATCTTCACCCTGCGTGCCGACGACACGATTCCCCGCGTTTCGGCGTAATGTTTGCACCGGTTTTCTAATAGCGACGCTGTGACCCATAGATAGAAAGGAAAACCGATCGATGCCCCAGGTGGATCCCGAACTCTTCGACCGTGGCCAGTTCCAGGCGGAACTGGCACTGAAGGCCAGCCCCATCGCCGCCTTCAAGAAGGCCATTCGTCAGGCCCGCGAGGTGCTCGACGGGCGCTTTCGTACCGGCCGCGATATCCGCCGGCTGATCGAGGACCGCGCCTGGTTCGTCGACAACATCCTGCAAAAGGCCTGGGAACAGTTCAGCTGGAGTGAAGACGCCGATATCGCCCTGGTGGCGGTCGGCGGCTACGGCCGTGGCGAACTGCACCCCTACTCCGACATCGACCTGCTGATCTTGCTGGACAGCGCCGATCACGAGATCTTTCGCGACTCCATCGAGCGTTTTCTGACGCTGTTGTGGGACATCGGCCTGGAAGTCGGCCAAAGCGTACGCTCGGTGGACGAGTGTGCCCAGGAAGCCCGCGCCGACCTGACGGTGATCACCAACCTGATGGAAAGCCGCACCATCGCCGGCCCCGAGCGCCTGCGCCAGCGCATGCTGGAAGTCACCAGCACCGCGCACATGTGGCCAAGCAAGGACTTCTTCCTGGCCAAGCGTGCCGAGCAGAAAGCCCGGCACCACAAGTACAACGACACCGAATACAACCTGGAACCCAACGTCAAAGGCTCACCGGGCGGGCTGCGGGACATCCAGACGATTTTGTGGGTCGCCCGTCGCCAGTACGGCACCCTGAACCTGCGCGCCCTGGCCGGGGAAGGCTTCCTGGTGGAGAGCGAAAACGCCCTGCTGGCCTCCTCCCAGGAATTCCTCTGGAAAGTGCGCTACGCGCTGCACATGCTGGCCGGGCGCTCCGAAGACCGCCTGCTGTTCGACCACCAGCGCTCCATCGCCACCCTGCTGGGGTTTGAAGGCGAAGACGCGAAGACCAGCATCGAAAGTTTCATGCAGCAGTACTACCGCGTGGTGATGAGCATTGCCCAGCTCAGCGACCTGATCATCCAGCACTTCGAAGAAGTGATCCTGGCCCCGGAAGACGAAGCACCGCCGCAGCCGATCAACGCGCGCTTCCAGCTCCACGATGGCTATATCGAGGCACGCAACGACAACGTGTTCAAACGCACGCCGTTCGCCATGCTGGAAATCTTCGTGTTGATGGCCCAGCAGCCGGAAATCAAGGGCGTACGCGCCGACACCATTCGCCTGCTGCGGGAAAACCGTCACCTGATCGACGACGATTTCCGCCACGACATCCGCAATACCAGCCTGTTTATCGAGCTGTTCAAGTGCAAGATCGGCATCCACCGCAACCTGCGGCGCATGAACCGCTACGGGATCCTGGGGCGCTACCTGCCGGAGTTCGGTTTTATCGTCGGGCAGATGCAGCACGACCTGTTCCACATCTACACGGTGGACGCCCACACCCTGAACCTGATCAAGCACCTGCGTAAGTTGCAGTACACCCAGGTGTCAGAGAAATTCCCGCTGGCCAGCAAGCTCATGGCGCGTCTGCCCAAGCCGGAATTGATCTACCTCGCCGGCCTGTACCACGACATCGGCAAGGGCCGGCATGGTGATCACTCGGAAATTGGCGCAGTGGACGCCGAAGCGTTCTGCCAGCGTCACCAGTTGCCGCTGTGGGACAGCCGCCTGATCGTGTGGCTGGTGCAGAACCACCTGGTGATGTCCACCACCGCCCAGCGCAAGGACTTGTCCGACCCGCAGGTGATCCACGATTTTGCCCAGGCCGTCGGCGATGAAACCCGCCTCGACTACCTGTACGTGCTCACCGTGTCCGACATCAACGCCACCAACCCGACGCTGTGGAACTCCTGGCGCGCCAGCCTGTTGCGCCAGCTCTACACCGAGACCAAGCGCGCGCTGCGTCGCGGCCTCGAGAACCCGGTGGACCGCGAAGAACAGATCCGCCGCACCCAAAGCGCGGCCCTGGATATTCTGGTGCGTGGCGGCAATGACCCGGACGACGTCGAGCAACTCTGGTCGCAACTGGGAGACGACTACTTCCTGCGCCACACCGCCGGCGACGTGGCCTGGCACAGCGACGCGATCCTGCAGCAGCCGGCCGATGGCGGCCCACTGGTGCTGATCAAGGAAACCACCCAGCGCGAGTTCGAGGGTGGCACCCAGATCTTCATCTACGCGCCCGACCAGCACGACTTCTTCGCCGTGACCGTGGCGGCGATGGACCAGCTCAACCTGAACATTCACGACGCCCGGGTCATCACCTCCAGCAGCCAGTTCACCCTCGACACCTACATCGTGCTCGACACAGAAGGCGAGTCCATCGGCGACAACCCGGAGCGGGTGAAAAAGATCCGCAAAGGCCTCACCGACGCGCTGCGCAATCCTGACGACTACCCGACCATCATCCAGCGTCGGGTGCCGCGCCAGCTCAAGCACTTTGCTTTTGCCCCCGAGGTGACCATCCACAACGACGCCCAGCGCCCGGTGACGGTGCTGGAACTCAGCGCGCCGGACCGCCCGGGCCTGCTGGCACGGATCGGCACGATCTTCCTGGAGTTCGACCTGTCGTTGCAGAACGCCAAGATTGCGACCCTGGGCGAGCGGGTGGAAGACGTGTTCTTCATTACCGATGCCGACAACCAGCCGCTTTCCGACCCTGAACTGTGCCGACGCTTGCAGGAAGCCATCGTCCAGCAGTTGAGCGTCAATCAGGAGACCGGCGTCGAGATGTCACGCTTGAGCATCTGACCGACCGCCCATTTTCAGCTTCCAATGAATTGAACGAGATTTATCGATGAACAACGCCCTGAACCAACTGCAGCCCTACCCGTTCGAGAAATTGCGCGTCCTGCTGGGCAGCGTCACGCCGAACCCGGACAAACGCCCCATCGCCCTGTCCATCGGTGAGCCGAAGCACAAATCCCCGCAGTTTGTCGCCGAGGCGCTGGCCAACAACCTGGACCAGATGGCGGTGTACCCCACCACCCTGGGCATTCCCGCCCTGCGCGAAGCCATTGGCGCCTGGTGTGAACGCCGTTTCAGCGTGCCCAAGGGCTGGCTTGACCCGGCGCGCAACATCCTGCCGGTGAACGGCACCCGTGAAGCGCTGTTCGCCTTCACCCAGACCGTGGTCAACCGCGGCGACGACGCGCTGGTGGTCAGCCCGAACCCGTTCTACCAGATCTACGAAGGGGCTGCGTTCCTCGCCGGGGCCAAGCCGCATTACCTGCCGTGCCTGGATGAAAACGGCTTCAACCCGGATTTCGACGCGGTATCGCCGGACATCTGGAAACGCTGCCAGATCCTGTTCCTGTGCTCGCCAGGCAACCCCACCGGTGCACTGATTCCCGTCGACACCCTGAAAAAGCTGATCGCCCTGGCTGACGAATACGACTTCGTGATCGCCGCCGACGAGTGCTACAGCGAGCTGTACTTCGACGAACAAACCCCGCCGCCAGGCCTGCTCAGCGCTTGCGTGGAACTGGGCCGCCAGGACTTCAAGCGTTGCGTGGTGTTCCACAGCCTGTCCAAGCGCTCCAACCTGCCGGGCCTGCGCTCGGGCTTTGTGGCCGGCGATGCCGAAATCCTCAAGGGCTTCCTGCTGTACCGCACCTACCACGGTTGCGCGATGCCGGTGCAAACCCAACTGGCGAGCATTGCTGCCTGGCAGGACGAAGCCCACGTGCAGGCCAACCGTGACCTGTACCGGGAGAAGTTCGATGCGGTGCTGGCGATCCTGAAGCCGGTGCTGGACGTGCAAAACCCGGACGGCGGCTTCTACCTGTGGCCGAATGTGAAGGGCGACGATGCGGCGTTCTGCCGGGACTTGTTCGTGGAAGAACACGTGACCGTGGTACCGGGCTCGTACCTGTCGCGGGAAGTGGACGGGGTCAACCCGGGCGCCGGGCGTGTACGCCTGGCACTGGTTGCGCCGCTGGCAGAGTGTGTGGAAGCGGCGACGCGGATTCGCGACTTTATTACCCGCAATAAATAACCGCGCTGAATGTGGCGAGGGAGCTTGCTGTGGCGAGGGAGCTTGCTCCCGCTGGAGTGCGCAGCGCTCCCGCTTTTTTGGGGCCGCTACGCAGCCCAGCGGGAGCAAGCTCCCTCGCCACAAGCAAGCACCGCAGTGTTATTTGATATGACCCAGATTCGCCTCGCTCATATCCAGATCCGCCAACACCTCCCGTAGCACATCATCACCAATCTGATGGTGACGGCTCAGGCTATACAGTTCCAGACGCTGCGCCCGCAGGGCCTTGAGCCGCAACTTGCGCTCCAGTTGATCCATCTGCAACGCCAGCGCCTGGGCTTCGGCCGAATCGTTGAACACTTCCAGTTGATGACGATACTCCGACATCAACCGCGCCTTGAGCTCGGTGGCCAAGGCTGCCTGGGCGGCATCCTGGGGTGCAGCTTCAGCGGGTTCTTCGGCTTCCAGGGCATGGATAGCAGCCACGGCGGTCTTCTTCCAGGCCTCGCGCACTTCATTGTGGCGTTTCTCATCCGGGCTCTTCTCGATGCCGCGCAACAGCAGCGGCAAAGCGATGCAGGCCGCGACCAACGACAGCAGGATCACACCGGCGGCGATGAAGATCAGCAGGTCGCGCTCGGGAAAATCCTGCCCCGGCGCAAGCAGTAACGGTACCGACATCACACCCGCCAGGGTCACGGCACCGCGTACGCCACCGACGGTCAGCAACCAGCAGGACCGCGCGGTGGGCACCAGCGTCAGCTCACTTTTCCCACGAATCCGGCGCAATAAACCCGACAGGCGCCAGATGCTTTGCACCCAGATAAACCGCAACACCACCAGCACCAGGAAAATCGCGATCACGTCCAGGCAGCGATACAACAAGGTCGGCCACAGCGTCGGCTCGTGACTGACCACCGCCTTGATGATGTCAGGCAGTTGCAGGCCCAGCAGCAGGAAGATCAAGCCGTTGAACGCAAACTCCAGCAGCGACCAGACACTGCGGTTGAGCAACCGGGTGCTGGTCTGGCGCGGCAGCAGGTCGAGCCAGCTTTGCATCATGCCCGCAGCCACCGCCGACAGGATGCCCGAGGCGCCAAGGCGTTCCGCCAGCACGTAGGCGGCGAATGGCAGCAACAACATGAACACCACGTGCGTCGCCGGGTCGTCCCAGCCCCGGGCGATCATCCAGGCACGCAGGCGGCCGACCAGCCAGCTCAACGCCACACCGACCGCCAGGCCACCCACGGCCACCAGCACAAAGGTGAGGCTCGCATCCGCCAGCGAGAACACGCCGGTCAGCGCCGCCGCCAGGGCGAACTTGAAGGTCACCAGGCCCGAGGCATCATTCATCAACGCCTCGCCCTGGAGCATGTGCATCAGTGGCGTCGGCAAGCGGTTCTGGGAAATGGCCGACACCGCCACGGCATCCGTCGGCGACAACACGGCCGCCAGGGCGAAGGCCACCGGCAGGGGAATACTCGGCAACAACCAGTGAATGAAGTAACCGGCCCCCACCACCGTAAACAGCACCAACCCCACCGCCAGCGTCAGGATCGGCCCGCGCAGGCGCCACAATTCACGCTTGGGCATGCGCCAGCCATCAGAGAACAGCAGCGGCGGCAGAAACAGGAAAAGAAACAACTCAGGGTCCAGGGCGACATGCAGCCCCAGGGTCGGCCAGGCCAGCAACGCACCGGCGGCGATCTGCACGAGTGGTAACGGCAGTGGGATCACACGCCCGACAAGGCGCGAAACGCTGACCAGCATCAGCAGGATAAGTACGGTGTAGGCGGTTTGCATAACGCGGGATTCCCAGACAATCAACTTGCAACAACACACATCAGGCAACAACTCGCCGTTGAAGTGCCATATTAGCCGCCTATGCTGCGCGATGGCCTTTGCACAAAAGTCGCACACGAGCAAAACGTAAGTGTGACGAGCGGCGCCGAAAGCCGCTGGCCATGGCATAATCCGTGACCTTTAATCTGCGTGAGCCCAAAGGGGGGCAATTCCTTGACCGCTTCAAGCAAAACGTTGCACCTTTTCGGCATCAAAGCCTGCGACACCATGAAAAAGGCGCGCACCTGGCTCGATGAGCACGCTATCCAGTATGAGTTTCATGACTACAAGACGGCCGGTATCGACCGCGAACACTTGACCCAATGGTGCAATGAGCACGGTTGGCAGGTGGTTTTGAACCGTGCGGGCACCACCTTTCGCAAACTCGAAGACGAACGCAAAGCCGATCTCGACCAAGCGAAAGCCATTGAATTGATGCTCGCGCAACCCTCGATGATCAAGCGCCCGGTGCTTGATCTCGGTGACAAAACCCTGATTGGCTTCAAGCCAGATAGCTATTCGGCGGCCCTCAAGTAGGCCAGCCCACTCCATTTTTGTAGAGGTAACAGCATGTCCAATTCCCTGTTCAGCCTGGGCTTCGGCGTCGGCACTCAGAACCGCCAAGGTGCTTGGCTGGAAGTGTTTTACGCACAACCGCTGCTCAATCCATCGGCTGAAATCATCGCGGCCATCGCGCCGATCCTCGGTTACACCGAAGGCAACCAGGCGATCACTTTCACCGTCACCCAGGCCCTGCAACTGGCTGACGCGCTCAAGGGCGTCGACGCTGCCCAAGCCGCCCTGTTGAGCCGCCTGGCTGAAAGCCACACGCCGCTGGTCGCCACCCTGCTGGCCGAAGACGCCGCACTGACCTCCACGCCTGAGGCCTACCTCAAGCTGCACCTGCTGTCCCATCGCCTGGTCAAGCCTCACGGCCTGAGCCTGGCCGGTGTGTTCCCGCAGTTGCCGAACGTGGCCTGGACCAGCCAGGGCGCAATCGACATCAATGAGCTGGCCGAGCGTCAACTGGAAGCGCGCCTGCGTGGCGACCTGCTGGAAGTGTTCTCGGTGGACAAGTTCCCGAAGATGACCGACTACGTGGTGCCGAGCGGCGTGCGTATCGCTGATGCCGCGCGCATCCGCCTGGGCGCCTACGTAGGCGAAGGCACCACCGTGATGCACGAAGGTTTCGTCAACTTCAACGCCGGTACCGAAGGCCCGGGCATGATCGAAGGCCGCGTGTCGGCTGGCGTGTTCGTCGGCAAGGGTTCGGACCTGGGCGGCGGTTGCTCCACCATGGGCACCCTGTCGGGTGGCGGCAACATCGTGATCAAGGTCGGCGAAGGCTGCCTGATCGGCGCCAACGCCGGTATCGGTATCCCGTTGGGCGACCGCAACACCGTGGAGTCGGGCCTGTACGTGACCGCCGGCACCAAGGTTGCGCTGCTGGACGAGCAGAACCAGCTGGTCAAGGTGGTCAAGGCCCGCGAGCTGGCCGGCCAACCGGACCTGCTGTTCCGCCGCAACTCCGAGACCGGTGCCGTGGAGTGCAAAACCCACAAATCGGCCATCGAACTGAACGCAGCGCTGCACGCTCACAACTAAGCAGCGACTCGATGCCACTAACGGCCCGCGCCTGACCGGTGCGGGCCGTTTATACGAGTCTTGATCACCATGCTTGTGCCCTCTCCCTGGCGCGCCGATTTTCCGGCCATCGCCACCCTGCAACGGCAAGACCAGACCTATCTGGACAACGCCGCCACCACGCAAAAACCTCAAGCCCTGCTGGACGCCATCAGCCATTACTACGCCAATGGCGCAGCCAATGTGCACCGTGCACAGCACTTGCCGGGCGCCCATGCGACCCAGGCTTTCGAGGACAGTCGCAGCAAGGTGGCACAGTGGCTGAACGTCGGTGACGAGGGGCAAATCATCTTCACCCACGGCGCGACATCGGCGCTGAACCTCCTGGCTTATGGCCTTGAGCACCTATTCAACCCGGGCGACGAGATTGTCATCAGCGCCCTGGAGCACCACGCCAACCTGCTGCCGTGGCAGCAACTGGCCAAGCGTCGCGAGCTGGCGCTGGTGGTACTGCCGCTTGACGATGACGGCTTGATCGACCTGCAAGCCGCCGCCCAACTGATCGGCCCGCGCACCCGCCTGCTGGCGGTGAGCCAACTGTCCAACGTACTCGGCGCCTGGCAGCCGTTGCCGCATTTGCTGGCACTGGCCAAGGCCCACGACGCCCTGACGGTGGTCGATGGCGCCCAGGGCATCGTGCATGGTCGCCATGATATGCAGGCCCTGGGCTGCGACTTCTACGTGTTTTCCAGCCATAAACTCTACGGGCCGGACGGCGTCGGCGTGCTGTATGGCCGCACCGAAGCCCTGCATCACCTGCGCCATTGGCAGTTTGGGGGCGAGATGGTGCAGCACGCTGATTATCAAAGCGCCAGTTTCCGCCCGGCGCCCCTCGGCTTCGAAGCCGGGACTCCGCCGATCGCCAGCGTGATCGGCCTGGGGGCAACCCTGGATTACCTGAGTTCCCTGGACCAGCAGGCGGTGACGGCTCACGAAGCCGCCCTGCACGACTACCTGTTGCGTGGCTTGCAAGCGCGCAATGGCGTGCGCTTGCTGGGGTCGCCGCACGTCGCCCTGGCCAGCTTCGTGGTGGAAGGCGTGCACAACGCCGACCTCGCCCACTTGCTGACCGAACAAGGGATTGCGGTGCGCGCCGGCCATCATTGTGCGATGCCGCTGCTCAAGCAGATGGGATTGTCGGGGGCGATTCGGGTGTCGTTGGCGCTGTACAACGACTCCGATGACCTGGAGCGCTTTTTTGAAGCGCTGGATCAAGCCCTGGATATGTTGCGATGAGCTTGCCGACTGAGGCTGTTGTCGCGCTGGAAGCGTTCCAGGCAGTCGGCAGTTGGGAGCAACGAGCCCGCCTGCTGATGCAATGGGGCGAGCGGCTGCCCGCCTTGCCGGATGAAGACAAGGTCGACGCCAACCTGGTGCAGGGCTGTGAAAGCCTGGTGTGGCTGGTGGGGCGCTTGCAGGATGGGCATTGGCAGTTTGCCGCCAGCAGCGATGCACGGCTGATACGCGGGCTGGTGGCGTTGTTGCTGGCGCGGGTCAACGGTGTGTCTGCCGCCGAACTGCAAGCCGTCGACTTGCCCGGCTGGTTTGAGCAACTGGGCCTGTCGCGGCAGTTATCGCCGTCGCGCAGCAATGGGTTGAATGCGGTGCTGCAGCGCATGCGGCATCTGAGCCTCACACAAAACTAAATGTGGGAGCGGGCTTGCTCGCGAAGGCGGCGTGTCAGTCACCGGAGATGTCGACTGATACACCGCTTTCGCGAGCAAGCCCGCTCCCACATTTTGATCTTCATTCCAGACTGAGATCTAAGGGGCCTTGACCCTGTCAGCAGGCCGGCGCACCCCGGCCACTATCTTGTCCACCGCCTTGGTCGCGGCCACCATGCCGAAGGTCGCAGTCACCATCATCACCGCGCCAAACCCGCCGGCGCAGTCCAGCTTCACGCCATCCCCGACAAAACTCTTCTGCAAACAGATGCTGCCGTCCGGCTTCGGGTAACGCAGCTGTTCGGTGGAGAACACGCAGGGCACGCTGTAATGGCGGGTCACAGTGCGGGAGAAGCCATAATCGCGACGCAACGTGGAGCGCACCTTCGACGCCAGCGGGTCATTGAACGTACGGTTCAAGTCACACACCTGAATCAACGTCGGATCAATCTGCCCGCCCGCGCCGCCGGTGGTGATGATCTGGATCTTGCGCCGCTTGCACCAGGCAATCAGTGCGGCCTTGGCGTTCACACTGTCGATGCAGTCGATCACGCAATCGATATTGGGCGTGATGTACTCGGCCATCGTCTCGCGGGTCACGAAATCCGCCACCGCGTGCACGGTGCAATCCGGGTTGATGCCTTTCAGGCGCTCGGCCATGACCTCGACCTTGGCCTTGCCCACGGTGCTGTCCAGCGCATGCAGCTGGCGGTTGCTGTTGCTGACGCATACATCATCGAGGTCAAACAGCGAAATCTCGCCCACGCCGCAGCGAGCGATGGCTTCCGCCGCCCACGAACCCACCCCGCCCACGCCGACGATGGCCACATGGGCCGCCTTCAGGCGCTCCAGGCCTTCAATGCCATACAAGCGCGCGACGCCGGCAAACCGTGGATCTTCTGTACTCATGACCATTACCCCAAAAACCGGCGCGCATTATAGGGCTACACAGCGACAAGTTTTAAACTACAAGCTACAAGTAAGAGAACTTACGACGAGTTGCACTGCCCAATGTCCGGTTTTTCCCGGCTTGCTGTACGGTCGGTGAAAGGCCAGTGTAGGATGCGCGCCGTTCGGCGCAGGCCGACACCTCTTTTCGTTCCACACCCTTTGGAACCCGAAATAGCCATGTCATCGCGTAAATTTGGACTCAACCTGGTGGTGGTGCTGGCAATTGCCGCGCTGTTCACCGGCTTCTGGGCGCTGATCAACCGCCCGGTCAATGCCCCTAACTGGCCCGAGCAGATCTCCGGTTTTTCGTACTCGCCGTTCCAGCAAGGCCAGTACCCACAGAAAGACCAGTATCCGACCGACGATCAAATGCGTCAGGACCTTGCGATCATGAGCAAGCTGACGGACAACATCCGTACCTACTCGGTCGACGGCACCCTGGGGGATATCCCCAAGCTGGCGGAAGAATTCGGCCTGCGGGTGACCCTGGGGATCTGGATCAGTCCGGACCTCGAGCGCAACGAGCGCGAGATCCAGCGCGCCATCGAAATCGCCAACAGCTCCCGCAGCGTAGTGCGGGTAGTGGTGGGCAACGAGGCGCTGTTCCGTGAGGAAATCACTCCGGAAGCGCTGATCGTGCTGCTGGATCGGGTACGGGCCGCCGTCAAGGTGCCCGTAACCACCTCAGAGCAATGGCACATCTGGGAACACAACCCGCAACTGGCCAAGCACGTCGACCTGATCGCCGCGCACATCCTGCCGTACTGGGAACATATCCCGGTGGACAAGGCCGGCCAGTTCGTCCTCGATCGCGCACGGGACCTGAAGAAGACCTTCCCGAAAAAGCCGCTGTTGCTGTCGGAGGTTGGCTGGCCGAGCAACGGCCGGATGCGTGGCGGTGCTGACGCCTCCCCCGCCGACCAGGCGATTTACCTGCGCACGCTGGTTAACACGCTGAACCGCCAGGGCTACAACTACTTCGTGATCGAAGCGTTTGACCAGCCATGGAAAGCCAGCGACGAAGGCTCTGTAGGCGCCTATTGGGGCGTGTTCAACGCCGCACGCCAGCAGAAATTCAACTTTGATGGCCCGGTGGTCGCGATTCCGCAATGGCGAGTGCTGGCGATCGGCTCGGTGGTGCTTGCGCTGCTGTCCCTGACCCTGCTGATGATCGACGGCTCGGCCCTGCGCCAGCGCGGCCGTACGTTCCTGACCTTTATCGCGTTCCTGTGCGGGTCGGTATTGGTGTGGATCGGTTATGACTACAGCCAGCAATACAGCACCTGGTTCAGCTTGACGGTGGGCTTCCTGCTGGCACTCGGCGCCCTGGGCGTATTTATCGTGTTGCTGACCGAAGCCCATGAGCTGGCCGAAGCAGTCTGGACCCACAAACGCCGGCGTGAATTCCTGCCGGTTGAAGGGGATTCGGACTACCGCCCGAAAGTCTCGATCCACGTGCCGTGCTACAACGAGCCGCCGGAGATGGTCAAACAGACCCTCGACGCCCTGGCCGCCCTCGATTATCCGGACTACGAAGTCCTGATCATCGACAACAACACCAAGGACCCGGCCGTGTGGGAGCCGGTGCGCGACTACTGCGAAACCCTCGGCCCGCGCTTCAAGTTCTTCCACGTCTCGCCCCTGGCCGGTTTCAAGGGCGGCGCACTGAACTACCTGATCCCGCACACCGCCAAGGATGCCGAAGTGATCGCGGTGATCGACTCCGATTACTGCGTGTCGCCAAACTGGCTCAAGCACATGGTGCCGCATTTCGCCGACCCGAAAATCGCCGTGGTGCAGTCGCCACAGGATTATCGCGACCAGAACGAAAGCACCTTCAAGAAGCTCTGCTACGCGGAATACAAAGGCTTCTTCCATATCGGCATGGTCACCCGCAACGACCGTGACGCGATCATCCAGCACGGCACCATGACCATGACCCGCCGCTCGGTGCTGGAAGAGCTGGGCTGGGCCGACTGGTGCATCTGTGAGGATGCCGAGCTGGGCCTGCGGGTCTTCGAGAAGGGCCTGTCGGCGGCGTACTACCACGACAGCTACGGCAAGGGCCTGATGCCCGATACCTTTATCGACTTCAAGAAACAGCGTTTCCGCTGGGCCTACGGCGCGATCCAGATCATCAAGCGCCACACTGCGAGCCTCTTGCGCGGCAAGGACACCGAGCTGACCCGTGGCCAGCGCTACCACTTCCTCGCGGGGTGGTTGCCGTGGGTGGCCGACGGCATGAACATCTTCTTCACCGTGGGCGCCTTGTTGTGGTCGGCGGCGATGATTATCGTGCCGACGCGGGTTGACCCGCCGCTGCTGATTTTCGCGATCCCGCCACTGGCGTTGTTCGTGTTCAAGGTCGGCAAGATCATCTTCCTCTACCGTCGTGCGGTGGGTGTGAACCTGAAAGATGCGTTCTGCGCGGCACTGGCCGGGCTGGCGTTGTCGCACACCATCGCCAAGGCGGTGCTGTACGGGTTCTTCACCACCAGCATTCCGTTCTTCCGTACACCGAAGAACGCCGATAACCACGGTTTCTGGGTGGCGATCTCCGAAGCCCGGGAAGAGATGTTCATCATGCTGCTGTTGTGGGGTGCGGCACTGGGGATTTACCTGGTGCAGGGCCTGCCGAGCAATGACATGCGCTTCTGGGTGGTGATGTTGCTGGTGCAGTCGCTGCCGTATGTGGCGGCGCTGATCATGGCGTTCCTGTCGTCGCTGCCGAAACCGGCACCGAAGCAAGAGCCTGTGGCCGCTGCTTAAAATCCTGCGCAATGCACTAAACGGCGGCCTCTGGCCGCCGTTTTGCTATAAGATAACGGCCATTTTGTGAGACTTGGCCCAGGCCATTGCTTTGTGTGGGAGCGGGCTTGCTCGCGAATGCGCCGGGTCAGTTCATACATTGTTGACTGACACTCCGTATTCGCGAGCAAGCCCGCTCCCACACAAGCCCCCCCTCCCACATAAGCCTTGCGCCCTGACATGCTTCTGGAGTTTTTACATGACGGCCCACGCCGACCTTTCGCCGACCCTCCAACTCGCTATCGACCTGATCCGCCGCCCGTCGGTGACGCCGGTCGACGCCGATTGCCAGAAGCTGATGATGCAGCGCCTGGGCGACGCCGGTTTTGCGCTTGAGCCGATGCGCATCGAGGATGTGGATAACTTCTGGGCCACCCACGGCAAACACGAAGGCCCGGTATTGTGCTTCGCCGGCCACACCGACGTGGTGCCGACCGGCCCGGTCAAGGCCTGGCAGAACGACCCGTTCGACGCGCTGATCGATGAAAACGGCATGCTCTGCGGCCGTGGCGCAGCCGACATGAAAGGCAGCCTGGCGGCGATGCTGGTCGCTTCCGAGCGATTTGTGACCGACTACCCGGACCACAAGGGTTCGGTCGCATTCCTGATCACCAGTGACGAAGAAGGCCCGGCGCACCACGGCACCAAGGCCGTGATCGAACGCCTGGCAGCCCGCAAGGAGCGCCTGGACTGGTGCATCGTCGGCGAACCGTCGAGCACCACCCTGGTGGGCGACGTGGTCAAGAACGGCCGTCGCGGCTCCCTCGGCGCCACCCTGACCGTGCGCGGCGTGCAAGGCCATGTGGCCTACCCGCACCTGGCGAAGAACCCGATCCACCTGGCGGCTCCGGCCCTGGCCGAACTGGCCGCCGAGCACTGGGACGATGGCAACACCTTCTTCCCGCCTACCAGCTTCCAGATTTCCAACCTCAACTCCGGCACCGGCGCCACCAACGTGATCCCGGGCGACCTGACGGCGGTGTTCAACTTCCGCTTCTCCACCGAGTCCACCGTCGAAGGCCTGCAGCAGCGGGTCGCGGCGATTCTCGACAAGCATGGCCTGGACTGGCATGTGGAGTGGGCGCTGTCGGGCCTGCCGTTCCTCACCGAACCGGGCGCGTTGCTCGATGCGGTCTCCGCCAGCATCAAGGCCGTCACCGGTCGCGAGACCCAGGCGTCCACCAGCGGCGGCACCTCCGATGGGCGCTTCATCGCGACCCTCGGCACTCAGGTGGTGGAGCTGGGCCCGGTCAACGCGACGATCCATCAGGTCAACGAGCGCATCCTCGCCAGCGACCTCGATGTGCTGACCGAAATCTACTACCAGACCCTGATCAAGTTGCTCGCCTGATGCTCGCTTGCCCCATTTGCAGCGCACCGCTCCATGAAGTGGACAACGGCGTAGCCTGCCCGGCCGGGCACCGTTTCGACCGGGCGCGCCAGGGTTACCTGAACCTGTTGCCGGTGCAGCACAAGAACAGCCGTGACCCGGGCGACAACCTGGCGATGGTGGAAGCGCGCCGCGACTTCCTCAACGCCGGGCATTACGCCCCGGTGGCCAGGCGCCTGGCCGAACTGGCCGCTGAACGCAAACCCCAGCGCTGGCTGGATATCGGCTGTGGCGAGGGTTACTACACCGCACAGATCGCCGACGCCCTGCTGCGCGCCGATGGTTATGCCCTGGATATTTCCAGGGAAGCGGTCAAGCGCGCCTGCAAGCGCAACCCCACGGTGACCTGGTTGATCGCCAGCATGGCCCGGGTGCCGTTGGCCGATGCCAGTTGCCAGTTCCTGGCCAGCGTGTTCAGCCCGCTGGACTGGCTGGAGGCCAAGCGCCTGCTCAGCCCGGGCGGTGGCTTGATGAAAGTCGGCCCCACCAGCGGCCACCTGATGGAACTGCGTGAGCGTTTGTACGACGAAGTGCGCGAGTACACCGACGACAAGCACCTGGCGCTGGTGCCGCAGGGCATGAGCCTGCAACACAGCGAAACCCTGGAGTTCAAGCTCAGCCTGGCCGATCCCAAGGATCGCGCCAACCTGCTGGCGATGACGCCCCACGGCTGGCGCGCGAGTGCCGAACGCCGGGCCCGGGTGATCGAAGCCGCCGAACCGCTGCTGGTCACTGTGTCGATGCGCTACGACTATTTCGTGCTTCAATAACCCATTATTTTTGTGGGCCTCGGGGCCCACACCGAATCCGCGAATGGATTTTCAAAATCCCGCAACGAGGAACATCCATGCGCCAACCTGATATCGAGATTTACCTCAAGGACGCCGACGTCGACCACAAGGCCATCGCCGCCTGGTTGGGCGCCGCCCTGGGCCCGTGCACCGACTGGGTCCAGCGCGGCCAGACCTACAAGTGCAAAGCCGGCAGCGTACCGGTCACCTGGCTGCCGAAAGCCGTAGGCAAATGGAACAGCCTGTACCTGGAAAGCGACCAGACCCCGTGGGAAGACGACATCGCCTGCGCCCGCGCAGCCTTTGCCGCGCTGAACGTCGAAGTGCGTTGCGCGCCGGGCAGCTGGGTTGAGGAAGAAGGTGAAGAAAGCGCGGATACCTGGATTCGTATCAGCGCAGACGGTGAAGAGCAGATCACCTGGAAAACAACCTGAGGGATCGTTCCCACGCTCTGCGTGGGAATGCAACCTGTGACGCTCCGCGTCACGATTAAAAGCAGACGCGGAGCGTCCAAAGAAGCATTCCCACGCAGAGCGTGGGAACGATCACGCCAAGGTTACAGGCCCACCACATCCTCAGCCTGCAAGCCCTTCTCTCCCGTCACCACGGCGTATTCCACCTGCTGGCCTTCGGCCAATGAACGATGCCCTTCACCGCGAATGGCGCGGTAGTGCACAAACACATCCTTGCCATCTTCCCGCTGGATAAAGCCATAGCCCTTGGCGTCGTTGAACCACTTCACATTGCCGGTTTCGCGCGTTGCCATCTGTTTTGCTCCCACATGCTTTTTATAAGTACGTTTATTGTTGAGTCGTCGCAGTTGAACTGCCGAGTATAAGACAGGCTCAAAAAGCTTCAACTCAAGATTACTTCGCCGCTTTTTTGCCGATTTTCGGCTAATACTGCACACTAGCGCCCCGAGCACCTGCCCGGTTTTTTTCCCCACTCAAAGCAGAAGCCGTATGACCCGTTCTCCCTTTCGCCGTCTGGTATTTGGCACCTTGCGCCGGCTGTTGTACCTCTGGGTTCGCTCAGAGACGATCAACCAGTCGTCCCTTACCTTGAACCTCGACCGCAGCCGTCCGGTGTTTTACGTCCTGCAATCTCCATCCCTCACCGAATTGGCGGTGGTTGATACCGAATGTACCAAGGCCGGCCTGCCGCGCCCGGTGCTGCCGGTGTCGGTCGGCCCGCTGATGGAGCCGGCAGCCTTCTTCTACCTGACGCCCGACCCCGACTGGCTGGGGCGCCAGGACAAGCGTGGCGCCCCACCCACCCTGACCCGCCTGGTGGATGTGCTCACCGAACACGCCGAAGAGAATGCACAGATCATTCCAGTCAGCGTGTTCTGGGGCCAGTCGCCCGACAGCGAGTCCAGCCCCTGGAAACTGCTGTTCGCCGACAGCTGGGCCGTCACCGGCCGCCTGCGCCGGCTGCTGAGCATCCTGATCCTGGGCCGCAAGACCCGGGTGCAATTCTCCGCGCCCATCAACCTGCGTGAGTTGATCGAGCACAATAAAGGCCACGAACGCACCGTGCGCATGGCCCAGCGCATCCTGCGGGTGCACTTTCGCAACCTGAAAACCGCAGTGATCGGCCCCGACCTGTCCCACCGGCGCAACCTGGTGAAGGGCCTGGTGAACATGCCACTGGTACGCCAGGCGATCCTCGACGAGGCCGAACGCGAGAAAATCACCCCCGAGAAAGCCAAGGCCCAGGCTCTGCGCTATGGCAACGAGATCGCCTCGGACTACACCTACACCGCCATCCGTTTCCTCGAAGTGGTGCTGAGCTGGTTCTGGAACAAGATCTACGACGGCATCAAGGTCAACAACATCGAAGGTGTGCAAAAGGTCGCCCAGGGCTACGAGGTGATCTATGTACCGTGCCATCGCAGCCATATCGACTACCTGCTGCTCTCCTACCTCCTGTTCAAGAATGGCTTGACCCCGCCGCACATCGCCGCCGGGATCAACCTGAACATGCCGGTGATCGGCAGCCTGTTGCGCCGTGGCGGGGCGTTTTTCATGCGCCGCACCTTCAAGGGCAACCCGCTGTACACCTCGGTGTTCAACGAATACCTGCACACCTTGTTCACCAAGGGTTTCCCGGTGGAATACTTCGTCGAAGGCGGACGCTCGCGCACCGGGCGCATGCTGCAACCGAAGACCGGGATGCTGGCGATCACCCTGCGCAGCTTCCTGCGTTCCTCGCGCATGCCCATCGTGTTCGTGCCGGTGTACATCGGCTATGAGCGGGTGCTGGAAGGCCGCACTTACCTGGGCGAACTGCGCGGTGCGAGCAAGAAGAAAGAGTCGATTTTCGATATTTTCAAAGTGGTCGGCGCCCTCAAGCAGCGCTTTGGCCAGGTCGCCGTGAACTTCGGCGAACCGATCAAGCTGGCTGAATTCCTCGACAGCGAGCAGCCCGACTGGCGCTCCCAGGAGCTGGGCCCGAACTACAAGCCGGCGTGGCTCAACGAAACCACAAACCGCCTCGGCGAACGGGTGGCGCAACACTTGAACGAAGCGGCGGCGATCAATCCGGTGAACCTGGTGGCCCTCGCGCTGCTGTCCACCACCCGTCTGGCCCTGGACGAACAGGCGATGGCGCGCCAGCTGGATCTGTACCTGGCACTGCTGCGCAAGGTGCCCTACTCGCCCCACACCACCCTGCCGGAAGGCGACGGCCTGGCGCTGATCAAGCACGTCAAGGACATGGACCTGCTGTCGGAACAGAGCGATGCACTGGGCAAGATCCTCTACCTGGACGAGCAGAACGCCGTCCTGATGACCTACTACCGCAACAACGTGCTACACATCTTCGCCCTGCCGGCGCTGCTGGCAAGTTTCTTCCAGAGCAGCTCGCGGATGAGCCGCGAACAGATCCTGCGCTATACCCGTGCGCTCTACCCGTACCTGCAATCGGAGCTGTTTATCCGCTGGTCCCTGGACGAGCTGGACGCGGTGGTCGACCAGTGGCTGGACGCCTTCGTCGAACAAGGCCTGCTGCGTTTTGAAAACGACGTGTACCTGCGCCCGGCGCCGAGCTCACGGCAGTTTGTGCTGTTGACCCTGCTGTCCAAGAGCATCGCCCAGACCCTGCAACGCTTCTACATGGCGATCTCGCTGCTGCTCAACAGCGGCCAGAACAGCATCAGCGCCGAAGAGCTGGAAGACCTGTGCACGGTCATGGCCCAGCGCCTGTCGATCCTGCACGGCCTGAATGCCCCGGAGTTCTTCGACAAGAGCCTTTTCCGACATTTTATCCAGACCCTGCTGGAGCAAGATGTGCTGCGTCGCGACGAGGCCGGCAAACTGAGCTATCACCCGCTGCTGGGTGAGCTGGCCGAAGGCGCAGCCAAACGCGTATTGCCCGCGGAGATTCGCCTGTCGATTCGCCAGGTCGCACTGCATCGCAGCGAAGAGGCGCCAGACCAGCCTGTGGTACCCGAAGAAACACACTAGAGTGACCGAGGCGCCAGGGTGTTTCTGGCGCCGTTGACAAGGAGCTGCACCATGAAAAAAATCATCCTCCTGGGCCTGACCGCCCTGCTGGGAGCCTGCCAGACCATGAGCCCCGCGCCCAAAGCCAGCCTCGATGGCGAAGTCTTCTACCTGCAACGCATCGCCCTGCCGCCCGCCGCCACCTTGAGTGTGACCCTGCAGGATGTGTCCTTGATGGATGCCCCGGCCGTGACCCTGGCCGAGCAGAAAGGCCCGGTGAAAGGCCAGGTGCCGCTGCCCTTTCATCTGAGCTACGACCCGACCCAGGTCAAGCCTGGCCACAGTTACTCGGTGAGCGCTCGCATCGAACTGGAGGGCAAGCTACTGTTTATCACCACCGAACGGCACTCCGTGCAGTTGAACGGCCAGGACCCACAACCGCTGCGCCTGCGCGTGGATGCGGTTGCACACTGATTAAAATATCGAACATAAGGAAGCGCCCATGCTCCGTAACTCCCTTCGCCTCACTGCCCTGTGCGCCGGCTTGCTGCTCGGTGCCAACGCCATGGCCTTGTCCCTCGGCAGCCTGTCCCAGGGCGACGCCACCGGCGGCCTCAAGGATGCACTGACCCAAGGCGCACAGATTGCCGTGAAACAACTGGGTGTGCCCGGTGGTTTCAGCAACAACCCCGAAGTGAAGATCGGCCTGCCGGGCAAGTTGGGCAAAGTCGCTGACAAGTTGAAAATGTTCGGCATGGGTGACCAGGTCACGCAACTTGAAACCAGCATGAACAAGGCGGCCGAGTCTGCTGTCACCCAGGCCCAGCCGATCCTGGTAAACGCGGTGAAAAACATGAGCGTGACCGATGCCAAGGGCATCCTCACCGGCGGCCAGGACTCGGCCACCCAGTACCTGAACAAAAGCAGCCGTGACGAGATCCGGGCCAAGTTCCTGCCGATCGTCAAGGCCGCTACCGACAAGGTCGGCGTGGCCCAGCAGTACAACGCGCTCGCCGGCAAGGCCGCCACCTTTGGCGCCATTGATGCCAAGAGCGCCAATGTCGAAAGCTACGTGACCGAACAGGCGCTGGACGGGCTGTTCAAGATGATCGCCCAGCAGGAAGAAACCATTCGCAAGAACCCGGCGGCGGCTGCCACCAGCTTGGCCAAGAAGGTGTTCGGCGCGCTGTAGACCATACCCGGCAACTAAAAACGCCCTGAACTATTCAGGGCGTTTTTTTTAATAGCGGCACTTGCAAGGCAAATCACTACCCACGGCATTGCTGTTGCTGCTGTTGGTGGTGTTGTTTTCGGTTTTGATATTAATGTTGATCTCGGGCTGGCCATTGCCATTGGGCCGACCGAAATTCGGCCCTATTCCAAATACAGCCCCCAACAGGTGCAGTGGTGAAACCAGTACTGGAAAAATCATACACACTCCTCGATATCTATGGTCAAAAGCCCCCTCTGAGTGGCAAGGCAGCCCGAGTGGTTCCCGGGCTGCCTCGAGTCAGCGGCTATCGATGGATCGGAAAGAGTGCCGATGACCTCTGGTAGGGTTGGTGGGCCTCATGCACCGGCGCCTGGTGATACGGCTTGGGCCGCGCAGGCAGGACAGGCCCCGTTGGCCGGGAGTGATGGCCGTGGTTGAAACCGGGCCGTCCATGGCCGGGCTTGTGCGGTCGCGCTGTATCAGCTTCTTTATTGGAACCAGGCAACAGATTGCCCAGCAGTGACCCCAGGAAAGCACCTTTGAAAGCTGCCAGGGCAGACAAAATAAACATATGACACTCCATGAACTCATTGTTGTTCATCGGGACCGCAGGCTTGCGGCCCCGACAACGACGTCTGTCAATCAGACAATTCTGAGTGGAGCACCACGGGCAAACGTTCCGTCGCCCAGGGTCGCAGTTTGCGTCTATGTGTGAATGACCAGAGGCATTTCCTTACAGGACACCCCTGCCACTCGAAGCCTTACACCGCCTCCTTGCGGACCCGAAACCACGCCGCATACAGCGCGGGCAGGAACAACAGGGTCAATGCCGTCGCAACAATCAAGCCGCCCATGATCGCCACGGCCATCGGCCCGAAGAACACGCTGCGGGACAGCGGGATCATCGCCAGTACGGCCGCCAGCGCCGTCAGCACAATCGGCCGGAAGCGCCGCACGGTCGCCTCGATAATCGCCTGCCAGGGAGCCAGGCCGGCCTTGATGTCCTGCTCGATCTGGTCCACCAGGATCACCGAGTTACGCATGATCATCCCCGACAGCGCGATGGTCCCCAGCATCGCCACGAACCCAAAGGGTTGGCGGAACACCAGCAGGAACAGTGTCACTCCGATCAGGCCCAAGGGCGCCGTGAGAAACACCATCGCGGTGCGGGAGAAGCTGCGCAATTGCAGCATCAGCAAGGTCAGCACCACCACGATAAACAGCGGCACACCGGCCTTGACCGAGTTCTGCCCACGGGCGGAATCCTCGACCGTGCCGCCAACTTCCAGCAGGTAGCCGTCCGGCAGTTCAGCGCGCACGCCTTCGAGGGTCGGCAGGATCTGCTGCACCAGGGTGGCCGGTTGTTCCTTGCCGTAGATATCGGCGCGAACGGTCACGGTCGGCAGGCGATTACGGTGCCAGATGATGCCTTCCTCAAAGCCGTATTCCAGGGTCGCGATCTGCGACAGCGCCACGCTCTTGCCGTTGTCGGTCGGCACCGCCAGGCTTGGCAGCAGCGACAGCTCGGTGCGCTCATGCACCGTGCCGCGCAGCAGGATTTCGATCAACTCGTTGTCTTCGCGATACTGGCTGACGCTGGAGCCCGTAAGGGAACTCTGGAGGAATTTCGACAGGTTGGCGGTGCTCACGCCGAGGGCACGGGCGCGGTCCTGGTCAACGTTGAGGTAGACGATCTTGCTCGGTTCTTCCCAGTCCAGGTGCACGTTGACCACGTGGGTATTTTCGCGAACCTTGGCCGCCACTTTCCGCGCCAGGGCCCGGACTTCTTCGATGTGCTCGCCCGTTACCCGGAACTGCACGGGGTAGCCAACCGGAGGGCCGTTTTCAAGCCGCGTAACCCGCGAACGCAGGTCCGGGAATTGTTCGTTGAGGGTTTCGATCAGCCAGGTGCGCAAGCTTTCGCGCTCCTCGATGGTCTTGGCCAACACCACAAACTGGGCAAAGCTGGCGGCCGGCAGTTGCTGGTCCAGCGGCAGGTAGAAACGTGGCGAACCGGTACCGACATAGGCCACATAATTTTCAATACCTGCATGTTCCTTGAGCAAGGCTTCAAGGCGTTTGACCTGGTCAGCCGTATTGCTCAGGGACGCGCCTTCAGCCAGTTTCAGGTCGACCATCAGTTCCAGTCGCCCGGAAGCCGGGAAGAACTGCTGGGGCACAAAGCGGAACAGCGCCACCGAGCCGATAAACAGCAGCAAGGTCAGGACGATCACCGTCTTGCGCCGACGCACGCACCATTCCACCAGGCGTCTTACGCGCTGATAGAAGGGTGTGCCGTAGGGATCCGGCCCATCGGTGCCATGCTTGGCCGCATGAATCTTCGCCAGGTCCGGCAGGAGTTTTTCCCCCAGGTACGGCACGAACATCACTGCGGCGACCCACGAGGCCAGCAGCGCAATGGTCACCACCTGGAAGATCGAGCGGGTGTATTCACCGGTGCTCGATTGCGCCGTGGCAATCGGCAGGAAACCCGCGGCCGTGATCAGGGTGCCGGTGAGCATCGGGAAGGCTGTGCTGGTCCAGGCGAAACTGGCGGCCTTGAGCCGGTCGTACCCTTGCTCCATTTTGATCGCCATCATTTCCACGGCGATGATCGCATCGTCCACCAGCAAGCCCAGCGCCAGCACCAGCGCGCCGAGAGAGATTTTGTGCAGGCCGATGCCGAGGTAATACATGGTGGCAAACGTCATGGCCAACACCAGCGGAATCGCCAGGGCGACCACCATGCCGGTGCGCACACCCAGAGAGAAAAAGCTCACCAGCAACACAATCGCCAGGGCCTCGGCGAGCACCTGGACGAATTCGCCGACACTGGTTTTTACCGCTGCCGGCTGGTCCGACACCTTGCGCAGTTCCATACCGGCAGGAAGGTTCTTCTGCAGGCGTGCGAATTCGCCTTCCAGGGCCTTGCCCAGCACCAGGATGTCGCCACCATCACGCATGGCCACGGCCAGCCCGATGGCGTCGGCGCCCATGTAGCGCATGCGCGGTGCCGGTGGATCGTTGAAGCCACGATGAATCTCGGCCACGTCACCGATACGGAACGTACGATCACCGACGCGGATCGGGAAGTCGCGAATCTCCTTAACGGTCTTGAAGTTGCCGGACACCCTTAACTGCACGCGCTCGCTCGGGGTTTCAAAGAAGCCGGCGGTGGACACCGCGTTCTGTTCCTGCAACGCCTGCTGCACGGCCGCCAGCGGCAGGCCGAGGGTGGCGAGCTTGAGGTTGGACAGCTCGATCCAGATCTTCTCGTCCTGCAAGCCCAGCAGTTCGACCTTGCCGACATCCGGCACCCGTTGCAGCTGAATCTGGATGCGGTCGGCGTAGTCCTTGAGCACGGCGTAGTCAAAGCCATCGCCGGTCAGGGCGTAGATATTGCCGAAGGTGGTGCCGAATTCATCGTTGAAAAACGGGCCCTGGATATCCGGTGGCAGGGTCTGGCGAATATCGCTGATTTTCTTGCGCACCTGGTACCAGAGGTCCGGGATCTCTGCGGAGTGCATCGAATCCCGGGCCATGAAGGTGACCTGGGATTCACCGGGCCGCGAGAAGGAGACGATGCGCTCGTAGTCGCCGGTCTCCATCAATTTCTTTTCAATACGCTCGGTGACCTGGCGCGACACTTCCTGGGCCGTAGCGCCTGGCCAGTTGGTCTTGATCACCATGGCCTTGAAGGTAAACGGCGGGTCTTCGCTTTGTCCCAGCTTGGTGTAGGACAAGGTGCCGACCACTGCCAGCAGGATCATCAGAAACAGTACGATCTGGCGATTACGCAACGCCCATTCGGAAAGATTGAAACCCATCGGGGACTACTCCTTGGCCGCCAGACTTACCACTCGATTGGCGCGATCCACCGGGCGCACTTGCTGGCCCTCATGGAGTACATGCACACCGGCGGCGATCACCCAATCAGTGGGGTTCAAGCCTTCCAGCACCGGCACGGTTTTCTCGCCAAAGGCGCCGATCCGCACCGGTGTGCGCTTGAGGGTATTGTCGGGCTGCACCACCCAGACGTAGGACGCGCCGTTCTCCGCGCTCAGGGCAGACAGCGGCACCGCCAGGGGAATCACCCCGTCAGCCTGGATGAAGACGCGAGCGCTCTGCCCCAGTTCCGCAGGCACTTTGCCGCCGGTAAACGCGACGCGGGCGGCGAAGGTTCGCGACTTTGGATCGGCAGCCGGCGACAGTTCGCGGATGCGGCCGTTGAAGCGCTGGTCGGGCTGGCTCCACAGTTCCACGGACACCGGCTGGCCAATCTTGAAACGCCCGAAGCTTTGCTCCGGCAGGCTGATCAACACCTCCCGCTCGCCATCGGTGGCCAGGGTGAATACGGTCTGGCCGGCCGACACCACCTGGCCGACTTCCACTGCACGCTTGGCGACCACGCCATCCTGGGGTGCGCGCAACACGGCGTAACCGGCCTGGTTATTGGCCACGTCGAATTCGGCCTTGATCTGCTTGAGGCGTGCTTCACCGGAGCGGTAGAGGTTTTCGGAGTTGTCGTACTGGGAGCGGCTGACCATCTGACGGTCCATCAGGGTCTTGTAGCGGTCACGCTCGGCGCGTACCAGGCTCAGGTTGGCGTCGGCAGCGGCGACCTGGGCGCGGGTGGCTTCCAGTTGCAGGCGTACGTCCTGAGGGTCGAGTTCGGCCAGGGGCTGGTTGGCCTTGACGCGCTCGCCCTCCTCCACCAGTCGTCGGCTGACTTTGCCGCCAATGCGAAAGGCCAGGTCGGGTTCATAGCGTGCACGCACCTCGCCCGGGTAGCTGTCGGAAGCCTGCGCCGAAGGCTCTGGCTGAACCACCATGGCCGGGCGGACGGTGGTTTGCGCCGCTTCTTCATGGCCACAGGCAGCCAACAGGAATAACAAGCTGGCAGGCAACGCGAGTGGCAGGAAATAGCTGCGCATGCTGAAGGACCTTTCGCTAATGATGCTAGGAATAATATACTGGCCAGTATGTTATTAATACCAAACTCACCAGTCCAGTAATAAAGTGAAAATGTCCGACAATCCTGTGAACACCAATAGCCCCGGGCGTCCCAAGGACATGGCAAAACGCCAGGCGATTCTTGATGCGGCGAAGATCCTGTTTTTGAGTAATGGGTATGCCAGTACCAGCATGGATGCCGTGGCAGTGGAGGCGGGGGTGTCGAAGCTGACGGTGTACAGCCATTTCACCGACAAGGAGACGCTGTTCTCGGCGGCGGTGGTTGCCAAGTGCGAAGAGCAGTTACCGGTGATGTATTTCGAGCTGCCCGAGGGTGTGCCGGTGGAGAAGGTGCTGCTCAATATCGCCCGCGGGTTTCATGTGCTGATCAATAGCGAGGAGTCGGTGAACCTGCATCGGCTGATGATGACTTCCGGGAGTCAGGATCCGAAGTTGTCGCAGATCTTTTTCGAGGCTGGGCCGATGCGTATGTTGCAGGGGATGGAGCGGCTGCTCGGTAAGATCGACCAGAGTGGCGCATTGCGTATTGCCAAGCCGTTCACCGCGGCGGAGCATTTTTTTTGCTTGCTCAAGGGGACGGCGAATTTTTGTTTGTTGTATGGGTGCGGGGGGCAACTGAGCGCAGAGGCGGCCGAGGAGCATGTGCAGGAGGTTGTGGGGCTGTTTATGCGGGCTTATCGGGCTTTTTGAACTGAGTACATATCCGTTATTTAGGTAACGGCTTCGATTGGTTCCGCTCTTACAGC
>NZ_JACAQY010000029.1:0-26790 GCF_013386835.1 Pseudomonas sp. IPO3774
GCTGTAAGAGCGGAACCAATCTCAGCCATCACCAAAATAACGGATATTCACCCACCACCGGCCGTGATAAACCGCCGCGCCAAAAAACCATACAACAGATACCCAAACGCCAACACCAGCGTCGCACCAAACACCGCCTCCTCACCACACGCATAAATCGCATACAGCGAATACCCCACGGCAATCAGCAACACCGTGGTATTGCGCGCATACACCACCGCCGCCACCCGCGCCTTGTGCATCATCACCAGCAGCCCAGTCAGCGCAGTGACGTAAGGAATCAAATTGGTCACCACCGCCAGGTTCACCAGCTTGCCGAACTGCGCACTGGCTGTGGGCGAGATGGTCGACAAGGCAATCAAGCTCTGCAACGCCGCGCAGGCAATCAGCCCCAACACCGGCGCGTGGGCGCGGCTGACCCGGCTGAAGAAGCGCGGAAACAGACGCTGGTCCGCCGACATCTTGGCCGTTTGCGCCAAGGTGAATTGCCAGCCCAACAGCGAACCAATACACGCCACCACCGCCAGCGCCATGATGATGTCGCCCACCAGCGGCGTGAAAATCTGCGCGTACACCAAGGCAAACGGCGCAGAAGACTCGGCCAGTTCAGCGTTGGGCACGATGCCCTGAATCACTGTGGTCGACAGCACATACACCAGTGCCGCGCCGAGGGTGCCCAGCAGGCAGGCCAGCGGCACGGTGCGCTTGGGGTCTTCCACCGCGTCATAGCCCTGGGCCGCGGACTCCATGCCGAGGAAGGCCCAGAGGGTCAGCGGGATACTCGCGCCAATCGCATCCCACAGTTGCAGTTGGTTGGGATTCCAGGCATCGCTGAACACCTCCGTCTTGAAATAGAACCAGCCGATCACGCTCAAGCCCGCCACGGGGATGATCACGCCCCACACCGTGATCACGCCGATCCGCCCGGTCAGGCGCGGCCCGCCGAAGTTGGCCACGGTAGTCAGCCAGATCAGCCCGAGGGTGCCGATGAATAAGGGGATGGGGCCGCTGCCCAGCCACGGGATGAAGGACGACAGGTAGCCCACCGCCGAAATCGCAATCGCCACGTTGGCGATGATCAGCGACAGGAAATACAGGAACGAACAGAGGAAGAACCCGGACTTGCCGTGGGCCTCTTCGGTGTAGGCCGACATGCCGCCCGTGCGGGTGCAGAAGAGGCCGCACTGGGCAAAGCAGTACGCGATCGCCATCGAGCCCACGGCGGTGATCAGCCACGACAGCAGCGAGATCGCGCCCAACTGCGCCATGCTGGCGGGGAGCATGATGATGCCCGAGCCCATCATGTTGATCGCCACCAGGGTGGTCAGGCCCATCAGGCTCATCTTTTTGCTTGGCTCGGCCATCGGCAACTCCTTGTCGTGGTGGCGTGCGATGGCAGGCTAGCACGTTGTGGTCAGCGTGCCTTCGGGCTCCGGTTTTCTCCGAGGATTCGCGCGGCATCGCGAGCCGGCGGCAGGCCGAACACCCGGGCGTAATCGCGGCTGAACTGAGTGGCGCTTTCATAGCCGACTTCGAAGGCGGCGCTGGTGACGTTCCTGGCGCCGCCCACCATCAGCGTGCGCGCCTGTAGCAGGCGCACGCGCTTCTGGTACTGCAACGGGCTCAGGTTGGTGACGGCCTTGAAGTGGCGGTGAAAGGCCGACACGCTCATTGCGGCTTTCTGTGCCAGGGCTTCGACCCGGATCGGTTCGGCGAAGTCTCGGCGGATCCACTGGATGGCCTGGCTCACCCGGGCCATGGCGGTGTCCGGCGCGGCGATTTCACGCAGCATCCAGCCGTGGGGGCCTTGCAATACGCGGTAGAGGATCTCGCGCTCGTATACCGGTGCGAGGGCTGTGATCGCCTCAGGGTTGCCCATCAGCCGCAGCATGCGCAGCCAGGCGTCCATCAGTTCGGGGGTGACGGCGGCCACGGAAAAACCCGCATCGTGGTCGTAGCGCCCGGCAGGTTTGGGCAAGTCGCTCAGCAGCGTCGCGAGTACCGTCGGGTCGAGGGTCAGGCTGACCGCCAGGTAGGGTTCGCCGGTCACCGCCGGGTGCACGGTGCCCACGGCGGGCAGTTCGATGGACATCACGAAATAGGTCGCCGGGTCGTATCGTAGCGTGCGATCACCCACCGTCATGGATTTGCTGCCCTGCAGGATCAGGTTGATCATCGGGTCGTACACCGCGGCCAGCATGTGCTCGGGAATCGCGCCCTGGACCATGGCCACCCGCGGGATGCCGGTTTCAGTGCGGCGGTTTTCAGCCTTGGCGGCCAGGGTACGCAGTTCGATCAGTTGTGTGTTCATGCCGGGCATGCTGAGCGCCCAGGTGTGCCCTGTGCAAGCAAAAAGCAGAAACAGGCAGGTTTCGAGCAGGAACGGCTGCGTCGGCGCAGGCGCGCAAGCCTACTGTGGTGACTCATTTGAGCAAGCAGTGGAGCCACACATGGGCGTTATCCTCATTACCGGCGGCAGCCGTGGCATTGGTGCCAGTACCGCAGAACTGAGTGCCCGGCAAGGCATGGGCGTGATCCTGACCTACAACAATCATCCAGAGGCCGCCCAAGCGGTTGTGCAGCGAATCGTATCGTCGGGCGGCAAGGCGGTCGCGCTGCCATTGGACGTGGCCGACATCAGTTCCTTCCAAGGTTTTGGCGAGGCGGTAAAGCAGGCGTTATCGGCCACCTGGGGTGTGAGTGGGTTGAATGGCCTGGTGAATAACGCCGGTTATGGACTGTTCAATCCCCTGGAATCGGTCACCGTGGCTCAGTTCGACGGCCTGCTGAATGTGCACCTCAAAGGGCCGTTTTTCCTGACTCAAGCCCTGTTGCCGCTGCTGCAAGCCCACGCCTGCATCGTCAACCTCACCAGTGCCACAACCCGTGTCGCCACCGCTGGCGTAGCACCTTACGCAGCCTTCAAGGGCGCGCTGGATGTACTCACCCGTTACATGGCCAAGGAGTTTGGCGAGCGGCAGATCCGTGCGAATGCCGTCTCTCCGGGAGCCATCCGCACCGAACTGGGCGGCGGGCTCAATGATGAGTTCGAAGCGCTGCTGGCTGCACAAACCGCCCTTGGTCGGGTTGGGGAGCCAGAGGACGTGGCGCGTGTGATCGCCATGTTGCTGTCTGACGAAGGCCGCTGGATCAATGCCCAGACGATCGAGGTCGCTGGCGGTTACCTCATCTGAAAAGCGAGGCTGAACTATGCTGGATCATCTGTTTTTGTCGGTCAGCGACATACAACGCTCGATTGATTTCTACCGTGCTGCACTTGCGCCGCTGGGCATCACCACGCGCCACGACTACGACGGCAAGGACGGCCCGCCGGGCCACCCGGACCTCAAGGGGTTCGGCGCGAACGGGCGGATCTTCTTCTGGTTGCGCGAGGGCGCGGTCGAGGGGAGGGCGGTGCATGTGGGGTTCGTCGCCGGCAGCCGGGTCGAGGTCGATGCGGCTTACCTGGCGGCGATGAACGCGGGCGCCGTCGACAATGGAGCCCCTGGGGCACGATTGCACTATGACCCGAACTACTACGCGGCCAACGTGCTGGATCCCGACGGCTACAGCCTGGAATTTGTCTACAAGAACTGGCAGCACATCTAGCGGTAGCCGTCGATGATCAGCCCGCGGCCTGCGGCTGCATCCGCAACTCACCTTCCACATCCTTGACCAATCCACTGGCCAGGAACAGCGGCGCCACGCGCTTGTGCAGCTGCGGCTCGACAAATTCCTTCACCGTGTCCAGCGCCAGCGCGCCGCTCAACGGCAGCTCGGCCTTGGTGTAAGACAACCAGGCTTTCTTCAGTATCAGCAGCACGTCGCTGCCGGCGGTGGAGGCGAAGCGGCGGTGGGTTTTTTTGCCGTCGAAATCGAAGGTGTGCTGAAACCCGTAACCGGCCTCGTTGCCTTCGCTGGCGACGCAGCGGATGCAGGTGCAGGGGCCATCGCCGAAGGCACTGCGCAGGTAGTTGTTGAAGTCCACCACGGGCTTGAGTGACAGGCGCTTATCCACCTCGAACAGGTCCCCGGTCATTTTTTCGTCAGTGTTCAAGGTCCATTTCCTCGCAGCGGTTTTTTCAAGGGCGGCACGATACCAGCCGAAGGGCGTGGGCGGGTAGTTTTTGGTCGCCTCAGTGGGGACGTCCATTCGCCAATGCCCTTGTTACAGTTTCCTTAAATCATCGCCCAAGGAAACCGACATGAGCAGCAAACCCACGATCTACAACCACGGCGTTTCATGGGAAGAGGGCAACAGCGTCAGCCAGGGCTACCGCGTCAATGGCACGATCTATATTGCCGGGCAGTTTTCTCACACCCTGGAAGGTGAGTTCGTTGACGGTGATGCCGCCGCCCAGACCCGCCAGACACTGGAGAACCTCGACCATGTGCTGGCCGGCTTCGGCGTTGGCCGCTCGAACATTGCCGCGGTGGATTTCTTCCTGGTGCATGCCAAGCGCGATTTTGAAGCGGTGGTCAATGTGTGGAAAGAATACATCGGTGAGCATCGCCCGGCCGCGACCCTGGTAGGCGTGAATTACCTGGCGTCCGATGCACAAATCGTCGAGATCAAGGTGATTGCCCACGCCGACTGATCAGTCCGCCAGCTCATCCACCATCAGGTCGATAAAGCGCCGTACCCGAGGCTCCAGGAAGCGTTTGCTCGGGTACATCGCCAGGATCTCCACGTCCCCGGCGTCCAGGTCGGGCAGCACCTGTGCCAGGCGTCCGGCGGCCAGGTCCTCGGCCACTACGAAGTCCGGCAGCAAGGCGATGCCCAGCCCGGACACGGCAGCGTCGCGCAGTGCTTCGCCGCTGTCCAGGCGCAGGCGGCTGCGCCCGTACGCCTTGACCCAGGTGCCGTCCGATTCGCGAAAGCGCCAGCTTTGCTTGCGCGTGCGGCTGCTGAAATACAGGCAGTCGTGGTGGGCGAGGGCGTCCATGTCCCGGGGCATGCCGTGCTCGGCGAGATAGTCCGGTGCGGCGCACAGCAGCGCCTGATAACGAGCGACCACACGGGAAACCAGTTGGCGGTCGGTGTTGGCGCTGCCGATGCGGATGGCCAGGTCGAAGCCGTCCTCGACGATATCGGCGATGCGGTCGCTGAAGCTGACTTCCACCTGCACCTCGGGCCAGGCTTGCAGGTATTTCTTCAACAACGGCAGCAACACCTTGCGCCCGAACGCATCGGGCAGCGTAAGCCGCAATAAACCGCGCGGTACCCCGGTGGGCTGGCCGATGCGGCTTTGGGCGTTGTCCACTGCGGCGAGGATCTCCAGACCCTGGTCATACAGCGCGCGGCCTTCGTCGGTGAGGCTCAAGGTGCGGGTGGTGCGGTTCAACAGGCGCACACCAAGGCTGTCCTCCAGGCGCGCCACGGCTTTGCCGGCGGCCGAGCGCGTCAGGCCCATCGCCTGGCCACCGGCGACGAAGCTGGCGCCATCGACCACCGCCATGAAGATCAGCATCTCGTTGAGGTTGGTGCGCAGCATGCAGAGTGGCTCCGGGGATGACATCAGGCACAGGCGCGCAATATAGCAGCGCCGGTGGGCAGTGTTTTTCGTATATCCATAGATCGCGATATTCTTTTTCGCACTGTACGTGGGCCGCTACGCTCGCAACCCTTCTCAACCTCGCGGCAGCGTTCTCATGATAATAAAACGACCCACCCTGACGCTCCTGGCAGCAGCCAGTGCGCTCCTCAGCCTTGGTGCACACGCCGAAGGCAAGATCAGCATCGCCCAGCAATTCGGCATCGGCTACTTGATCCTCGACGTGGTTCGTGACCAGAGCCTGATCGAGAAACACGGCAAGGAGCAGGGCCTGGACATCAAGGTGGAGTGGAACAGTATCTCCGGCGCCACCGCGATGAACGAGTCGCTGCTGGCCGGCGCGCTGGACGTGGTGTCGGCGGGTGTGCCGCCCATGCTCACGCTGTGGGACCGCACCAAGGGCAAGCAGAACGTCAAGGCCATCGCCTCGCTGGGCTCGATGCCCAACTACCTGCTGACCAATAACCCGGATGTGAAGACCCTCAAGGACTTCAGCGAAAAAGACCGCATCGCCGTACCGGCCGCGGGTGTGGGTTTTCAGTCGCGCACCTTGCAGATTGAAACCGCCAAGCAGTTCGGGAACGACAACTACAAGAAATTCGACGATATCTCCATCAGCCTGGCGCACCCGGACGCGACCGCCGCGTTGATTGCCGGCGGTTCGGAGATCAACGCGCATTTTTCCAGCCCGCCGTTCCAGTATCAGGAGTTGTTGAATCCCAAGGTGCACAAGGTGCTGAGTTCCTACGACATTCTCGGCGGCCCGGCGACGTTCAATGTGCTGTACACCACCGAGAAATTCCACGACGAGAACCCCAAGACCTACAAGGCGTTCTATGACGCGTTGGCCGAGGCCGAGAAAATCATCAAGGCCGACAAGCCGGCAGCGGCCCAGGCTTACATTCGTGTAGAGCAGTCGAAGCTACCGCTGGCGCTGGTGGAGAAAATCGTCCAGGACCCGGAAATCGACTTCACCATCGTGCCGCAGCGTACCTATATCTATGCCGAGAAATTGCAGGAGTTGGGGGTGTTGAAGAACAAGGCGGGGAGCTGGAAGGATTACTTCTTTGAAGAGGCGCATGGCGGGAACGGCAGCTGACTCCATTCTGAATTGAAACGCACACAAAAATGTGGGAGCGGGCTTGCTCGCGAATGCGGTGGGTCAGTCGATACATGTGCTGGCTGAACCACCGCATTCGCGAGCAAGCCCGCTCCCACATTGGATCTGCGGTGTTTTCAGGTTCCTGCCAGGTTGCTCTTGATCCAGTCGTACAAGTGATTCCCCTCGCTCGACAACTCGCTGTTGGCCCGCCGGCACAGGTAGTACTGGCGGCCATCATCGACCTGTAGATCAAACAGCTTCACCAACTCCCCATTTGCCACATGCGGCGCCACCAGTGGCGCGCGCAGCAGTGAGCAGCCCAATCCGGTCAGCGTGGCCGTCAGCGCCAACTGACCATCCTCCAGCAGCAAACCATTCAACGCGGTCCCGTGATGCACGTCGGCGGCCTGGAACCATTGGCTCCAGGTGCCGCGTTCTTCGTCGTGCAACAGCGGTAATTCACTCAGCGCCTCAGGTGTGTCGATCGGCCCGTGTTGCTCCAGGAATGCGCGGCTGCAATACGGCGTCACCGCCCCGGAAATCAGCGGCTCGCTGTGGTACCCCGGCCAGTGCCCGGTGCCGAAGCGGATCGATAAATCGGCAGCGTCGCTGGGGTAGCTGCGGTGGTTGGCGTAGGTGACGTTGATGTCCAGCGCCGGGTGGTCCTTGAGGAACTGTGCCAGGCGCGGGATGAACAGGTTGATGCCGAACAGCGGGATCAGGCTGATGGTGACCTGGCGTGTGGCGCTTTTTTCCCGCACGTGTTCGGTGGCGCTGCGCAGTACGGCGAAGGCCGAGCGAATTGCGCGGTAGTACTCGCGGCCTTCTTCGGTGAGCACCAGGTTGCGGCCCTGGCGCAAGGTCAGCGGTTGCTGCAGAAAGCTTTCCAGCAGGTGCAATTGATGGCTGACGGCGGAGGGCGACACGTCCAGCTCGCGGGCGGCGGAATTCACTCCGCCGTGGCGGGCAAACGCTTCGAAGGTGCGCACGGCACGCAACGGCGGGTCATTGGCTAACTGTTCTAAATTATTCATGTGTTGAATTAAATACTAAGTGAGATGGCAAATAAAGAGCCATAAATGCCGTATTTATGGCGGTTATAGCGCTTTATGCGTTTGGCATAACCATATGAATTTCTGGTATTTGATAAAAACAGAATAGATGCTTAGTGTGCCGCCCTCGTCAGTAGTGAGGTCGATGGTTTCCATGGATGCGTTTATCCAGCAGCTGCTCAATGGTTTGATGACGGGCAGTCTCTACGCGCTAGTGGCCTTGGGTTACACCATGGTCTACGGCATTTTGCGGATCATCAACTTTGCCCATGGCGATGTGTTGATGATTGGCGCTTTGGTGGGCCTCTCGGTGATTCGCCTGTTGCAGGTGACATGGCCGGCGATGCCGCCGGTGCTGGTGCTGCTGGCAGCCACTGTGATTGCCATGGCGTTCTGCGCGGTACTCGCGGTGCTGATTGAACGGGTCGCTTATCGGCGCCTGCGCAATGCGCCGCGCCTGGCGCCATTGATCAGCGGCATCGGGGTGTCGTTGTTGCTGCAAACCGTCGCCATGTTGGTGTGGACGCGTAACCCGCAGATGTTCCCGCAACTGCTGCCGCTGGAACCGATTGAAGTGCTCGCCGGACCTTCGGCGCATCCGGCGATCACCAACGCTACCGCCCTGACCACCATTGCCGTCGCACTGTCGGTAATGGTCGCGCTGCTGGTGCTGGTGGAACGCACCCGCTTTGGCCGGGCCATGCGCGCCGTGGCCGAGAACCCGCAGGTGGCGAGCCTGATGGGCATCAACCCGAATCGCATCATCGTGCTGACCTTTGCCATTGGCGGCGCCCTGGCGGCATTGGCCGGGATCATGATGGCGAGCAACTACGGCAGCGCGCATTTCTACATGGGTTTCCTGCCGGGCATCAAGGCGTTCACCGCAGCCGTATTGGGCGGCATCGGCAACCTCAAGGGCGCGATGCTTGGCGGCCTGCTGCTGGGGTTGATCGAAGCTCTGGGTACCGGCTACCTGGGCGCTGCCACCCAGGGTGTGTTCGGCAGCAATTACCAGGATGTGTTTGCCTTTATCGTGTTGATCGCGGTGCTGGTGTTTCGTCCTTCGGGGCTGTTGGGCGAACGACTGGCGACCCGCGCATGAGTGTCCTGAATACCTCCCGCCAGCGCGCCAGCTTTGGCCTTGTATTGTTCGCCGTGGCGCTGGTGCTGGCGCCGTGGATTGTCGGGCATGCCGGCGGCAATACCTGGGTGCGCACCCTCGATTTCGCGTTGCTGTACATCATGCTGGCCTTGGGCCTGAACATCGTCGTGGGCTACGCCGGGCTGCTGGACATGGGTTTTATCGCGTTCTACGCAGTGGGCGCGTACCTCGCCGCGTTGCTGTCCTCGCCGCATCTGTTGCAGCAATTCCCGGCGCTGATGGCGCTGCTGCCGGCGGGCATGCACACCTCGATCTGGTTGATCCTGCCCTTGGCCGCGTTGCTGGCAGCGGGCTTTGGCGTGTTGTTGGGCGCACCGACCTTGCGCCTGCGCGGCGATTACCTGGCCATCGTGACCCTGGGCTTTGGTGAAATCATCCGCATCCTGCTGCGCAATCTGGATCGCCCGGTGAACATCACCAACGGGCCCAAAGGTATTTCCCAGGTCGACCCGGTCAACCTGCTGGGGATCAACCTCGGGCGCACCCAGGAGCTGTTCGGCCTGCGCCTGCCTTCGGTCTATCTGTACTACTACCTGTTCGCCGCGCTGGTGGTGCTGATCCTGTTTGCCTGCATTCGCCTGGAGCGTTCGCGCATCGGGCGGGCCTGGGTGGCGATTCGTGAAGATGAGGAAGCGGCCCAGGCCATGGGCGTCAACACCCTGCGCTTGAAGCTGTTGGCGTTCGCCATCGGTGCCGGGTTTGGCGGCGTGAGCGGGGCGTTGTTTGCCTCGTTCCAGGGCTTTGTCTCGCCGGAGTCCTTCACTCTCAATGAGTCCATCGCGGTGCTGGCGATGGTGGTGCTCGGCGGCATGGGCCATATCCCCGGGGTGATTCTCGGCTGCGTATTGCTGGCGGCGTTGCCCGAAGCCTTGCGCGCGAGCATGGGCCCGTTGCAGCAGGCGCTGTTCGGCCAGGTGCTGGTGGACCCGGAAATCATTCGTCAGTTGTTCTACGGGCTCGCGCTGATCCTGGCGATGCTCTATCGACCGGCAGGCCTGTGGCCAAAAGGAGTGGCGCGATGAATCAGCCGCTGTTGCAGATTGACCAGGTGAACAAGCGCTTCGGCGGCGTGGCGGCGCTCACCGACGTGAGCCTGAGCATCCAGCCTGGGGAGATCTATGGCTTGATCGGCCCCAATGGCGCCGGCAAAACCACCTTCTTCAACGTGATGACCGGCCTGTATACCCCGGATTCCGGGCGCTTCCAGCTCGACGGCAAGGACTACAAGCCGGCCAGCGTGCACCAGGTGGCCCAGGCCGGCATCGCCCGGACCTTCCAGAATATCCGCCTGTTCAACACCATGAGCGCGTTGGAAAACGTCATGGTCGGCCGCCATGTGCGCACCCGCAATGGCGTGTGGGCCGCCTTGAGTCGCCATCGTCGAGCCCGGGAAGAAGAAGCGCAAACCCGCGCCCATGCCCATCGCCTGTTGGCGTATGTCGGGCTGGCGGGGTTCGCCAATTACCGCGCCGACAGCCTGTCCTACGGCCATCAACGCCGACTGGAAATCGCCCGGGCCCTGGCCACTGAACCACGTTTGCTGGCCCTCGACGAGCCGGCCGCCGGGATGAACGCTGCCGAGAAAGTGCAACTGCGCGGCCTGCTGGAAAAGATCCGCGACGACGGCCACACGCTGCTGCTGATCGAGCACGACGTGAAGCTGGTGATGGGGGTGTGCGACCGCATCAGCGTGCTCGATTACGGCCAGGTGATCGCGGTGGGCGCGCCTGCCGAGGTGCGCCGCGACCCGGCGGTGATCCAGGCCTATCTGGGAGCCAGCGCCCATGTCTGAACCTTTATTGAAAGTCGACGGCTTGCAGGTGCGCTACGGCGCCATCGAAGCGGTCAAGTCCCTGGATTTACACATCGGCGAAGGCGAGCGAGTGACCTTGATCGGCGCCAACGGTGCCGGCAAGACCTCCAGTCTCAAGGCCCTGACCGGATTACTGCCGGCAGCGGCGGGGCAGATTCACTTCGCCGGGCGTTCGATCCTCGGCCAGGCGCCGGACCAATTGCTGCGCCAGGGCATTGCGATGGTACCGGAAGGGCGCGGGATCTTTGCGCGCATGAGCGTCCTGGAAAACCTCCAGGCCGGAGCCTTCCTGCGTCGTGACAGCGAGCAGGTGAACCGCGAGATCCGCCAGTTGTTCGAGCACTTCCCGCGTCTGGAGGAGCGCCTGCAGCAGTCCGCCGGCCTGCTCTCCGGTGGCGAGCAACAGATGCTCGCGCTGGCCCGGGCGCTGCTCTCCAAGCCGCGCTTGCTGGTGCTGGACGAACCGTCCATGGGCCTGGCGCCGATCATGGTGGAGAAGATCTTCCAGGTGATCGACGACGTGTGCCGCCAGGGCATGACCCTGCTGCTGGTAGAGCAGAACGCCCGGCTCGCGCTGCAGGTCACCGACCGTGCCTATGTGATGGACACCGGGCGCATCAGCCTCACTGGCCCGTCCCATGAATTGCTCGACCACCCCGAGGTGCGCAGTGCCTACCTCGGTGAATGAATCAACCCTGACGCTACCGGACGCCCGGCGTGTTCCGACCAGCCCGTAAAGAAACAGGAACCACTGATGAAGACTTTCAAGCACACCCTAGTGATCGGCCTGGCCCTGAGCAGCCTGGCGAGTGCCATGGCCCAGGCCGACCAGACCGTATTGATCGGCCTGGCCGGGCCGTTGACCGGCCCGTCGGCGCGGATCGGCAAGGACCTGGAAAACGGCGCGCAACTGGCCATCGACGCGGCCAACGGCAAGCACCCGAGAATCAACGGTGAGGCGGTGACCTTCAAGCTGCTGTCCGAGGACGACCAGTCCGACCCGCGCACCGCCGTCACCGTGGCCCAGCGCCTGGTGGACGAAGGCGTGGTGGGCGTGGTTGGCCACTGGAACACCGGCACCAGCATTCCGGCGGCGCGGGTTTATCACGATGCAGGTATCGCGCAAGTCGCCCCGGTTGCTACCGGGCACGCGTATACCCAGCAGGGCTTCGACACCAGCTTCCGGATCATGGGCCATGACGACGATGGCGGCCAGGTGGCCGGCGACTATGCTTTGAACACCCTCAAGGCCCGGCGCATTGCGGTGATCGACGACCGCACCGCATTCGGCCAGGGCCTGGCGGACCAGTTCGTCAAATCCATCGAGGCCGGTGGCGCCAAGGTGGTGTCTCGTGAATACGTCGACGACAAGACCATCGATTTCAGCGCAGTGCTGACCAATATCCGAAGCCAGAACCCGGACCTGATTTTCTTTGGTGGCGTCGATTCCCAGGCCGCGCCTTTGGCCAGGCGTATCAAGCAACTGGGTATCAAGGCACCGCTGATGGGGGCCGGTGGGTTTGTCAGCCAGACCTTCCTGCAACTGGCGCAGAACGAAGGCGAGGGCGTGATTGCCCTGGAGCCGGGCCTGGCGGTGGCGCAGATGCCGGGTGGCAAGGCGTTCGAGCAGGCTTACAAGGATCGCTACAAGGCGCCGATCGAACTGCACGCGCCGTTTGCCTATGACGGTGTCGGGGTGTTGGTGGCGGCGATCGAGAAGGCCGACTCGGTGGACCCGCAAAAGTACCTGCCGGTGCTGCGCGCCATCAGCTATCAGGGCGTGACCGGGACCATTGCGTTTGATGCCGAGGGCAACCTGAAGAAGCCGTCGTTCACCGTGTATCAGGTCAAGGGCAATCAGTGGCAGCCAGTGAGTGTGGCGGGCGGCAAGTAAACGAATTCTGTGGAGCTGACGGAGGCACACAATGAGCAAGCTGGAAGGTGAACTGGGCATCCTGGCCCGGCGGCGGATCGAAGCCGAAATCATCAAGCCGATCTACGAGATCCTGGTGCGCGAGCAGGGCAAGGACTTTGCGGCGGCGGTGATCGGCGAGGCGGTGGGCAATGCAGCGATCCAGGCCGGCAAGCACTTTGCCGAGCTGGAAGAGCAGGGCGCCGACCTCAAGAGCTTTGTCGAGCTGCAAGTGCTCTGGGAAAAGGACGATGCGCTGAAGGTCGAGATCATCGCCAGCGACGCCGAGCACTACGACTATGACGTGAAGCGCTGCCGCTATGCCGAGATGTATCACGAGATGGGCCTGGGCGAGATCGGTCACTTGCTGTCCTGCAACCGCGACGAACTGTTTATCGTCGGCTACAACCCGGACATCAAGCTGACCCGCACCCAGACCATCATGGGCGGTGCCCATCACTGTGACTTCCGCTACCGGGCCAAACCCCGGGAGCCGCGTTCATGAACGACTTGGCGCGGGTCAATGGCGAGCGCCTGTGGGGCTCGCTGATGGAAATGGCGCAGATCGGCGGCACCGAAAAGGGCGGGGTCTCGCGCCTGGCCCTCACGGATGAGGACCGCCGCGGTCGCGACCTGTTTGTGCAATGGTGCGAGGCGGCCGGTTGCAGCATTCGGGTGGATGCCATGGGCAATATCTTTGCCCGTCGCGCCGGGCGCCAGGATCACCTGGCCCCGGTGCTGACCGGTTCCCATGGCGATTCCCAGCCGGCGGGCGGCAAGTACGACGGTATCTACGGCGTGCTGGCCGGGCTGGAGGTGCTGCGCACCTTGAATGACCTGGGGATCGAGACCGAGCGGCCAATCGAAGTGGTGAACTGGACCAACGAAGAAGGCTCGCGGTTTGCGCCGGCGATGATTTCCTCGGGGGTGTATGCCGGGGTGTTTGACCTGGAGTACGGCCTGTCCCGGGAAGACAAGGCCGGGATCACCATCGGCCAGGCGTTGCAGCAGATTGGCTATGCCGGTGCGCATCCGGTGGGTGGCCAGGCGGTGCATGCGGCGTTTGAGCTGCATATCGAACAGGGGCCGATTCTTGAGGCACAGGGCCTGACCATCGGTGTGGTCACCGGCGCCCAGGGCCAGCGCTGGTATGAAGTGGAACTGAGCGGGCGCAGCGCTCATGCCGGGACGACGCCGATGGATCACCGGCTCGATGCATTGCTCGGATTTGCCCGGGTGGTGGAGGCAGTCAATCAGATTGGCCTGGAGCAGGGCGCCGAAGGGCGGGCGACGGTGGGTATGGCGAATATCTTCCCCAATTCACGCAACGTGGTGCCGGGGCGGGTGTTTTTCAGTGTGGAGTTTCGGCATCCGGATGAAGCGGTGCTGGGGTATCAGGATCGGCAGTTGCACGCGGCGGTGGCGCGGATTGCCGAGGGGATTGGTTTGCAGCACAGCGTGAAGCAGATTTTCCAGTACGCGCCGATTGCCTTCGACCCTGAGTGTGTGGAGGTGGTGCGGGCATCGGCGCAAGCGTTGGGGTATAGCCATCGCGACATGATTTCCGGGGCCGGGCATGATGCCTGCTACCTGAACCGGGTGGCGCCGACGGCGATGATTTTTGTGCCGTGTGTGGAGGGGCTGAGCCATAACGAGGCGGAGGAGATTCATCCGCAGTGGTCGACGGCGGGGGCGGATGTGTTGTTGCAGGCGGTGTTGGCCAAGGCGGGGGAGTGAGCGAGGTTTAACTGTTCAACTGGGTTCCCTGTGGGAGCTGTCGAGCTTTAGCGAGGCTGCGATGAGGCCCTGTCAGGCAATAGAGATGTCGACAGTCAGGCCGCCATCGCAGCCTCGCTAAAGCTCGACAGCTCCCACAGAGGACCGAGTTTCCACAGGGGAACCAGTTCCCATAGGAAATCCAGTTTTCGCTCTGGAGCTTCTTTGTCTGATGGTCAGCGGAAGAACTCGCCCGGTGTGGCGTCGAACTGCTGGCGGAAGGCGTTGATGAAGGCCGAGGTGGATTCGTAGCCGCAGGCCAGCGCCACATCGGTCACGCGTTCGCCTTGTTCCAGGGCGGGCAGGGCGCTCAACAATCGCAGGCGCTGGCGCCACGCACGGAAGGTCAGGCCGGTGTCGCTCAGGAACAGCCGGCTGAGGGTTTTCTCGCTGACCGCCAGTTTCTGGCTCCACTGCCCCAGGGTGGTTTGCTGCTCCGGGTGCAGGTTCAGGCTGCGGTAAATCTGCCGCAAGCGGCTGTCGGCGGGCAGCGGCAACATCAGGTCGACCTGGGGCGCGGCGGCCAGTTGGTCCAGCACCACTTGGGCCAGCCGTCCATCCGGGCCATCCTCGGCGTATTCCACCGGCAATTCGCTGAAGCTGCGAATCAACTCCCGCAACAGGCTGCTCACCGCCAGCACCTGGCAGCGGTCGGCCGCCCAGGCGGTGACGCTGCAATCGAGGTACAGGCTGCGCATCTCGGTATGGGGCGAACTGAACACCCGGTGTGGCATGCCGGCCGGTATCCACACGGCCCGCTGGGGTGGCGCGACGAAGCGTCCTACGCTGGTCTGGATCTCCAGCACCCCGGATATTGCGTAGGACAACTGCACCCACGGGTGACTATGGCGGCGGGTCAGCGCGCGGTTGGGCAGGGATTCGGTGCGGCCATACACCGGCCTGGGCAGGCTGGAAAGCCCGGGCACGCTGCGGCGCACGGTTTTGTCATGTCCTTTTGGCGGCATTTACTGGCTCATTGGCGTTAGTCGGTAACAAGCCGTTACGTTAGAGTCGCGACGATGCTCTTGGCAACCCCTGGAAGATTGGCCTATGACCCGCCCACGCTTTTTACCTGACAACTTCACCCTGACCCTGGTGGCCACGGTGATCCTCGCGTCCCTGCTGCCCGCCAGCGGCCAGACCGCCGTGGCCTTTGGCTGGGTGACCAACCTGGCCATCGCGCTGCTGTTTTTCCTGCACGGCGCGAAACTGTCGCGCCAGGCCATTGTTGCCGGTGCGGGTCATTGGCGCCTGCACCTGCTGGTGTTCAGCCTGACCTTCGTGCTGTTTCCGTTGCTGGGCCTGGCGCTCAAGCCGGTGTTGTCGCCGCTGATCGGTAAAGACCTGTACATGGGCATGCTCTATTTGTGTGCGTTGCCCGCCACCGTGCAGTCGGCGATTGCCTTTACCTCCCTGGCCCGGGGCAATATCCCGGCGGCGATTTGCAGCGCGGCGGCGTCGAGCCTGTTCGGGATCTTCCTGACGCCATTGCTGGTGACGTTGCTGCTGAATGTGCATGGCGATGGCGGCTCCACCGTCGATGCGATCCTGAAAATCAGTGTTCAATTGTTGCTACCGTTCATCGCCGGGCAAATCGCCCGTCGCTGGATCGGCGAGTGGGTAGGGCGTAACAAATCCTGGCTGAAGTTCGTCGACCAGGGGTCGATTTTGCTGGTGGTCTACGGCGCCTTCAGCGAAGCGGTCAACGAGGGCATCTGGCACCAGATTCCGTTGTGGGAACTGGGTGGCCTGGTGGTGGCGTGCTGTGTGTTGCTGGCGCTGGTACTGGTGGCGTCCACGGTGCTGGGCAAGGCTTTTGGCTTCAGCCAGGAAGACCGGATCACCATTCTGTTCTGCGGCTCGAAGAAAAGCCTGGCCACCGGTGTGCCGATGGCCCAGGTGTTGTTTGCCGGGGCGAGCATGGGGGTGCTGATCTTGCCGCTGATGCTGTTTCACCAGATCCAGTTGATGGTCTGCGCGGCGCTGGCCCAGCGCTATGCCAAGCGTCCTGAGTCGATTCCCGAGCTGATGGGGCAAGTCGATCCCTGAATCGTCGTGTTACTATTTTTTGCGCGCGGCTCAAGGCCCGGCATCGGGCCGGCTTGATCTGCGCGCAAACGAGTACGACGACCTGTCAATGAGCATTTCCGCCGCAACACCTCAAGCCAACTGGCAACCGGTCTTCGCTCTCGCGTTGGCCGCTTTCGTTTTCAATACCACCGAATTTGTACCGGTCGGCCTGCTGAGTGCCATCGGCGCGAGCTTCGACATGCCCATCGCCAGCGTCGGCCTGATGCTGACCATCTATGCCTGGATCGTGTCCCTGACCTCGCTGCCGGTGATGCTGCTGACCCGTAACGTCGAGCGGCGCAAGCTGCTGATCGTGCTGTTCGGCATGTTTATCGCCAGCCATATCCTGTCCAGCGTGGCCACCAGCTTTGGCATCCTGATGCTCAGCCGGGTCGGCATTGCCCTGTCCCATGCGTTGTTCTGGTCGATTACTGCCTCCCTCGCGGTGCGTTTGGCGCCGGAGGGCAAGCAGGTGCAGGCCCTTGGGTTGCTGGCTACCGGTACTTCCCTGGCGATGGTTCTGGGTATCCCGCTCGGCCGCTTGCTGGGCGAAGCCATGGGCTGGCGCACCACCTTCCTGGTGATCGGCGCGTTTGCCGCCGGGCTGGTGTTCTGGCTGGCGCGCACCTTGCCGCTGCTGCCGAGCCAGAACTCCGGTTCGCTGCGCAGCTTGCCGCTGTTGTTCAAGCGCCCGGCGCTGGTGGCGTTGTATGTGCTGACGGCGATGGTGGTGACGGCGCAGTTCACTGCCTACAGTTATGTTGAGCCGTTTGTTGAAGGTGTTGCCGGTATGAGTGGCAATACGGTGACCCTGATCCTGCTGGTGTTTGGCGGCGCGGGAATTATTGGTTCGTTGTTGTTCAGCCTGGTGCATCGGTTTAATCCGCACCGGTTCCTGATCAGCGCGGTGACTATCCTGGCGCTGTGCCTGGCGTTGTTGCTGCCGTTGAGTGGCGAGGTGTCGTACCTGGTGACCCTGAGTGTGTTCTGGGGCATGGCCATCATGGGTTTTGGCCTGGCGTTGCAATCGAAGGTGCTGGTGCTGGCGCCGGATGCCACGGATGTGGCGATGGCGATGTTTTCCGGGATCTACAACATCGGTATTGGCGGTGGGGCGTTGATGGGCAGTTGGGTGGGCAGCCACTTTGGTTTTGCCTGGATCGGCGCGGCGGGCGGGTTGCTGGCAGCGGTGGCGTTGATTGGGTATTGCCTGGCGATTTATCGGTTTGGGCAGGGTGTGGCGCGTAGCCCTCTGTAGGAGGTAATTTTCATGGCAGTTCGTTTGATTAAACCGGCGGTATTCGCAGTGCTCGCCGGGTTTTCTGTGTTGTGGCTCAGCCCTGCAAGCCTGGCGGCCAGTTTTGACTGTGACCGGGCGAAGGCGGCTGACGAGAAAACCATCTGTGCCACGCGCTCCCTGAATGATCAGGACGTGACCATGGCGCTGCTTTATGACCTCAACCGGCACTTCATGGCCATGGGCGGGCGCGGTTCGTTGATGGATGATCAGGCTGTGTGGCTCAAGCAACGGCATACCTGCGGCGCCCAAGTCAGTTGCCTGAGCAAAGTCTATACGCAGCGGATTGCGATGTTACGTAGCTTCATTGATGAGCGGGTGATGACGAAAGGGCCGTTCTGAATAACGGGCATAAAGGTACAACGCCGGCTAAAGTCAGTTTTCTCAACAGAGTCTGAAAGCACATCAACACACCGCAGCAGGTTTGCCATGGACGAAAAACCAGACGCGTTACACATAGCGGAAATTCCCTACGAGACCGGTGAGGTTCGATTCAGGTATTCGCGTTACCTGTCCGAGGACGGCACGCAATGGATTCGACATGGGCTTTTTCGCGCCTACCACCCAAACGGCAACCTGGCTTCCGAGGGGAATTACGTGGATGGCGCCGAACACGGCGACTGGCGGGACTATCACGACAATGGACAGGTGGCGGCGCAGGGCGTTTATGAGCGTGGCCAGGAAGTTGGGCTGTGGTCGTTCTGGGATGCAGATGGATCTCTGGAGGAGTCCTCATGACCACTGAGCTTGCAGCGTCGCTGCACGAAGAGATCCAGTCGTTATGCAGTGCAGGTGATCAATTGGCCGATGACGGCCGTTATGAAGAGGCCATCGAGCAATACAACAAGGCCTGGATCTTGATCCCCGAGCCGAAAAATGATTGGGAAGCCTCCACCTGGGTATTGGCTGCCATCGCTGATGCATGCTTTTTATCCGGATTCAACGGCTCAGCCCGGGATGCCTTGGACTATGCGATGACCTGTCCGGGCGGTCTCGGAAATCCGTTTTTACATCTGCGCCTGGGGCAGGTTTTGCTGGATCAGGGCCACGATGATCAGGCCGCCGATGAATTGATGCGGGCATACATGGGCGCAGGGGCCGAGATCTTTGACAACGAGGATGGGCGCTATCTGCGCTTTCTTGGCACGCGGGCAAATCTCTAGACGCGAGGGCGGGTGTTGATGTCCACGTTAGCAATGATCCGGCAGCAATGTTTGCTTTTGAATGGCGCGCGCGCCGTTGAGCCTGGGTTTCTTGATGAGGTGCAGAGCCACCTTGGCCTGGAGCTTGCGGATGATTTTCGTGAGGCTGCCGAGTTCTTCGATGGCTCTGGAATCTACGTTTTGCCCTTGCACGCAATAGGGTGGGCGCCTGCGCCGAATGTCCTGGACGAAACCAGAAGTCTTCGAGAGCGTGCCGGGCTTGCGCGGCAGTTTTTGGTATTAGCCCAGCCGCCGGCCAGTTTGATCGTGATGGATTGCTCGGGCGGAGGCGGTCGGGTGATTTGGTGTGATGACGTGGATGTGTGCCGCCTGGGTAGGGAGGCCTTGTTGACTGCGCCGGATTCATGGCCGACGTATACCGCGTTTCTTGAATACCTGATCAGTGAAGAGCAGCAAGATCGTGTTGATCTGCCCGACGATAAAGCTTGATGCTACAAGCCTGGCTGAAGTCCGGCGCGAGGGTGACGCGGAGCGTCACGGTATGCATTCCCACGCAGAGCGTGGGAACGATCAAATGCTCAAAATTTGTTATGGGCTGTCCCAACCATAGTGAAAAATTGTTGGCTCACGACATTCTCCCTAATATCAGAATGCTTGATCCTACAGATCTTGTAATAATTTTAGATTGTAGGAAATTCCCGTTTCGCCTGTACGATTCAAGTCCCTTTCCCACAACAGGACCTGCATGAACACCCTCTCGGAGCCTCCCAGTCGTCTTTCCTCAAGACATGCACTGTCGCTGTTCCCGCTGATCGCCTGCCTCCAGGCCAGGCACCCCGTCTTCCGATTGCCTACCCTTACCCGGTCCCTCGACCGTGCGTTGCCGTGCCCGGCATTCTGAAAAACTTGAAGAGATACTGAAAAATGGAATGGTTAGCGGATCCAACGGCCTGGCTCGGCCTGTTGACTTTGATTGTGCTGGAGCTGGTGCTGGGCATCGACAACCTGGTGTTTATCGCGATCCTGGCGGACAAGCTGCCGCCGGAGCAGCGTGACCGTGCGCGTCTGATCGGTTTGTCCCTGGCGTTGCTGATGCGTCTGGGCCTGTTGGCAAGTATTTCCTGGTTGGTGACCCTGACCCAACCGCTGTTCGAGGTGTTCGACAAGAGTTTCTCGGGCCGTGACTTGATCATGCTGTTTGGTGGTGTGTTCCTGTTGTTCAAGGCCACCATGGAATTGCATGAGCGCCTTGAGGGGCATGTGGCTCAGCGCACTGGCAACGTGGCCTATGCGATGTTCTGGCCGATCGTTGCGCAGATTGTGGTGCTGGATGCGGTGTTCTCCCTCGATGCGGTGATTACCGCCGTGGGCATGGTGGATGAGCTGGCGGTGATGATGATCGCGGTGATCATTTCCATCGGCCTGATGATCGTTGCCAGCAAGCCGCTGACCCGTTTCGTCAACGCCCACCCGACGGTGATCATGCTGTGCCTGGGCTTCCTGATGATGATCGGTTTTGCCCTGACGGCCGAAGGCCTGGGCTTCCACATTCCCAAAGGCTATCTGTACGCGGCCATCGGCTTCTCGATCCTGATCGAGCTGTTCAACCAGATCGCCCGGTCGCGCCGCAAGAAGTCGGCCCAGGGCACGCTGCCGAGACGTGAGCGCACGGCCCATGCGGTAATGCGTTTGCTCGGCGGGCGTAATCTGGCAGTGGAGGAGATAGGTGAAGAGGTCGCCGACCTGCTGGATAACGCTGATGCCAACGGCGGGCCGCTGTTCGATCGGCGCGAGCGGGTGATGATCAGTGGCGTGCTGCAACTGGCTGAACGCCCGATCCGTACGCTGATGACGCCTCGGGCGAAGGTGGACTCAATAGATCTGTCGGACGATCCCGACACTATCCGCCTGAAACTGATGCATTCGTCTTACTCGCGCCTGCCCTTGATCCGCAACGGTAATGTCGACGAGCCATTGGGCTTTGTGCACAAGAAGGAGTTGCTCAAGGAATACCTGGCCGGTAACGAGCCGAACCTGGAGCACCTGGCGCGCCGGGCGGTCAACTTGCTGGAGAGTTTTTCGATTCTCAATGCCTTGGAGCAGATGCGTCAGGAGTCGACTCACATTGCCTTCGTGATCAACGAATTCGGCGACTTTATCGGGGTGTTGAGCATGACCGACATCCTCGAGTCCATCGCCGGTGAGTTGCCGGATGCGAGTGAGGTCGAAGGCCCGGATATCGTCGAGGAGGAGGGTGGTTTTCGCGTCAATGGCGCCTTGAACCTCAACCTGATCCGCCAGCGCACCGGCTTCAAGGCTGTGGCGACGGAGGATTACCAGACCCTGGCCGGGCTGGTGATGAGCCTGCTGGATCGACTGCCGGTGGTCGGTGACAGCCTGGAACATGAAGGCTGGCGCCTGACCGTGGCGGCGGTGGAGGAGCGGCGGGTCACGCAGGTGTTGCTGGCCCCTCTTTAACGGGTGAATTTCATTCGACGCTGGGCTGGCCTTTGGATAGCATCGCCGCTCACTGAACCGTTAAGGAAGGGTTACCCGAATGACTTTGGACGTGCTTAAGATTTCTGCATTCTGTGACGGCAACCAGGGCGGTAACCCTGCAGGTGTTTGGATCGGTGACAGCCTGCCGGAAGCTGCAGAAATGCAGCGTATCGCCCACGAAGTCGGGTTTTCGGAAACCGTATTCGCCTGCCCGCAGGATGACGGCTGGCGCGTGCGGTACTTCGCGCCGGAGTCCGAAGTCGCGTTTTGCGGGCACGCCACCATCGCCCTCGGTGCGGCCTTGAGCCTGGCGCTGGGCGATGGCGAATTCCACCTGGCGTTGAACAACGGCGATATTTCCGTCAGCGGCCGCAGCGAAGGCGACCTGATCGAGGCCGCGCTGCAATCCCCGCCAACCCGCAGCGCACCGGCCAACGATGCCCTGGTGGACGCGGGCCTGACCCTGTTCGGTTACACCCGCAATGACCTGGACCCAAGCATTCCGCCAGCGATCATCCATGCCGGCATCTCCCACCTGGTGCTGGCGCTCGACAGCCGCGCCAAACTCAGCCAGATGCACTATGAACTGGAGGCCGGTCGCCGCTACATGACCGACGCCGGGCTGGGTACCGTGGTGCTGGTGTTTGCCGAAAGCCCGACACTGTTTCACACCCGCAACCCGTTTGCGGTGGGCGGCGTGTACGAAGACCCGGCCACCGGTGCCGCGACCGCTGCCTTTGCCGGCTACCTGCGGGACCTGGGCTGGCCGCACAACGGGCGCATCGACATCATTCAAGGCGAGGACATGGGCAGCCGTTCGCGCCTGCAGGCGCAGATCACCGATGAAAAGGGTGCCTCGATTCGGGTTTCGGGTACGGCGCGGTTGATGTTGGAGGACTGATTCTGGTCCTGGCGAACGTCTCCCTCAGCGTTTTTTCGTCGAACCCCTCCAGCTTATTGATCATCTCGCCATTCTCGAAAACCAGCAGGGTAGGCGTGCCGGTAACCTCGGGATGCCTCGGGGTTCGGGCAGTGTCGAGCACCAGGCTCTTCACGGAGCTGGCGTATTTCCCGGCAATCCGTTCAAACAGTGGCCCGGCTTCCCCGCAGGCCGGGCAGTGCTGCGAAACAAACAGCATGAACACCGTTCTATGCGTCTTGAGCAACTGCTGATACTGCTCGGCATCGGCAATCACCGCCGTTGCAATTCCCATGATGATCTCCTTGAGCGAAAGGCCTGGCCCACGCTAATCCCGGCGATCAAAACCGTCTACTGTCAAAACTAACAGGTACCCACCTCCAACTGGCCCATTGTGGCGAGGGAGCTTGCTCCCGCTGGGCTGCGCAGCAGCCCCAAAGCCTTCAGCGCTCCGCCCGCTCCCGAGCCTTCTTCGCCAACCCCACGCACTGCTTATAGTCACCCTGATCCTTGGCATCCTTGGCCCTGCGATACCCATGATGATTCTGCGTGGTGTAGTTCGTACTGAACGCCGCCTTCAGCCTGACCAGCTCGGCCTTGCATTCGCGCCGGTCATCCTTGGCGAACACCTGGGTGGCAAATGCCAGCGACAACAACATAAGGACAAGACTGATCTTCATCTGAAAGCGTTCCTTGGGGGGCTCGATCATCTGCCAAGACTAGCCCAGCCACGGAATTCTTCCATCCGGCCACTGCACCGCTTTCGTGCACGGTAACGACCCGCCCCCGCACCCAAATGTGGCCTGTCACCCCGGTGTGTAGCCAACGGTAGCAACCTGATTGCAGCGGCTGGCCCAGTGCCTTATCGCTGATAAAAATCTATCCCGTTGATTTAAAAAGAAATTAATCCAGAAATATTTTTCTGTTACTGCGTGTGGCACACTTTCTGCTGTCTATTCCGTTGTTACATACTAAGTTCCGGTATAGCGGAATACACAATCCCTGGAGTGCTTGTCATGCATCACCGACCTTCCGTGTTCAAAGCGTGTGTTTTTCTCTTCGCCGCATCGGCTTCCCTCGCCAGCGTAGTGCAGGCGGCGGACAGCAAGCTCGATACAGTGCTCAAGCGTGGGCACCTGATCGTGGGTACAGGCAGTACCAATGCGCCGTGGCACTTCCAGGGAGCGGATGGCAAGTTGCAGGGTTTTGACATCGACATCGGCCACATCGTGGCCAAGGGTCTGTTCAATGACCCGAGCAAAGTCGAATACGTGGTGCAGTCTTCCGATGCCCGCATTCCCAACCTGTTGACCGACAAGGTCGACATGAGCTGCCAGTTCATCACCGTTACCGCCAGCCGCGCGCAGCAAGTGGCCTTCACCCTGCCGTACTACCGCGAAGGCGTGGGCCTGCTGCTGCCGGCCAACAGCAAATACAAAGAGATCGAAGACCTGCAAGCCGCTGGCGACAGCGTCACCGTGGCCGTGCTGCAGAACGTCTACGCCGAAGAACTGGTGCACCAGGCATTGCCCAAAGCCAAGGTCGACCAGTACGACAGCGTCGACCTGATGTACCAGGCCGTGAACTCCGGGCGTGCCGACACCGCCGCCACCGACCAGTCCTCGGTCAAGTACCTGATGGTGCAAAACCCGGGCCGCTACCGCAGCCCGAGCTACGCCTGGAGCCCGCAAACCTATGCGTGCGCCGTCAAGCGTGGCGACCAGGACTGGCTGAACTTCGTCAACACCGCCCTGCATGAAGCCATGACCGGTGTGGAATTCCCAATGTACAAGGCCTCGTTCAAGCAATGGTTCGGTGTGGACCTGCCAGAGCCTGCGATCGGTTTCCCGGTTGAGTTCAAGTAATTCGTAAACCCTGGGGCGTCGCTGAAGGCGCCCCAATCAGGTACTGCCGACCATGAACTATCAGTTGAACTTTGCCGCTGTGTGGCGCGATTTCCCCAGCTTGCTGGCGGGGCTCGGCCTCGGCCTTGAACTGGCACTGCTGTCCATCGCCATCGGTTGCGTGATCGGCCTGTTGATGGCGTTTGCGATGCTGTCCAAACACCGTGCGCTGCGCATCGTGGCCTCGGTGTATGTGACGGTGATCCGCAACACCCCGATCCTGGTGCTGATCCTGTTGATCTACTTCGCCTTGCCCAGCCTGGGTATCCGGCTGGACAAGATCCCTTCGTTCATCATCACCCTGTCGTTGTACGCCGGTGCCTACCTCACCGAGGTCTTTCGCGCAGGCCTGCTGAACATTCCCAAGGGGTTGCGTGAAGCGGGCCTGGCCATTGGCCTGGGCGAATGGCGTATCCGCGCGTACATCACCGTGCCGGTGATGCTGCGCAACGTGCTGCCGGCGCTGTCGAACAATTTCATTTCGCTGTTCAAGGACACCTCCCTCGCGGCCGCCATCGCGGTGCCGGAGCTGACCTATTACGCCCGCAAGATCAACGTCGAAAGCTACCGGGTGATTGAAACCTGGATGGTCACGACCGCGCTCTACGTGGCTGCCTGTTACCTCATTGCCATGCTGCTCCGTTACCTGGAACAGCGTTTGGCAATTCGCCGCTAAGGAGCGCCCATGTACGAATCCCCCAGCTGGCTGCATGAGTTGTGGATCGCCCGGGAAACCCTCTGGGCGGGGTTCCAGACCAGCGTCTACTGCTCGGCCCTGGCCATTATCTTCGGCACCCTGATCGGCATCGTCGCCGGCTTGGTACTGACCTACGGCAAATTCTGGATGCGCGCACCGTTTCGCCTGTACGTCGACCTGATCCGCGGTACGCCGGTATTTGTGCTGGTATTGGCGTGCTTCTACATGCTGCCGGCGCTTGGCTGGCAGATCACTGCGTTCCAAGCCGGTGCCGTGGGCCTGACGCTGTTCTGCGGCTCTCACGTTTCGGAAATCGTGCGCGGTGCATTGCAGGCCATTCCCAAGGGGCAACTGGAAGCGGGCAAGGCCATCGGCCTGACCTTCTATCAATCCCTGGGCTACGTGCTGTTACCCCAGGCGCTGCGGCAGATCCTGCCGACCTGGGTCAACTCGTCCACCGAAATCGTCAAGGCTTCCACCTTGCTGTCGGTGATCGGTGTGGCCGAGCTGCTCCTCAGCACCCAACAGGTCATCGCCCGGACGTTCATGACCCTGGAGTTCTACCTGTTTGCAGGCTTTATGTTTTTTGTCATCAACTACGCCATCGAATTGTTGGGGCGTTACATTGAAAAGCGGGTGGCGTTGCCATGAACCAACTCTCAAAAGAAAGCCAGCCACTGCTGAACATTCGCGGCCTGCGTAAACAGTACGGCCCGGTGGAAGTGCTCAAGGGCGTCGACCTGAGCATGCAGCGCGGCAACGTCGTGACATTGATCGGCTCCAGCGGTTCGGGCAAGACCACGCTGCTGCGCTGCGTCAACCTGCTGGAAGAATTCCAGGGCGGCCAGATCACCCTCGACGGCGAATCCATCGGCTACAGCGACGTCGGCGGCAAGCGTGTGCGCACCCGGAGCGGGTGATTTCCCAACACCGCGCAATGACCGGCATGGCCTTCCAGCAGTTCAACCTGTTCCCGCACCTGACCGCCTTGCAGAACGTCACCCTGGGCCTGCTCAAGGTCAAGAAGATGGGCAAGGACGAAGCGGTTGCACTGGCGGAAAAATGGCTGGACCGTGTCGGCCTGCTGGAGCGCCGCAATCACTTCCCGGGCCAACTGTCGGGCGGCCAGCAACAGCGCGTGGCGATTGCCCGGGCGATTGCGATGAACCCGAGCCTGATGCTGTTCGACGAAGTCACCTCGGCCCTGGACCCGGAACTGGTGGGCGAAGTGCTCAGCTTGATCAAGGGTTTGGCGGAAGAGGGCATGACCATGTTGCTGGTCACCCACGAAATGCGCTTTGCCTATGAAGTCTCGGACAAGATCGTCTTCATGAACCAGGGCCGCATTGAAGAACAAGGGCCGCCGAAAGACATCTTCGAACGCCCGCAATCGCCGCGACTGGCGGAATTTCTCAAGAACATTCGTTTTTAAATCATCACTTCAGGAGATCCATTATGAGCATTACTCGTTACGGCACCGGCGCCACTGCAGGCGGCGGCCAGCCTCGTCCTTTCGCCCGCGCGGTGGAAGCGGATGGCTGGTTGTACGTGTCGGGCCAGGTGCCGGCGGTGGACGGTGAAATCATCACGGGCGGGATCGTCGAGCAGACCCACCAGACCATGCGCAACGTGGTGGCGATTCTCGAAGAAGCCGGCTACGCCCTTGAAGACGTGGTGCGCGTCGGTGTATGGCTGGAAGACCCACGGGACTTCTGGAGCTTCAACAAAGTCTTCGGCGAATACTTCAACCCGGAACATGCTCCGGCGCGGGCGTGTGTGCAGGCGAACATGATGGTCGATTGCAAGGTTGAGATCGATTGCGTGGCCTACAAGAAAAAAGGCTAAATGCCCGTCTCTTGAGACCACAGG
>NZ_JACAQY010000029.1:26842-113355 GCF_013386835.1 Pseudomonas sp. IPO3774
CCACAGGGGATCTGTGTTGATAGCTACATCTTCAAACGGGACCGACGACTGCCATGACCGAAGACACCATCAAACGCCGCGCCAAAGGCCTCGACCGGGCGTTCGATATCCTCGATTTCCTCAAGGAAATCGGCCAGCCCCTGCGCCCGAATGACATCGCCAGCGGCATCGGCAGCCCCAAATCCACGGTCTACGAACTGGTGGCTTCGCTGCTGGAACGGCGCATCCTCGAAACCGTCGGCAAGGACGGTCATGTCTACCTCGGCCGTCAGCTGTACTTCCTCGGCCAGGCCCACCTGCGCCATTTCGACCTGACCCGCGAAGCCGACCACGCCCTGCAGGAAATCGTCAGCCAAACCCACGAAACCGCCCAGATGTGCCTGCTCAATGGCCGCAAATACACCGTGGCCCTGATGCGCGAAGGCGAGCGGCATTTCCGCATTTCCTCAGACATCGGCGAGAACGCGCCGATCCCCTGGACCGCCTCCGGCCGCCTGCTGCTGGGCCACCTGAGCGACCAGCAAATCATCGACCTGATCGACTACGACGACTTCATCCTCCCGGACGGTCAGCGCCTGCCTCTGGAAACCTTCCTCGGGCAAATCCGTCAGGCCACCCTCGACGGATTCTTCTCCTTCGACAGTGTCGCCGACACCTTTACCCACTGCTTTGCCGCCCCGGTCCGGGACGCCCAAGGCATCAGCATTGCGACCCTGTGCATCGTCGCCCCACGGGCCGATGCGATCAAAAACTACAACGACTACCGCCGGGTGCTGATCGACAGTGCGAACAACCTGGCCCGTCGCATCAACGAATAGGAAACCCTTATGTCTGCCTTCAATGCCGTTGAAAAAGGCGCTGCCGCCATCGGTGCACATCTGGTCCGTGACGTCAGCCTGCCAGCCCTGGTGTTGCACCGCGACGCCCTGGAACACAACATCCGCTGGATGCAGGATTTCGTCAGCAACAGCGGTGCGCAATTGGCGCCTCACGGCAAGACCAGCATGATGCCCGCGCTGTTCCAGCGGCAGATCGAGCAGGGCGCCTGGGGCATCACCCTGGCCAACGCCGTGCAGACCCGCGCCGCGTATGCCGGTGGGGTTCGCCGGGTGTTGATGGCCAACCAACTGGTGGGCGCGCCGAACATGGCGCTGATCGCCGACCTGCTGGCCGACCCCGAATTCGACTTCCACTGCATGGTCGACCACCCGGACAACGTCGCCGACCTGGGCCTGTTCTTCGCCGCCCGTGGCCTGCGCTTGAACGTGATGATCGAATACGGCGTGGTCGGCGGGCGTTGCGGTTGCCGCACCGAACAACAGGTGCTCGACCTGGCCAAGGCGATCAAGGCCCAGCCTGCGCTGGCCCTCACCGGCATCGAAGGCTACGAAGGGGTGATCCATGGCGAGCACGCCATCAGTGGCATCCGCGAATTCGCCGCCTCTCTGGTACGCCTGGCCGTCGACCTGCAAAACAGCGGCGCCTTCGACCTGGCCAAGCCCATCATTACCGCCTCGGGTTCGGCCTGGTACGACCTGATTGCCGAATCCTTCGAAGCCCAGAACGCCGCTGGCCGCTTCCTCAGCGTATTGCGCCCGGGCAGCTACGTGGCTCACGACCACGGCATCTACAAAGACGCGCAGTGCTGCGTACTGGACCGTCGCAGCGACCTCAACGAAGGCCTGCGCCCGGCGCTGGAAGTCTGGGCCCACGTGCAATCGCTGCCGGAGCCGGGCTTCGCGGTGATCGCCCTGGGCAAGCGCGACGTCGCCTACGACGCCGGCCTGCCGGTACCGCTCAAGCGCTACAAGGCTGGCGTGCTGCCAGCCGAGGGTGATGACGTGACCGCGTGCAAGGTCACCGCCGTGATGGACCAGCATGCGTTCATGGTCGTCGCACCGGGGGTTGAGTTGCGCATTGGCGACATCATCTCCTTCGGCACATCCCACCCGTGCCTGACCTTCGACAAGTGGCAAGTGGGTAATCTGGTGGATGAGCAGTTGCAGGTGATCGAAAGCCTGCATACCTGCTTCTAGACCGAGTCGCGCCTTTCGCGAGCAAGCCCGCTCCCACATTCGACCGAGTTCCTTCAGTTGAAATGCATTCAAATGTGGGAGCGGGCTTGCTCGCGAAGAGGCCCTCCAGTACATCGAGAGACCCCAGGCATGAACACAAAACCCCGCATCGCCCTCATCGGCGAATGCATGATCGAACTGCAACACCGCGCCGACGGCAGCCTGCAACAAAGCTTCGGCGGCGACACCCTGAACGCCGCCGTCTACCTGCGCCGCGAACTGGGTGAACCGAGCACCGTCGACTACGTCACCGCCCTGGGCGATGACAGCTTCAGCGATGCCATGTGCAAGCACTGGGCCGAAGAAGGCCTGGGCCTGGGCATGGTCCAGCGCCTGCCCGGGCGCCTGCCGGGTTTGTACTGCATCCAGACCGATGCCAACGGCGAACGCAAATTCCTCTACTGGCGCAATGAAGCGGCCGTGCGCGACTGCTTCACCACTCCGGCGGCCGAGCCGATCCTGGCAGCGTTGCCGACGTACGACGTGGTGTATTTCAGCGGCATCACCCTGGCTGTGCTGGGCGAAGTGGGCCGTGCGCGCCTGCTGGAAACCCTGGTCGAAACCCGCAAGCGCGGCGGCAAGGTGGTGTTCGACAACAACTACCGGCCACGCCTGTGGGCCAGCGTGGACGCCGCACGCGCGGCGTATCACGCGGTGTTGGCCGAGGTGGATATCGCCTTGCTGACCGAGGATGACGAGCGGGCGTTGTTCGGCTATGAAGACAGCGAGCAGGTGTTTGCGGCGTACCCGACGATTGCCGAGGTGGTGCTCAAGCGCGGGGCGGATGCGTGTTTGATTCGCTGGGAGGATGAGCGGTTCGAGGTGCCGGCGCTGGTGGTGGAGAAGGTGGTCGACACTACGGCGGCGGGGGATTCGTTCAGTGCGGCGTACCTGGCCAGTCGGCTCAAGGGCGGTTCGCCGCAGGAAGCAGCCTTGGCCGGGCATCGGCTGGCGAGCCGGGTGATTCAGGTGCCGGGTGCACTTATTCCCCGAGACTAACGCTGATCGTTCCCACGCTCCGCGTGGGAATGCAGCCAGGGACGCTCTGCGTCCCAAGAGCGGACGCAGAGCGTCAGGTGAGGCATTCCCACGCGGAGCGTGGGAACGATCAGCCATCAATCGCGATAAAACACTTGCACCAGGTGATACCCGAACTTGCTCTTGATCGGCCCATGAACCAGCTTCACGGGCTTCTTGAAGATCACCGCATCAATCACCCCCACCATCTGCCCCGGCCGCACTTCACCCAAATCACCGCCGCGCTTGGCGGAAGGGCAGGTGGAGTACTTCTTGGCCAACACATCAAACGCTTCGCCCTTGGCAATACGCTGCTTGAGCTGTTCGGCTTCCTCACTGGTTTTCACCAGAATGTGACGGGCTTGGGCTTTCATTGATCGGTCCTGATGTGAAACGGCGCGCGATTATGCCTGAAGTCAGGCCTCTGAGCTGATCATGCTGCGGATTTTGTTGGCCAGCAGGTCAATCGAAAACGGCTTGGCCACCATGTCCATGCCTTCCTCCAGGAACCCCTGGCGCTCGGCGGCTTTCTCGGCGTAACCGGTCATGAACAGCACCTTCAGGTCCGGCCGGTGTTGCCGGGCGATTTCCGCCAGTTGCCTGCCGTTCATCCCCGGCAAGCCCACATCAGTCACCAGCAAATCCACGCGCAAGTCGGACTCCAGCAACGGCAGCGCCGCCCGTGCATCCGCCGCCTGGTGTGCGGTGTAGCCCAGTTCATCCAGCACATTCACCACCAGCATCCGCACTGCCGGGTCGTCCTCGACCACCACCACGGCTTCGCCTTCCAGCGCTACCGGGGCTTCGCCCTGGGTAGCGGGCGTGGTCCGCTCCAGTGCCGTGCCATGCAGGCGCGGCAGGTACAGGCGCACGCAGGTGCCCTGGCCCGGTTCGCTTTGGATGGTCACGTGGCCGCCGGATTGCTGTGCAAACCCATAGATCATCGACAGCCCAAGGCCGGTACCCTGGCCGATGGGCTTGGTGGTGAAGAACGGGTCGAAGGCCTTGGCGAGGATTTTCGCGGTCATGCCGGCGCCGTTGTCGCTCACGCCGAGCATCACATAGTCGCCGGCCTTGACCGGTTCCAGGGTGGTGATGTCGGTGCCGTCGAGGTAGCTGTTGGCGGTCTCGATGCACAATTGCCCACCGTCGGGCATCGCATCGCGGGCGTTGATCACCAGGTTGAGCAGGGCGTTTTCCAGCTGGCTGGCGTCGGTGTTCACTGGCCACACGTCGGTGCCCAGTTGCACCTTGAGTTCGATGTGCGCGCCCTTGGTGCGGCGGAACAGGTCTTCCAGGGACGCCACCAATTGATTCGGGTCGACCGGCTTGCGGTCCAGGGATTGGCGGCGGGAGAAGGCCAGCAGGCGATGGGTCAGCGCAGCGGCGCGATGAGCCGAGGATACGGCGGCGTCGGTGAAACGGCCGATCTCGTCGCTGCGCCCGGCGGCGATATAGCGTTGCATCAGGTCCAGGCTGCCGATGATCCCGGTGAGCATGTTGTTGAAGTCATGGGCGATGCCGCCGGTGAGCTGGCCGACCGCTTCCATCTTCTGAGCATGGCGCAGGGCGTCTTCGGCACGCTCGCGCTCGAACATCTCGTTTTGCAGGCGCTGGTTGGCTTCGGCCAGGGCCTGGGTGCGCTGGCTGACGCGCTCTTCGAGGTTTTCGTTGAGGTGGCGCAGGGCCTCTTCGGTCAGTTTGCGCTCGGTCTCGTCGATCACAAAAATATAGAAACCGTTGACTGAACCGTCAGCGCTGAAACGCGGCAGGTACTTCATCAGCGCGTGGCGTGGCCGCCCGTCATGGTGCGGGGTGACGGTAACGAAACTGCAGGCCTTGCCCTTGAGCGCCGCCTCGATCTTGTCGACGCGCCCGGCATAGATTTCGTCGCCCACGACTTCGCGGATGCTCTTGCCGTACAACTCCTGCGGGGTCATGCCGTACCATTCCAGATAGGCACTGTTGTTCAGGCGAAAACGCTGCTCGTGGTCGACATAACCGATCAACACCGGCATGGCGTTGATGATCAGTTGCAGCTCGGTCTGGCTTTGGCGCAGGGCCTGTTCGGTGTGCTTGCGTTCGGTCAGGTCGAGGGCGGCGCCGAGAAAACGCGCCGGTCGGCCATGGTGGTCCTTGTAGCAGCGGCCCCGGGCAAACACCCAGCGCACTTCGCCGTCCGCGCGCTGCAGGCGGTATTCCTCGGCGTACTCGGTGCCGTGGGTGATGCAGTGCTTGATGCTGCGGGCCACCATGCCACGGTCTTCGGGGTGCACGCCTTGCAGGTAGTCGCTGATGGGCAGCAGGTCGGCGTCGCACGGGTCAACACCGTGCAGTTGGGCGAAATGGGCGTCGGCGATAAAGCGGTCTTCGCCGATATCCCAGTCCCAGGTGCCCACGGCATCGGTGGCGGCCAGGGCCAGCTGCAGGCGTTGCTCGGTGTTGCGCTGGGCCTTGAGGCTGTTCTCGGTGCGCTGCTGCAGTTCCAGGGCGATGCGCCGGCGCTCGTTGGTTTCGATGGCGGTGATCAGGATCCCGGCGACCTCGCCACGCTCGTCGCGGATCGGGCTGTAGGTCAGGTCGAGCCAGATCTCGGTGTCGCGGTCGTTGCGCTGCAGGACGAAACGCTGCTCGGTGAAGGTGCGCACCTGGCCCATGAGGACGGCGCTGTAGATCGGGTCGGTAAACGGCTTGAGCTCAGGCCAGATCAGGTCAGCCGGTTGGCCGAAGGCGGCCGGGTGCTTGTTGCCGGCCAGCATCGCGAAGCCATCGTTGTAGATCTGGGTGAGTTCGGCGCCCCACAGCAACAGCATCGGCATCGGTGAATGGATCACGATGTCGACGGCGGTACGGAGACTTTGCGGCCAATCAATGGCGTCACCGAGGGGGCTTCGTGCCCAGTCCAGCCGCGCAATCAGTGCTGCGGCCTCGCTGCCGGTGGGTGATACGTTCATGTAAATGCCCTGCGCGTAACGCTTGAAGAATGACAAAAGCCGATTATCCCGCGACCCGGGGCCGGCTTTCCACCCTCGAAAAATAGCATGCTTGAGGGGTTTGTCTTCAAATGAGTGCTTAAAGGCTAAAACGTTTCATCTTTCTGCCAGCTCCGGGCGATCACGAAATTGCTCCAGCGCCTCGGGGTTGGCCAGTGCGTCGGTGTTCTTGACCGCCTCGCCATGCACCACGTTGCGCACCGCCAGCTCGACGATCTTGCCGCTGATGGTGCGCGGGATATCCGTCACCGCGAGGATCTTCGCCGGCACGTGGCGCGGCGTGGTGTTGGCGCGGATCACCTGGCGGATCTGCTGCTCCAGGCCGTCGTCCAGTTCGATGCCATCGTTGAGGCGCACAAACAGCACCACCCGCACGTCATCCTGCCAGCGTTGGCCGATGGCCAGGCTTTCCAGGACCTGAGGCACTTTTTCCACCTGGCGGTAGATCTCCGCGGTGCCGATGCGCACCCCTCCGGGGTTGAGCACCGCATCCGAGCGGCCATGGATCAGCAGGCTGCCATTGGGTCGCTGTTCGGCGTAGTCGCCCTGGGCCCACACGCCGGGGAACTGGCTGAAATACGAAGCCCGCAGTTTTTCCTGGTGCGGGTCATTCCACAGGCCGATGGGCATTGCCGGGAAGTGCCGGGTGCACACCAGTTCGCCTTTTTCGCCCACCAGCGGGTGGCCCTGGTCGTCCCACACTTCGATAGCCATTGCCAGGCTCTTGCACTGCATCTCGCCACGGCGCACCGGCAGCACCGGGTTGCCGATCACGAAGCAGGACACGATATCGGTGCCACCCGACATCGACGACAGGCATAGCTCGGGCTTGATCTCGCGGTACACGTAGTCGTAGCTCTGGGGTGACAGCGGCGAGCCGGTAGAAATCAGGCCCTTGAGGCTGCCCAGGTCATGGCTCAGCCGCGGTTGCAGCCCGGCTTTCTCCAGGGTGGCGAGGAACTTGGGGCTGGTGCCGAACACGCTGATTTTTTCCTGGTCGATCAGGTCCATCAGGCGTTCCGGCCCGGGGTGAAACGGCGAGCCGTCATACAGCACCGCCGTGGCGCCGATGGCCAGTACCGACACCAGCCAGTTCCACATCATCCAGCCGCAGGTGGTGTAGTAGAACAGGCAGTCATCCCGCGACAGGTCGGCGTGCAGGCCGTGTTCCTTGAGGTGGGTGAGCAATACGCCGCCGGTGCCGTGGATGATGCACTTGGGCACGCCGGTGGTGCCGCTGGAATAGAGGATGTACAGCGGCTGATCGAAGGGCACGGCGACGAAATCGGGCTCGCCGCCGGGGGTGTAGAAGTCGTCCCAGAGTGCGACGTGGGCCCGGGTCTGATAATCCTCGGGCCGGGCTTGCGGGCGGGCATACGGCACGATGATCAATTGTTGCAGGGACGGCAGCCGTTCGAGGATTTCATTGAGCTTGCTGCTTTGGTCGATGACCTTGCCGGCGTAGCGGTAACCGGCGCAGGTGATCAGCACCTTGGGTTCGATCTGGCCGAAGCGGTCGATCACGCCCTGGGTGCCGAAGTCCGGCGAGGAGCACGACCAGATGGCGCCGAGGCTGGTGGTGGCGAGCATGCCCACCAGGGTTTGCCAGGTGTTGGGCATGCACGCGGCCACCCGGTCCCCTACGCCCACGCCGGCCGCCCGCAGGCTGCGTTGCAGGCCGGCGACATGGTGGGCCAGTTCGGCGTAGGTCAGTTGCTCGCGCTGGCCGTCTTCGCTGATCGCGACCACGGCGGGGTGATCGTCGCGGCGGCGCAGCAGGTGTTCGGCAAAGTTCAGGGTAGCGCCGGGAAACCACTGGGCGCTGGGCATCTCGGCGTCTTCGATCAGCACCGCGCTGGGCGGCGTGCGGAACTGCACCTCAAAAAACTCGACAATCGACTGCCAGAAGTCCGGGCGCTGGTCGATGCTCCACTGGTGCAGGGCCGGGTAGTCGCTGATCTGCAAGGCATGGCGATCATTGATGAAGCGCCGGAACTGGTCCATCCGGGTGTTGTGGATGCGTTCGGGGGAGGGTTGCCAGAGTATTTCGGACATCAGGAAATCTCTTTTTTATTATCTGATCTATCTAACGACACCGATCAAAATGTGGGAGCGGGCTTGCTCGCGAATGCGGTGGGTCAGTTCCAGATGTGTTAACTGATACACCGCATTCGCGAGCAAGCCCGCTCCCACATTTGAGCTGCGGTGTCTTGGGAATCGTCGTTTACTGGGCCAGCCAGCCACCGTCGATATTCCACGCCGCGCCCCGCACCTGGCTGCCGGCTTCGCTGCACAGGAACAGCACCAGCTCCCCCAATTGCGGCGGTGTCACGAACTCCAGCGAAGGCTGCTTCTCCGCCAGCAAATCCTGCTGCGCCTGCTGCGGGTCAACCCCGCTGGCAATGCGGTCATCAATCTGCTTCTGCACCAGCGGCGTCAGCACCCAGCCCGGGCAGATGGCATTGCAGGTGACATTACTCTGGGCTGTTTCCAGGCCCACCACCTTGGTCAGCCCGATCACCCCGTGCTTGGCAGCGACGTAAGCCGCCTTGCCCACCGAACCCACCAGCCCATGCACCGAGGCGATATTGACGATCCGCCCCCAACCCTTGGCTTTCATGCCCGGCAGGCTCAAACGCGTGCTGTGGAACACCGACGACAGGTTGATCGCAATGATCGAATCCCAGCGCTCCACCGGGAATTCGTCCACCGGCGCCACATGCTGGATCCCGGCGTTGTTCACCAGAATGTCGATGCCGCCAAACTCGCGCTCGGCGTAGGCGATCATCTCGGCGATCTGCGCCGGGTCGCTGACGTCGGCTGGATGATGCCCGACCTTGCCGCCGAAGGCCTGCACCTGGGCGATCACCGCGCTGGCATCGCCGAAGCCGTTGAGGATCAGGTTGGCGCCGGCCTTGGCCAGGCTCAGGGCAATGCCCAGGCCGATGCCGCTGGTGGAACCGGTGACCAGGGCGGTCTTGCCGTTCAATGTCGTCATATCAACCTCACACAATGCCGGTGGCGTAGAAAGTACCAATCACCACGAACACCGCGAGGGTCTTGATGATCGTGATGCCGAAAATATCTTTATAGGCTTCGCGGTGGGTCAGCCCGGTGACCGCCAGCAGCGTGATCACGGCGCCGTTGTGGGGCAGGGTGTCCATGCCGCCGCTGGCCATGGCCGCGACCCGGTGCAGTACTTCAAGGGGGATATTGGCCGCATGGGCCGCTGAAATAAAGCTCTCCGACATGGCCGCCAGCGCGATGCTCATGCCGCCCGAGGCGGAACCGGTGATGCCGGCCAGCAGGGTCACGGTAATCGCTTCGTTGACCAGTGGGTTGGGAATGCCCTTGAGCCAGTCCGCCAGCACCAGGAAGCCCGGCAGCGAGGCGATCACCGCACCAAAACCGTATTCCGAAGCGGTGTTCATCGCCGCCAGCAGCGCGCCGCTGACCGCGCTCTTGCTGCCCTCGGCGAGCTTGCTGCGAATCGCCGAGAAGCCGAACACCAGCACCACGATAATCCCCACCAGCAACGCCGCCTGCACCGCCCAGATTGCCGTGAGCTTGGCGACTTCGGTCTGCACCGGCGCGCTCATGCCCGGCAGGCTGAGGGTGTGGGTCTTGCCGTACCACAGCGGAATCCAGTGGGTGAACAACAGGTTCATGATGCCCACCAGCAACAGCGGCGACAGCGCGATCCAAGGATTGGGCAGCTTGATGTCTTCGGCGGTTTCCGGCTCGTTGCGCAGCTCGGTCCCATAGCCTTCACCGGCGCGCTGGGCCTTGTTGCGCTGGCGGGCCAGGTACAGCATGCCGGCGCAGAACACGAAGATCGTGCCGATCAGCCCCAGCCACGGCGCGGCCCAGGCGGTGGTGTTGAAGAAGGTGCTGGGGATGATGTTCTGGATCTGCGGCGTGCCGGGCAGGGCGTCCATGGTGAACGAGAACGCGCCGAGGGCGATGGTCGCCGGCAGCAGGCGCTTGGGGATATTGCTCTGGCGGAACATCTCGGCGGCAAACGGGTACACCGCGAACACCACCACGAACAGCGACACGCCGCCGTAGGTCAGCAGGGCGCACACCAGCACGATCACCAGCATCGCCTGGCGGGTGCCGAGCAACTGAATCGCGGCGGCGACGATGGAGCGCGAGAAGCCAGAGATTTCAATCAGCTTGCCGAACACCGCGCCGAGCAGGAACACCGGAAAATACAGCTTGAGGAAGCCGACCATTTTCTCCATGAACACCCCGGTGAACGCGGGAGCGACGGCGGAAGGGTCGGTGAGCAGCACGGCGCCGAGGGCGGCGATGGGGGCGAACAGGATGACGCTGTAGCCACGGTAGGCGGCCAGCATCAGCAGCGCCAGAGCGGCGAGGGCAATGATCACACTCATGGTGTGTCTCCATCTGATTGTTATTTTTGTGGGGGTGAGGCGGTGGGGAGGGGCTTTAGCGAGATGTGTGCCAAGTTATTAACCTGTTGAAATATATACAGAAATTCTTGATCTGTGAGAGTGTTCTCAAGTTTTGTCCCGAATTTGAGACTGTTGGAGATCAAATGTGGGAGCGGGCTTGCTCGCGAATGCGGTGTATCAGGCAGTAATTCAGGCACTGACACACTGCATTCGCGAGCAAGCCCGCTCCCACATTGGATTTTCTCTGTATTTGGAATTGTGTCTCTTTTTGGAGACTAGGCGATGCCCAAGGCAACCATTTTCTTGTACAAGGTCGACCGACCCAGCCCCAGCCGCTTCGCCGCCTCCACCACATTCCCCTCACAGTGCTTCAACGCCGCCCCAATCACCTGCCGATCAAACCGCTCCCGGGCCGCGCTGAAACTCTCGCCCTCAACGGTCTCTACCGAACTCTGCTCAACCGGGCTGAATGTACCAATTGCCGCGCGAATTTCACTGGCGTCCAGCACCAGGTCATCACTCAACAGCGCCGCCCGCTCCAGCACATTGCGCAGCTCGCGGATATTCCCCGGCCACGCATGCTGCGCCAATAACGCCAAGGCCTCGCGGTCCAGCTCATGCTGGCTGCGCAACTCCTCCAGAATCGCCTCGCTCAACGCCGGCAAATCATCCAGCCGCGCGCGCAACGGCGGCACCTGGATCGGCAGCACGTTCAGGCGGTAATACAGGTCCGCCCGAAACTCGCCGCGCTTGATTGCCGCTTCCAGGTCCATGGACGTGGCTGCAATCACCCGCACATCGCTGTGGATCATCTCGTTGGAGCCCACCGGCTCGAACTCCTTCTCCTGCAACACCCGCAGCAATTTGCTTTGCAGTGGTAGCGGCATGTCGCCGATCTCATCCAGAAACAGCGTGCCGCCCTGGGCAATCTGCAACTTGCCGGGGCGGCCCTTGCGGTCGGCACCGGTAAATGCGCCGGGCGCGGTGCCGAAGAATTCCGCCTCCAGCAAATCATGCGGGATGGCTGCGCTGTTGATGCTGACGAAAGCTTTATGGGCGCGAGGCGATGCACCATGAATCGCCTGGGCCAGCAGCTCCTTGCCGGTCCCGGTTTCCCCCAGCAGCAACACTGGCGACTCCGCGCTCGCACTGCGCCGCGCCCGACGTTTGACTTCCAGGCTGGCCGCGCTGGTGCCGATAAAGTGCGCGAAGTTGTATTTACTCTGCCGCGACCTCAGCAGCGACCGAGTGGAAGCCAGTTCCTGCTGCATGCTCAGGTAACGCTCGATCAGCGGCGACAGGTTGCGCAGCTCATCAAACAACGCAAACCCGATGGCGCCGATCACCTTGCCAGCGTCGTCATGGATCGGCAGGCGCATCACCACCAGCGGGCCTTTGGGCGTGTCCTGAATATCCAGCAATATCGGCTGGTCGTTACGCACCACCTGGCGCAACAGGCTGTTGGAAATCACCTGCTCGCAGGGTTGCCCGATGGCTTCGTCGGCGCTTTTCAGGCCGAAGCGCTTGGCGTAGCGCTCGTTCATCCAGACGATGTTCGCGTCACCGTCGACAATCACCGTGCCTTCGCTGGACTGCTCGATGATCTCGAACAGCGACTGGATCGCCAGGCCGCGAACGTATTGGTAATCCTTGAGGCTGCCAGTGGTGCTCATGGGTGCGCCGCCGCGAGGAGTTCCCGGGTGTAAGGGTGTTGAGGCGCGGCAAACACTTCATCGCTGGGCCCGCGTTCCACCACCTTGCCGTCCTTGATCACGATCATGTCGTGGGCCAGGGCCCGCACCACCGCCAGGTCATGGCTGATAAACAGGTACGTCAGGCCGTACTTTTCCTGCAGCTCAAGCAGCAGGGCGACCACCTGTTTCTGCACGGTACGGTCTAGTGCAGAAGTGGGTTCGTCCAGCAGGATCAGCGCCGGCTTGAGCACCAGCGCACGGGCGATGGCGATGCGCTGGCGCTGGCCGCCGGAGAATTCATGGGGGTAGCGATGGCGGCTGGCAGGGTCCAGGCCCACGTCTTCCAGCACGCGAATCACTTGGGCTTCGCGGTCCTTGAGGCTGCACGGCGCATGCACTTCCAGGCCTTCGCTGATGATCTGCGCCACCGACATCCGCGGGCTGAGGCTGCCGAACGGGTCCTGGAACACCACCTGCATCTGCTTGCGCCACGGTTGCATCTGCTTTTGCGTCAGGCCGTCGAGGGCCTCGCCCTGGAAGCGAATCGCGCCGCTGGAATCCAGCAGCCGCAGAATCGCCTGGCCCAGGGTGGATTTGCCCGAGCCGGACTCGCCGACAATCCCCAGTGTCTTGCCGCGCTGTACCTCCAGGCTGATGCCATCCACCGCTTGCAGGTACTGCTTGCGCCGGAACAGTCCGCCGCCCAGCGGGAACTGCACACTCAGGTTATCCACCTGCAACACCGTCTCCCGCGCCTCGTGATTCAAGACGATGCCTGCCGGTTCAGCATCCAGCAGCAGGCGGCTGTAAGGGTGCTGCGGGGCGCAGAACAGGGTTTCGCAATCCGCCTGTTCGACAATCTCCCCGGCCTTCATCACGCACACCCGCTGGGCAATGCTGCGCACCAGGTTGAGGTCGTGGCTGATCAGCAGCAGCGACATGCCCAGGCGTTGTTGCAGGGACTTGAGCAGCAGCAGGATCTTGCGCTGCACCGTCACATCCAGTGCAGTCGTCGGCTCATCGGCAATCAGCAGTTCCGGTTCACAGGCCAGGGCCATGGCGATCATTACCCGCTGGCGCTGGCCGCCGGAGAGTTGGTGGGGGTAGGCCTTGAGGCGTTCCCGGGGCTTCTGGATGCCCACCAATTCGAGCAATTCGAGGATCCGCGCCTGGGCCTGTTTGCCGCCCAGGCCCTTGTGCAACAGCAGGGTTTCGCCGATCTGCTTCTCGATGCTGTGCAGCGGATTCAGGGACGTCATCGGCTCCTGGAAGATCATCGCAATCCGGTTGCCCCGCAGTTTTTGCAGGGTGGCGGGCGTGGCGCCGAGCAGTTCCTGGCCGCGATAGCGCACCGAGCCGGTGGTTTCGGTGCCGGCTTCGGGCAGCAGTTGCAGGATCGAATGGGCGGTCACCGATTTGCCCGAACCCGACTCGCCCACCAGCGCCAGGCACTCGCCGGGGCGCACGTCCAGGCACAGCTTGCGCACCACGGTCTGGCCGTTGAAGGCGACACTCAGGTCGCGAATCTCGATCAGGTTTTCAGTCATCTCAACGGCCTTCATGAGCGTGGGTCGAAGGCGTCACGCAACGCCTCGCCGATAAACACCAGCAACGACAGGATCAGCGCCAGGGTGAAAAACGCGGTCAGCCCCAGCCATGGTGCTTGCAGGTTCTGCTTGCCCTGGGCGATCAGCTCACCCAATGACGCGCTGCCGGCGGGCATGCCGAAACCGAGGAAATCCAGGGCGCTCAGGGTAGAAATCGCCCCGGTCAAAATGAACGGCAAGTAGCTCAGGGTGGCGGTCATCGCATTCGGCAGGATATGCCGGCGGATGATCTTGCCGTCCCCCAGGCCCAACGCCCGCGCGGCCTTGACGTACTCCAGGTTGCGCCCCCGCAGGAACTCGGCGCGCACCACGTCCACCAGGGCCAGCCAGGAAAACAGCGCCATGATCCCCAGCAGCCACCAGAAATTCGGTTCGACAAAGCCTGACAGGATGATCAACAGATACAGCACCGGCAGCCCGGACCACACTTCCAATATTCGTTGCCCGAGCAAGTCGACCCAGCCGCCGTAATATCCCTGCAAGGCACCGGCGGCGATGCCGATGGCGGCGCTGATGGCGGTGAGGGCCAGGGCAAATAGGATCGACACCCGGGCGCCGAAGATCACCCGCGCCAGCACGTCGCGGGATTGGTCATCGGTGCCCAGCCAGTTCACGCTCGATGGCGGGCTGGGGGCAGGGCGGGTCAGCTCATAGTTGGGGGTGTCGTCGCTGAACGGGATTGGCGGGAACAGCATCCAGCCGCCGTCCTTCTTGATCAGGTTCTGCACGTATTCACTGCGGTAATCCGCCTGGAACGGCAGTTGCCCGCCGAACTCCTGCTCGGTGTAGCGCTTGAACACCGGGAAATACAGTTCGTTCTGGTAGCTGAGCACCAGGGGTTTGTCATTGGCGATCAACTCGCCGCCGAGGGTCAGGATAAACAGGCCGATAAACAGCCACAGCGACCACCAGCCGCGGCGGTTTTTCTTGAAGCGTTCAAAGCGCCGACGGGCCACGGGAGAGAGCTTGAGCATCAGGCGTTCCTCGCGGCGAAGTCGATACGCGGGTCCACCAGGGTGTAGCAGAGGTCACCGATGAGTTTTATCAAAAGGCCAAACAGCGTGAAGATAAACAACGAACCGAACACCACCGGATAATCCCGTGAAACCGCAGCTTCGTAGCTCATGCGACCGAGGCCGTCGAGGGAGAAGATCACCTCGATCAGCAGCGAACCGGCAAAGAACACCGCGATAAATGCCTGGGGAATCCCCGAGATCACCAGCAGCATGGCATTGCGGAACACATGCCCGTAAAGCACCCGGCGTTCACTCAAGCCTTTGGCCCGGGCGGTGACCACGTACTGGCGGGTGATTTCATTGAGGAACGAGTTTTTCGTGAGGATGGTCAAGGTGGCGAAGCCGCCGATCACCAGGGCGCTGACCGGCAGTACCAGGTGCCAGAAGTAATCGGCGATCTTGCCGACGGTGCTCAACTGGTCGAAGTTTTCCGAGACCAGCCCGCGCACCGGGAACCAGTTCAACGAAGTGCCGCCGGCGAACACCACGATCAGGAACATCGCAAACAGGAACGCCGGCATCGCATAGCCAATCACGATCGCGGTGCTGCTCCACACATCAAAACTGCTGCCATGGCGCACCGCCTTGCGAATGCCCAGCGGGATCGACACCAGGTAGGTGATCAAGGTGGCCCACAGGCCGAGGGAAATGGTCACCGGCATCTTTTCGAGGATCAGGTCGGTCACGCTTTTGCCACGGAAGAAGCTGTTGCCGAAGTCCAGCTGGGCGTAGCTCTTGAGCATCAGCCACAGGCGTTCCGGCGCGGGCTTGTCGAAGCCGTATTGTTTTTCGATGTCCTTGATCAGTTTCGGGTCCAGGCCACGGCTGGCCCGGGAGCCGCTGCTGAGGCTTTCGGCAGACGAGCCGCCGACGCCACCGCCACCGATGCCTTGGAGGTGGGCGATGGCCTGTTCCACCGGCCCGCCGGGCGCGGCCTGCACGATAACGAAATTCACCAGCAGGATAATCACCAGGGTGGGAATGATCAGCAGCAGGCGCCGCACGATATAGGCAAACATCAGCGGGCTCCCGGGCGTTTGGTCAGTTCGGCTTTCATCTGTTCATTGGTCAGCGGCGTGGGGCTGATTTCCCACCAGGTTTCCAGGGCCTCATCGGTCTTGGCTTCCACGGCCGGGCGGCCGAAACGGTTCCACCACGCGGCGGAGGTGCCCGGCGGGTAGTAGTTGGGGATCCACAGGTAATTCCATTGCAGCACGCGGTCCAGGGCGTGGGCGTAACTGAGCATCAGCGACTGGGTATCAGCCTTGACCAGGCCGTTGATCAGGCTGTCGACGGCCGGGTCTTTCAGCACCATGTAGTTGTTGGCGCCGGTATCAAACGCGGCGGCCGAACCGAAGTAGTTGTACAGCTCCATCCCCGGCGAAGTGGTAACCGGGAAGCCGGTGACGATCATGTCGTAGTCCCGGGCCATCAGGCGGTTGACGTATTGCGAGGAGTCAATGCGGCGGATGTTGAGGGTGATGCCGATCTGCGCCAGGTTGCGCTTGTACGGCAACAACAGGCGCTCAAGGCCGTTCTGGGCGTTGAGGAAGGTGAACTCCAGCGGCTCGCCCTCGGCATTCACCAGCTTGTCACCGTCGGGCTTCCAGCCGGCCTGTTCCAGCAGGGCCAGGGCTTGCAGCTGCTTGTCGCGGATCATCCCGGTACCGTCGGTGGTGGGGGCCTTGAACACCTGGGTGAAGACTTCGTCGGGAATCTGCCCGCGCAGGGGTTCCAGGATCGCCAGCTCCTGGGCGTCCGGCAGTTGGGTCGCTGCCAGCGGGCTGTTGGAGAAGAAGCTCTGCTGGCGGATGTACATGTTGCGCATCATCTGCCGGTTGGCCCACTCGAAGTCCCACAGCATGGCCAGGGCCTGGCGCACGCGGCGGTCCTTGAACATCGGTTTTTGCACGTTGAACACGTAGCCCTGGGCCGGCTGCGGTGCCTCCTTGGCCAGGTGCGCGCGCTGCAGGCGACCATCGTCCAGGGCCGGGCCGTTGTAGCCGATGGAGTAGCCGGTGGCTGAGAATTCGCGGTTGAAGTCGTAGGCACCGCCCCGCAGGACCTGGCGCGCCACTTCGGTGTCGCCGAAGTATTCCAGGCTCAAGTGATCGAAGTTGTACAAGCCACGGCTGATGGGCAGGTCCTTGCCCCACCAGTTCGGGTCACGCTTGAAGGTGATGGTGTTGCCGGCATCCACCTTGCTGATGGTGTAAGGGCCGCTGCCGAGGGGAATCTCGTAGCCGCCGCCGTCGGCAAAGTTGCGGGTCTTCCACCAATGCTCGGGGAACACCGGCAGGGTCGCGACATCCAGGGGCAGGGTGCGGTTTTCATTGCTTGCGAAATCGAAGCGCACCTGGCGCGGGCCTTCGACTTCGACGTGTTTGACGTCGGCGAACAGCGTGCGGTAGCGCAGGCTGCCCTGGGTCATCAGCAGGTCAAAGGAGTAACGCACGTCTTCGGCGGTGATCGGTTGGCCATCGGCGAAACGCGCCTTGGGGTTCAGGTAGAAACGCAGGGACAGACCGTCGTCTGACCGCTCCATCTTTTCCGCCACCAGGCCGTAGACCGTATAGGGTTCGTCCAGCGAACGCAGGGCCAGGGGCGAATACAGCCAGCCGTCGACCTGGCTGACCCCGATGCCTTTGTCGCCATAAGGCAGTACATGGTCGTAGCGCCCGATTTCGATCGCCGAACGCCGCAGGCTGCCGCCCTTGGGGGCATTGGGGTTGGCGTAGTCGAAATGGGTGAAGCCGGGTTGGTATTTGGCCGGCTCGCCGTACACGGTCAATGCCGATTGCGGCGCGGCGATCACGGCGGTGCTGGCCAGCAACAGGGCCAGGGTGGAGCAAAACAGGGTAGAAAAAGCGACTCGCATTATCAGCCTTGGGCGCCGGGTGAAGAGGTAAAGGGATTTGTACGCTATGCGCGTACGCCTCGCCAGTCATCACACTGTCACAGATGCACAACGGCCCACCAAAGGGTGGGCCGTTGTTTAAACATTAGCGCGGACTGATCAGTCCTGACGGCTGGTTACTTCCAGCAGGTGATAACCGAACTGGGTTTTCACTGGGCCTTGCACGGTGTTGACCGGGGCGCTGAATACGACGGTGTCGAATTCCTTGACCATTTGGCCCGGGCCGAACGAACCGAGGTCGCCGCCTTGACGGCTGGACGGGCAGGACGAGTTGGCTTTGGCAACTTCGGCGAAGTCGGCGCCGCCTTCGATTTGCGCTTTCAGTTCGTTGCACTTGTCTTCGGTGGCAACGAGGATGTGACGGGCGGTGGCTTTGGCCATGAGGGGTATCTCCTTGGGTAAAAATGCTGAGCGTACCGGATTCAGGTGGTTATTTCCTGGCAAAGTTCCCCTGGGTTGCCTGGACGGTCAGGATCGGGCCATTACGCCGCTGTGGGTCAGCCAATCGATAAACAGCGCAAACAGCTCCGCCTGGGAGTTGATTTCAAGCTTGGTATACAAATGCTTGCGGTGCATGCGCACGGTTTCCGGGGAAATGCCGAGCACCTGCGCGGTGGATTTCACCGAGTGCCCGCGTAATATCAGGTGGGCGATTTCCCGTTCGCGCACGGTCAATACGCCGCTGCCAAAATGCATGAACGCCGCTTCAATCTGCTGATGCACCTGGGTCTGGGTGAAGGCCTCGTCGCTGATCACCTTGCACAGCCCGCCCGTGGTGCCGAAGCGGCGCAGCAGTTCGCGCACGATGGGTTGGGCGGTTCGTTGCAGTGCCAGTTGTTCGTCGCTGAACTGGCCGGCACTCAGTCCCTGGAACATGCACAACGAAATCTTGCTGTTGGGGCACAGGTCGACGATGTAGTAGCTCTCCTGGGCGCCGCCGCTGCGCAGGTAGTAGGTTTTGTAGTACTCGCTGTTGAAGAAATCGTCCGGGGCGATCTGCGCCAGGTGGTAGAAACCTTCGGCCAGGCCCTTGTCTACCGCGAGGCAGAACGGGTCCAGCAGGTAGCCCCGGGAGAAGTAACGGTTGATGATCTCTTCGTAGTGCGGCCGGGGGATGCCTTGCTGGTAGAGCAAGTGTGGCGCCTGACCCTGGCGCTCCAGGCTGATCATCATCGATTCGATAGGGGTCAGCGCACTGAGGGCGCAGGCCAGGTGTTCAAGGAATGACGCTTCGTCGACGCTGGCGAAGGCGTGGGCCAACGCACCATTCCAGGCGTCAAGCACCTGGAAGGACGGGGCAGGGCAGTGATCGGCATGCTCGTTCATGCCGGCCAGTCTACCCGCCGGCCAGGGCCCCGGCAAAAGCACCGGGGCGCCCAGGCTCATCGGCCTTGATACTCGCCGCTCTGGCGCAGCTCTTCGGCGGTGTCGAGGATGCACTGGCGCAGGATTTCCACCACTTGATCCACCTGGGCATGGGTGATGATCAGCGGCGGCGACATCACATTCAGGTGGCCAATGGGCCGTACCAGCAAGCCTTTGGCCTGGGCCCGCAGGTGGATCTTCTCGCCGATGTTCACCGCGTCCGGCAGCAGCGCCTTGGTGTGCTTGTCGGCGACGAACTCAATGCAGGCCATCAGCCGCTGGCAGCGCACATCGCCCACCAGCGGCAGGTTGGCCAGGGTTTGCAGGCGCTGTTCGAGGTACACGCCGACGTCTTCGACGTGGGCTAGCAGGTTTTCCCGCTCGATGATCTCGATGTTCTTCAGCGCCGCCACACAACTCACCGGGTGGCCGCTGTAGGTGAAGCCGTGGGTAAAGCAGCGGCCCTTGCCCGGCTCGCCGATCACTTGCCAGATGCGCTCCGAGAAAATACACGCGCCCAACGGCAGGTAGCCGGACGTCAGGCCCTTGGCGGTGGTGATGATGTCCGGTTGCATGTCGAACACTTCCTGGGAGGCAAAGAATTTTCCCAGCCGGCCGAAGGACGTCACCACTTCATCCGCCACGTAGAGCAGGTCATAACGTTGGCAGACTTCCCACATGCGCCGGTGGTAACCCTTGGGCGGAATGATCACGCCGCCCGAGCCCATGATCGGTTCGGCAAAGAACGCGGCCACTTTGTCGGCGCCGATGGTCAGGATCTTGTCTTCGAACTCATCCACCAGGAAATCGAGGAACTGCGCCTCGCTCATGCCCTGCGGCGCCCGGTAGTAGTTGGGGCACGAAATGTGGTGGAACAAGTCGCTCATGAAATCGAATTCCGGCGCGCGGTCGGCGGCCTTGTTGCCGATGGACATCGTGAGGAACGTCGAGCCGTGATACGCACTGAAGCGCGAGATGATGTGTTTCTTCTCATGCTTGCCGCGACTGTTCTGATAGAACTGCACCAGACGATAGGCGGTATCGACAGCCGTGGAGCCGCCGGTGGTCAGGAACACATGATCAAGATCGCCGGGAGCCAGGCTGGCAAGCTTGGCGCACAGTTCGATGGCGGTGACGTTGGCCATGTCGCAGAACGGGTTGGAGTACGCCAGCTGGCGAACCTGGTTGGCGATGGCGTCTGCCATTTCCTCGCGGCCCAGGCCGATATTCGTACACCACATGCCGCCGACCGCATCCAGGTAGCGGTTGCCGGCGGTGTCGTAGATGTAGGCGCCGTCACCCGCCGCGATATTCAGTGAGCCTTGTTCACGGTGTTCGTCGAACATATGAAAACCGTGCATGTAATGGGCCTTGTCGGCGGCGTCCAGTTGGTCGTGGTCGAACTGGGCGAAAAAGTCAGGATTTGGCAGGGTCATGGCGTTTACCTTCAATGGCTGGGTTTCACTTGCCGGTCTTCACGGCATTCCAGGTACGGGTGATCAGGCGCACGGCGGCTTGGGACTGGCTTTTCTGGGTGAACAAGCGTTGCATCGTCGCCGAGTCCGGGTAGATGGCCGGGTTGTCGCGTATATCGGCATTTACGAAGGGCTTGGAGGCCAGGTTGCTGTTGGCGTAGTGAATGGTGTTGCTGACGCCGGCGATAACCTCGGGTTGCAGGAGGAACTCGATGAACTTGTGGGCATTCGCCACATGGGGTGCGTCGGCCGGGATGTAGAAGTTATCGAACCAGATCAGCGAGCCTTCCCTGGGGATGAAGTAACCCAGGTTGACCTTGGCCCCGGCTTCCGCCGCCCGGGCCTGGGACGTGGCGTAGTCGCCGGACCAGGTGGTGGCCATGCACAGCTCGCCATTGGCCAGGCCGTTGATAAAGCCGCTGGAGTCGAATTTGCGGATGTACGGGCGCACGGCCATCAGCACGTCCTGAGCGGCCTTGAGGTCTTTGGGCGCCACGCTGTTGGGGTCCAGGCCGAGGTAGGTCAGGGCCAGCGGGATCATGTCGGTAGGGGAGTCCATGAAGGTGATGCCACAGTCGGCGAAGCGCGAAACGATCTTGGGATCGAAGATCATCGCCAGGGAGCCGATGGGCGCATCCGGCATGCGTTCCTTGATCTTGTCGATGTTGTAGGTCACGCCATTGCTGCCCCAGGTGTAAGGCGCGGAATAGGTAACGCCCGGATCATGGGTTTCCAGGCTTTTCAGCACTTGCGGGTCGAGGTTGTTCCAGTCCGGCAGCAGCGCTTTGTTGAGGGGCTGGAAGGCCTTGGCCTTGATCAGCAGCGGCACCAGGGACGCGTTGAGCACCACCAGGTCATAACCCGAGCGCCCGGACAGCAGCTTGCCCTGCACGGTTTCGTAGGAGTCGTAGGTGTCGTAGATCACCTTGATGCCGGTGGCTTTCTCGAAGTCGGCGAGGGTGTATTCCCCGATGTAATCGGCCCAGTTGTAGATGCGCAAGGTGTTGCCCGGGTCGTCAGCGGCCTGGCTGACGGACGTTGATGCAAGCAAGACAGCGCTGAACAGGGCGATAACGGCTTTATGCATGGCGAACCCACCTTGATGTTGTGCTTGTTGTCAGGCCGAGGGGCTGATTGCACTTTCAGGCAGGTGGCGGGTGGGGCGCCATACCCCGTTCGGGTAGGAGGCGGTCAGGGCAGTACGATGTAGTCGTTTCGCGTGATGACCGGGCGGTGTACGCCGGGTTCCAGGTGGATGTAGCGCCCGTCTACCAGGTCGATGGGCAGGCAGTCGTCGATATCCAGTACGCCGTCGGTGTGGGATTGCGTCCAGTGCGTGAGCATCTGCTGTTTGCCTTGGGCTGCCGCCTCCCTGGCCGTGCGCGCAACCACCAGCAGGTAGTGGTGTGCCTCGCCAAAGACGTTCGATTCATACCCGCCCAGGTTGATGAAGTACAGGCGCGGCGCCCCGGCGTTCGGCGCCAGGTGGCTGAGCTGGACTTTCCAGCCGTCAACGCCATCCACCGTCATCCAGGAGTCGATATGCACACCTTTCTGGCTGCCAAACCAGCCCTCGCGCAGTTGCGGGTAGGCGGCTTCCAGGGTGTCGGCGACGGCGAACACCACATCATGCACTTCGATTTTCGCCCGGGGGTGCTTACCCCCCAACATGACCACAAACAGCATTGCAGGCCCTTTCTATGGCTGGGATGGAAAGGGCCACCTTCCTTCGATTGAACCCTTTTGTCCAGTCGGTGCCACACTGTTAATTCGCAAATTCATCAGGAGGTTGTCATGCGCACCATTGATCTGGCCGGCGTACCCGTCCCTGTCATCGGCCAGGGGACCTGGCGCATGGGCGAGGATCCCGGCAAGCGCAGCGCCGAAGTGGCCGCGTTGCAACTGGGTATCGATGAGGGCATGACCCTGATCGATACCGCTGAAATGTATGGCGAAGGCGGTGCCGAAGAAGTCGTCGGCGAGGCGATTCGCGGCAAGCGCGACCAGGTGTTCCTGGTCAGCAAGGTGTACCCGCACAATGCCAGCCACAAGGGCATTCCACGTGCATGTGAGGCCAGCCTCCAGCGCCTGGGCACCGACTACATTGATCTGTATCTGTTGCATTGGCGTGGGCAATACCCCCTTGAAGAAACGGTAGAAGCCTTCGAGCGCTTGCGTGAGGCAGGCAAGATCGGTCGTTGGGGTGTGTCCAACTTTGATGTGGCAGACCTGCAGGAGCTGGCTTCCCCGGCCTGTGCCACCAATCAGGTGCTCTACAACATCGAGGAGCGCGGCATCGAGTTCGACCTGCTGCCATGGTGGCAGCAACACAATTTACCGTTGATGGCCTACTGTCCCATCGCCCAGGGTGGCGAGCTGTTGGCCAGCCCGACCCTCAAGCAAATTGCCCGTCGCCACGAGGTCACACCCGCCCAGGTTTCCCTGGCCTGGGTCTTGCGCCAGGACGGGGTGATCGCGATTCCCAAGGCTGTTACGCCAGAGCATGTCCGGCTCAATGCCGCAGCGGCGAAGCTGGTGCTGGATGAACACGACCTGGACGCGATTGACCGGGTTTTTGGGGCACCGAAGCGCAAGCATCCGCTGGCGATGGTCTAGTGGCCGACAGAAACGGTGCCGTCCATGGCGATGCCGTTTCTGTTTCGGTGGCTGCTTAGCCGGCTACCGGGCTGCGCCAGTCATCAGAGCCAGAGGTACCGGAGACCTCATGGGTCCAGACGATTTTCCGGTAAGTGAAATACACATCCTCCAGGTGCGTGAAGTGTGCGTTGTTCGGGTCCTGGCAATTGGGCATCCGTGACTGGATGTCCACCAGGATCGCGTCTTCCAACTCGATGGTGAAGTAGTGTTCCTGGGTTCCGGCTGAAGAGGTTCGGTACCACTCAAGGCGGCACTTGACCATTTCCCCGGAGGTCAATGCGCTGAACAGCAATGGCGACGATTTATCGAATACCTTGCTGATCATCAGGGGCTTGTGCACACGCTGGCCGGTGGGCTGGCCGGATTGCGGGTCACGGGGAATGATCACCTGATGCTGGAATGCCTCCACCAGGATCTGGTCTTCATGGCCTTCCTGGTAAATGTTGCCGACCGAGTCCTGGGTGAACGTGCCTGCCGTGATCAAGCCTTGCTTGGTGCCGGTGATGGATAGATACGCGGGTGTTGGCATGACGGTTTTCCTTGCCTGATAAATGAGGTCGTCCCGGCCGACGGACTTGCCAGCCGGGTAATGCTCGATATCAAGAAGCGTGCCGGAAAGTTCGAGCGTCAATGAAAGCAGGGGGTTAAGGTTTTATCGGTTTTTATTTTGAGCTGCATTAAAGGTTCTAATTCGATTTAGTTGTATTTGTTTGCGCAGGGGTGTGCAGTTAGTTGCTCATGTTGATGGGCGGTGTTATTCGCAGAGTTCACGTCATTCATGATGATGCCTGGCGCCTTGGCTGCGCAAATTCTTGCGCGTCGGCGATTTTTCTATTCTTGTAGGAAACTCCTTAACTGCTATTTGGTGGCTTGAACAATGCTTTTTGCATGGATAAGGTTCGTGCTCTTCTCGTAGGGAAGGCAAACTTTAATCAATGTCCTGATGTGCGCTTGAATGGCCATTAGTTCACTGAACATGTTCAGGAAAGTAAAGTGCGGCCCATAATGGTTTACTCAGACAGGCTTTCCGATTATTACCTCGAACTTGCGCAGGCACCCAACTCGAAAACGAGTTATGCGGGGGCCGATATGCGTTTTTCGACCGAGTATGAGGCGCTTGAAACTGAACTGGGCAAGGCGCACTCCATTCACGGAAACAGTCAGCCTGACTGGCAATGGGTTGTGGAAAAAAGCGAGGCGCTGTTACGCCACCAGTCCAAGGACTTGCGGGTCGCTGTCTGGTTGACCTGGGCCTTGCATCAGCGCGAGTCCTTCCCCGGGCTACTCGCAGGCCTCGGATTGCTGCGCTACCTCTGTGAGCATCATTGGGCGGTCGTTTATCCGGGCAAGCTGCGTACCCGCAGTGCCGCCTTTGGCTGGCTGGTCCCGCGCCTCGAGCAGGTGCTTGCACAACCTGTTTCGCTCAAGGATCAGCGGCCCTTGTTCCACTGCATGCTCGAACACCTGGCGCGGCTGGACGAGTTGTGGACCGAACACCTTCTCGAAGATGCGCCACTGTTACTGCCGGTTCGCAGGCAGCTGTCGGACCGATTGCAACAGTCCACCGAAAGCGAACCTCCAGCAGGCGGTAGCACAGGGGTGATCGCCCATATCAGGCAGGTCGCGACTCAGTTGATGGCGCCCGAGCCCACTGTGGAAAACGAAAAGGACGCCCACAAGCTGCTGCGCACGCTGCAGGAACATGCCCGGCCCTTGTCGGCCTGGTGGCAGCGCCAGAATGCCACTGACCTGCGCGCACTGCGTCTGAACCGAACGTTGACCTGGATGACGATCACCAGTCTTCCGGACTGTGACAGCGAACAGGTAACGCCTTTGCGCGGGCCGGCGCCCGACAAGCTCAAGCGGTACCAGGAGCGCTTTGCCCAAGGGCAGCATACCGACCTGCTGCTGGAGCTTGAGGGCAGCCTGGCCGGAGCACCTTTCTGGTTCGACGGCTTGTACCGGGTGTGGGAGTGCCTGCAGGCACTCCAGGCCGACCTGGCCATGACCGAGCTGGAAGTGCACTTCGCGCTGTTGCTCCAGCGTTTGCCGGGGCTTGCACAGCTGCGCTTCCACGACGGAACACCCTTCGCCGACGACGTCACCCGTGGCTGGATCAACACCCAGGTTGCCCGCCATTTGCAAGCCCCGGTTCCACTCAGGTCGGCACCTGATGCCCCGGCTGCGCCTTGGGACAAAGCGTTGCACGACGTCATGCCCGTGCTGCGCAAGGACGGGTTCAAGGTGGCTGTGCGGTCCCTCAAGCAGGGCATGCAAACCGCAACAGGTGATCGAGCCCGGTTTCATTGGCGGCTTGGCCTGGCCAGGTTGTGTTTGCTGGCAGGCAAGCATGACCTGGCCAAAGTCCAGCTCGATCACCTGGACCACGAGCTGCAGCACTCAGGCCTGCAGCGCTGGGAGCCCGAGTTGGCGGTTGAAGTGCTGCAGCTCTTGCATGGCTGCTGTGACGTATTGCCCCAGAGCCATTCCGTGCGTGAGCGCAAGGAAGATGTCCATCGCAGGCTGTGCCACTTCGATCTCGAAGCGGTACTTGAATAGGCTTTCGAGCCCCCCGAAAAAGGAGAAACACCATGGCGAAAGAAGGTTCGGTAGCCCCCAGGGAACGCATCAATATCACGTTCAAACCCGCCGTCGGCACTGCGCAGGAAGAGGTCGAGCTGCCGTTGAAATTGCTGGTGCTTGGTGACTTCACCCAGCGTGAAGACCTGCGCAAGCTCGAAGACCGCAAGCCCGTCGGCATCGACAAGAACAGCCTCGACGAGGTGCTGGCCAAGCAGGCCTTGGGCCTGGCCTTGAGCGTCCCCAACCGGCTGCAGGATTCAGCCGAACCTGACGAGTTGGCGATCCGGGTCAGGATCAATTCGATGAAGGACTTCAATCCTGCACAGCTGGTTGAGCAGATACCCGAGCTGAAAACGCTCATGGACCTGCGCGATGCACTTGTGGCGCTCAAGGGGCCGCTGGGCAACACGCCGAGCTTTCGAAAGGCCATTGAAAATGCCCTCGCCGATGACGATTCGCGCAAGCGGGTATTGGCTGAATTGGGGCTGGACAGCTCCGCCGTATGACTCTCTCAGTTAAAAGGACACTGACACCATGACTACCAGCCAAAGCCCGTCGCATGCGCCCATCACGGATGAGTACAGCATTCTCGACAACATCATTGCCCAGACCCGCCTCAGTGCCGACGACGAGGCCTACAGTATTGCAAAGCGCGGAGTCTCGGCATTTATCGAGGAGCTGATCAAGCCGCAAAACAAGGGCGAGCCGGTCAAGAAGCGCCTGGTTGACCGGATGATTGCCGAGATTGACGCAAGGCTCAGCCAGCAAATGGATGAAATCCTGCACCATCCCGACTTCCAGGCACTGGAGTCTTCCTGGCGTGGCCTGCAGTTGCTGGTTGATCGCACCAATTTTCGTGAAAACATCAAGATCGAACTGCTCAGCGTCTCCCGCCAGGATCTGCTGGATGACTTCGAGGACTCACCGGAGGTGACTCAGTCCGGACTCTACAAGCACATCTACAGTGCCGAATACGGTCAGTTCGGCGGCCAGCCCGTAGGGGCAATCATCGCCAATTATTTCCTTTCCCCCAGTGCTCCCGATGTCAGGCTGATGCAGTATGTTTCCAGCGTGGCCTGCATGGCCCATGCACCGTTCATTGCGGCGGCCGGCCCTGGCTTCTTCGGCCTGGAGAGCTTTACCGACCTGCCTGACCTCAAGGACCTGAAGGACCATTTTGAAGGGCCGCAGTTTGCCAAATGGCAGAGTTTTCGCCAGAGCGAAGATGCCCGCTACATCGGCCTCACCGTACCGCGCTTTCTATTGCGTACGCCGTACGATCCCGTTGATTGTCCGGTCAAGACGTTCGCCTACCAGGAACATGTGGCCAGCAGCCACGAACACTATCTGTGGGGTAATACGGCCTATGCCTTTGCTACCCGCTTGACGGACAGTTTCGCCCGGTATCGCTGGTGCCCGAACATTATCGGCCCGCAGAGTGGTGGTGCAGTGGAGGACTTGCCGCTGCATCACTTTCACAGCATGGGCGAGATCGAAACCAAGATTCCTACCGAGGTGCTGGTATCCGACCGACGCGAATACGAGCTGGCGCAAGAGGGCTTCATTGCCCTGACCATGCGCAAGGGCAGTGACAATGCAGCGTTCTTTTCCGCCAGTTCGGTGCAAAAACCCAAGTCTTTTGGAATCAGTGCCGAAGGCAAGGCTGCCGAGCTGAATTACCGGCTCGGTACCCAATTGCCGTACATGATGATCGTCAATCGCCTGGCCCACTATCTCAAGGTCCTGCAGCGTGAACAGCTGGGGTCGTGGAAGGAGCGCACCGACCTTGAGCTGGAACTCAACAAATGGATTCGCCAATACGTAGCCGACCAGGACAACCCCAGCACCGAAGTGCGTGGACGGCGCCCGCTTCGGGCTGCGCGCATTGTTGTCAGTGATGTCGACGGGGAGCCCGGCTGGTATCGCGTCAACCTGAGCGTTCGCCCGCACTTCAAGTACATGGGGGCAGACTTCACTCTGTCGCTTGTCGGCAAGCTCGATAAAGAATGAGCCGCCGCCACGTGATTACCCAAAACCGCAGCCTTTTCGAGCGCCTGGAGTCCGGCGTGGGGCGCAGCCCGCAAGGTTGCGTCGTGGAATCCGTGGCGGGTCATCTGGCGAAAATGCTCAGCACCCGTGCGGGCAGTGTCCAGACGCTACCTGATTACGGGTTACCTGATCTGAATGACATGCGCCTCAGCCTGCATGACGCGTTGAGCCAGGCTCGGTTCCTGATTGAGCGCTTTATCCAGGCCTACGAACCCCGTCTGAAGGATGTCCGTGTCAAGGCATTGCCACAGGACCGTGACCCGATGGTGCTGGCTTTTTCCATCGAGGGGGCCATGGAAGTCAATGGCATGACGCAAGCGGTCGCCTTTTGCGCCAGCCTGGCTCACGGCGCACGGGTCGAGGTCAAACCGGATGTCGTTTAACCGCTACTACCAGGGCGAGCTGAGCGCACTGCGACAGTTGGGGCGACGCTTCTGCGAGCGCAACCCGGCACTCGCGCCGTTTCTTGGGGACGCTGGCCAGGACCCGGACGTAGAACGGTTGCTTGAGGGTTTTGCATTCCTCACCGGTCGCCTGCGGCAGAAGCTTGATGATCAATTGCCGGAGTTGAGTCACTCGTTGATGCATCTGCTGTGGCCCAACTATATGCGGCCGCTGCCGTCGTTCAGCATGCTACAGTTTGATCCGCTCAAGCGCACAGGGCCGGCCATCAGGGTCGAGCGGGATACACCGGTGGAAAGCATTGCGATCGACGGTGAACGCTGCCGTTTTCGTACCTGTTACCCGACGCAGGTCTTGCCGCTGCAACTGGCCGCCATGGAGTACTCGGTACAGGGCGAGGGCGCTTTGCTCTGCCTGCGTCTGGAGATGACGGCCGAGGGCAACTTCAGTGAGCTGGAACTGAACTGCCTGCGTTTGCATCTCGCGGGGGAGCAGCCCGTCAGCCAGGCGCTTTACCTGGGGCTTTTGCGTCACCTGGACGGGTTCGAGTTGCAGCCTTTCGGGCGCGACGGGCTGCCGGTCATCGGCGCCGACGGCAAGCCTGTTTCATTGCGTCTGTCCAGCAACGATATCAGTCCTGTGGGCTTTTCCGAGGATGAGGCACTGATCCCTTATCCGTTGAATACCTTTCGTGGCTATCGCCATTTGCAGGAGTACTTCGCCTTTCCCGACAAATACCTGTTTGTCGATGTGAGTGGCCTTGGCGCGCTGAGCAGGTTGCCTATTGACGTACTCAAGCAGGTACATGGCGTGACGTTACGCTTCGACATGCGTGGTCGCGGTATTGAGCGAATGGCGCCTACCCTGGACAACGTGAAGCTGTACTGCACGCCCATCGTCAATCTGTTCAAGCACGACGGCGTACCGATTCGCCTGGACGGCAAGCAGGACGAATACCTGTTGTTGCCTGGCGAATACGCCAGGGGGAACTGCGGTGTATTTTCCGTCGACAAGGTCACGGGATGGCGGCCGGGAGGCCTCGGGTACCAGGAATATGTTCCGTTCGAATCGTTTGAGCACGATTTTGGCAGCGCCGCGCCCAGCTATGGCGTTCGCCAGCGGCCATCCCTGCAACATGCCGGCCTGGATACCTGGCTGAGTTTCGACCGGTGTCCAGTGCATGAACAGGAAACCCTGTCGATTGAACTGACCTGCACCAACCACAACCTGCCACGCCTGCTGCAGGTGGGCGATATCAATCAGGCGTGCGAACAGACGCCCGAGTTTCTCTCGTTTCGCAACATCACCGCGGCAACCCCCAGCTTTGCGCCACCCCTGGACAGCGACTTCCTGTGGCGACTGATCAGCAATATGTCGCTCAACTATCTGTCATTGACCGATATCAACGCCTTGAGGGTGATCCTCGAAACCTACGACCTGCCGCGTTATCACGACCGCCAGGTGGAAAAGGTCAGCAGGCGAAGGCTGGGCGCCCTCCGTTCGATCAGTCACCAGCCCGTAGACCGGCTGCACCGAGGCCTGCCATTTCGCGGCTTACGGGTTGACCTCACCATCGATCCTGAAGGCTACCTGGGGGAGGGCGACGTGTTCGTCTTTGCCTCGGTGCTCAACGAGTTCTTCGCGCTTTACGCCAGCCTCAACTCGTACCACGAACTGCGAGTCATCAGCACACAAGGAGACGTGTACCTATGGCCACCCCGGATGGGCCAGCAGCCCCTGCTTTAACCGCACTGTCCCGAGTGATTCGCGAGTACTCGGTGTTTCAGGCGGTTGCGCAGATTATCGAGCGCCTGCGCGAGGCGCATCCCTCGCTGGACGAGGATGCGCTCTACGATCAATTGGAGTTCCAGGCCAACCCAGGCTTTGGCTTTCCCGGCAACGACATTGATCGTGTGGAGTTTTTTGTCGAGCACGGCCATTTGCGGGCACGGCTTCGCCTCAATGTGCTGGGCCTGTTTGGTACAGGGTCACCGCTGCCGGCGTTCTATGGCGAGCAAGCCTTTGCCGAGGTAGCGGGCGGTAATCCGACGCGGGAATTTCTTGATCTTTTTCACCATCGCCTGCACCGGCTGATAGTGCCGATCTGGCGAAAATATCGTTATCAGGCGAGTTTTCAAACGGGCGCCCGCGATCCCTTTTCCGAGCAGATGTTTGCATGGGTGGGCCTGGGTGGCAGCGCGATTCGCAGCGCGGCTCAACTGAACTGGAAACGCCTGTTGCCCTACCTGGGGCTGCTGAGCCTGCGCGTGCACTCCGCCGCGCTGATCGAGACCGTGCTGCGTTATTACTTCAAGCACAACCGGCTGGTCATCGAGCAGTGGGTCGAGCGCAGGGTAGTGATCGACCAGGAGCAGCGCAATGATCTTGGTCGCGCCTATAGCTCGTTGGGTTCGGACCTGGTGCTGGGGGAGTGCCTTATCGACCGCAGTGGCATGTTCAGGGTTCATGTATTGGCACTCGACTGGCAGCGTTTTCACGAGTTTTTGCCCACCGGGGCGGGTTACGAGCCGCTGTGTGCGCTGGTGCGTTTTGCCGCCCGGGACCCCTTGGAATACGACGTGCGACTGGTGTTGGCGGCGGGCGAGGTCCGGCCGTTGCACCTTGGCGAGCACAACGTCTGCCGCCTGGGCTGGACCAGTTGGCTGGGGCATGAGCGGGCAGACGGCGTGGTCATCCTGGCCAGTAAAAATCATTAGGGATTGATGGATATGATGAATGTGGATCTGCAACAACTTATCCAGGCATTGACGGCGTCCACACGGCGCGACCTGGAACGCAGCGCCGAGCGTTGTGTCACCCGGGGCGGCGGCGAGGTGCTGGTGGAAGACTTGCTGCTGACGCTCCTGGAGCATCCCGAGGGTGTGCTGATGCGAGCGCTGCAGGATGCGGGCGTGGATGCCGGGGAATTGCAGGCCGTGCTGCAACCTCGGGTCGACCAGAGCGCTTCCCGCAATCCGGTGTTTTCGCCCGCCCTGGTGCAATGGCTGCAGCAGGCGTTGCTGGTTGCCCATCTGGAGCTGAGCCGACGGGAAGTGGACCATGGCGCCTTGCTGCTTGCCTTGTTGCGCAACCCGATGCAGCACGCTGGCAGCCGTTACCAGGCGGTGATGAGCACGCTTGATGCACCGCGTGTGCTCGGATTTCTCTTGAGTGAAAACGCGCAGGCGGCTCCCGCTGAGGCGGGGAGTTCCTTGCTGGAGCGCTTTACCCATGACCTGACTCGCCAGGCCCGGGACGGGAAACTCGACCCCGTGCTCTGTCGCGATAACGAAGTCCGGCAAATGATCGATACGCTCGCGCGGCGGCGCAAGAACAACCCCATTCTGGTGGGCGAGGCGGGTGTCGGGAAAACCGCGATAGTCGAGGGCCTGGCCCTGCGGATCGTCAGCGCGCAAGTGCCAGAGGTGCTCAGGAAGGTGCGCCTGCTGACCCTGGACATGGGCCTGCTGCAAGCCGGTGCCAGTATCAAGGGTGAGTTCGAGCGCCGCCTCAAAGGCTTGATCGATGAGGTCAACGCCTCGCCGCAACCGGTCATCCTGTTCATCGATGAGGCCCATACCCTGGTCGGCGCAGGCGGCTCGGCCGGCAGCTCCGATGCCGCCAACCTGCTCAAGCCAGCGCTGGCACGAGGTGAGTTGCGTACCATCGCCGCGACGACCTGGTCGGAGTACAAGAAGTACTTCGAGAAAGACCCGGCGTTGGCGCGGCGTTTTCAGCCGGTGCAGGTGCACGAGCCGACGGTTGACGATGCCGTGACGATTTTGCGTGGGTTGGTCCCGGTGTATGAGGCCAGCCACGGAGTCTACGTGCGCGATGACGCCGTGGTCGCCGCCGCGCAGTTGAGTGCCCGCTACCTGGCCGGCCGCCAGTTGCCGGACAAGGCTGTGGACGTGCTGGACACCGCTTGTGCCCGGGTGCGGATCAGCCTGGTCACGGCGCCGGACGAACTGCAGCAGTTGCGCGCCGAACTGGCCGAGGGCACGCGCCAGCAACGTGCCGTGCGCAGGGATGCCGACGCGGGGTTGGCCATCGATGAACAGGTGCTGCAGCACCTCACCCGGAGACTGGAAGAAGTAGAAGTCGCACAGTTACAGCTTGAACAACGCTGGACCCACCAGCGCGAACTGGCCGAGAAGGTACTCTCGCTGCGCCAGCAACTGGCCGACGCCGGTAACCTTGGCGAAAGCACTGAGGCTCTCGCTCCGCTCCTGGCCCAGAACCATCAGGCGTTGCAGGCCATACAGCACGAACAGCGATTGGTCAGCTTCGAAGTATGCCCACGGTTGGTGGCACAGGTTATCAGCGCCTGGACGGGTATTCCCCTGGAACAGCTTGCCCGCGAACACAGCGCGAAGGTCCTGAACTTTGCGGATGATCTGCGTGGTCGCATCCTCGGCCAGGAAGGTGCCGTGCAGGTCCTGGACCGTTGCCTGCGGGCTGTCGCGGCCGGCGTGAACAAGCCTGATGCCCCCGTGGGGGTATTTCTGTTGGTGGGCCCCAGTGGTGTCGGCAAAACTGAAACAGCCCACGCCCTGGCCGACCTGTTGTATGGCGGCGAGCGCTTTGTCACCACGATCAACATGTCTGAATACCAGGAGAAACACTCACTGTCCCGGCTGATCGGCGCACCACCGGGTTATGTCGGTTACGGGGAGGGCGGGGTGCTGACTGAGGCGGTGCGGCAAAAGCCCTATTCAGTGGTGCTGCTCGATGAGGTGGAAAAGGCCGATCCGGATATCCTGAACCTGTTTTACCAGGTGTTCGACAAAGGGGTAGCCAATGATGGAGAAGGACGTGAAATCGACTTTCGCAATACCCTGATCCTGATGACTTCCAACCTGGGCAGCGATCTTGTCACCGGGCTGTGCGCCGACAGTCAACGACCGGCTGTCGAAGTACTGCACGCCGCGATCCTGCCGGTACTGACAGCTCATTTCAAGCCGGCGCTGCTGGCCCGTATGCGAGTCGTGCCGTATTACCCGGTGGCAGGCGCGGTGCTGCACCAACTGATTGAACACAAACTTCAGCGCCTGGGCCAGCGTCTGCTTCAGCGCAAGCTCGCATTCACTCACGCAGGCGATCTTGTCGCACACATGGCCGAGCACTGTAGCCACAGTGGGAGTGGCGCGCGGTTTGTCGACCAATGGATCGAGGAAAACCTGTTGCCGCAGGTGGTGGATCGCCTGCTGGATGCGATGGCCGCTGGCAAGTCCCTGCAGTTCGTCCATGCCAGGCTGGATGCCAACGGCACCGTAATCTGTGAGTTCAACTGATGGCGGACAATCCGTTTACCCAGTTGCCAAGCCCGCTGGACTACGCCGCTGCCTTGCTGGGATGGTTTACCCGGTTGGGCATCAATAGTGACGAATCGACATTGGCCGATGACTTTGCGGCAGGCGCCGCGCAACTGAGCGGCTGCGAGCTTGGCCAGTTGTACCTGCTCGACCAGGCCACCGGCCGCCTCGAACTGGCTGCCCAGTATTTGCCGGGCCTGTCGCCGCCAGGGGCGGTTGTGAGCTCGGGCGCGGATTTGCGGAACGAGCAACTGTTGCAGTACGTGCTGCAACAGAACCGGGTGTTTAACCTCACCGAGGCAGGCAGCAGTGTGTATGACACGGGGTTTCTGCCAGCGGTCGCGGCGTCCTGGCAATCACTCCTGTGCGTGCCGTTACCGGGGCCGAGCAAGCAGGTATCCGGGATGGTGTTGTGTGCCAGCCTGCGAGCGACGGAGCTGGCTGGCTACGGTGCGTCCCTGGGCCAATTGGGCAGTTTTGTCTTGAGCCAGTTGGCCCTGTTGCGGCGAATGCGCCGGGCTCCCGGTGCGTTGAAGGTGGTTCGCAGCACCCGCAGCACCAGCGCCTACGGCTTGATCGGAAACAGCACGGCCATGGACGAGACGTGCCGCCTGATCGGCAAGGTGGTGCATAGCCCCTACACCGTGCTGCTCCGGGGCGAGACCGGCACCGGTAAAGAGGTGGTCGCCCGGGCCATTCATGCTGCCGGCCCGCGCAGCAGCAAGGCATTTGTGGTGCAAAACTGCGCAGCGTTTCCCGAAGGCTTGCTCGAAAGTGAGTTGTTCGGTTACCGCAAAGGCGCGTTCACCGGGGCCGAAAGAGACCATGCCGGCCTGTTTGACACCGCCCACGGCGGCACGCTGCTGCTCGACGAAATCGGTGATATGCCGCTGTCACTGCAGGCCAAGTTGTTGCGGGTCCTGCAGGAGGGCGAGATTCGGCCGTTGGGTGCCAACACGTCCCACAAGGTCGACGTGCGAATCGTCGCGGCGACCCACCGGGACCTCACCAGCATGGTGGCTGAAGGAAGCTTTCGCGAGGACCTTTATTACCGGCTGGCGCAGTTTCCTATCGAGTTGCCGGCGCTGCGCCAGCGGGACGGGGACGTGCTGCAACTGGCCCGGCATTTCGCCGACAAGGCCTGTGCACTGTTGGGGCGAGCCACGGTGGGCTGGTCGAGTGCGGCCCTGGATCAACTGTCCAGCCACCACTTTCCCGGCAACGTTCGTGAGCTCAAATGCATGGTGGAGCGGGCGGTGCTGCTGTGCGACGACGAGGTGATCCTGCCTGCGCATTTATCGCTGCCATCAACCCTGTCCGCGCCCGCCGTCGACGCAACGCTGCGCCAGCGCATGGAGCGAGTCGAGCGGGTAGTGCTGATCGACTGCCTGCGCAAGAACCGTGGCAATCGAACCCGCACCGCCCGTGAACTGGGCCTCGCCCGGCGCACGTTGTTGTACCGCCTTGCTCGCCTGGACATTCCGTTTGGCGAAGTCCAGGGAGAGTGCTGAATGGCACACCCTTTCAATTCCGGGAGATACCTGATGCCTGTTAGTCAGTGGCAAGCCCTGGTGCTTGTGTTGTTTTTGCTGAGTGGCTGTAACACCAATCATGTCTTTGACGACGATGACTACCGTCCGCTGGGTGATCCGCGGTCCACCGGTCGTGGCCTGTGAGCGCGGAGGAGTCCTGCCATGCAGCTAGTGTTTGAGGTGTGCCCTGCGGGGCCAGCAGAGTCCGCGCCGGCGCTGCGCAAAGTCTTTGACGGTGTGGGGGGCGTCATCGGCCGGGGGGGCGGTTGCGACTGGACCCTGCCTGACACCAGTCGCCAGGTTTCCGGTCGTCACGCGGTGATCAGTTATCGTGACGGCCGGTATTTCCTGACGGATATCAGCAGCAATGGAACCCGCCTGGCAGGCCGCAGTGAGCGTCTGCATGAGGGGCAGCAGCAACCGATAGATGACGGCGCGGTATTTCAGCTGGGGCCGCTGAGTATTCGCGCACGACTGGTCAGCCCACCGCTGGGACAGGGCCAGGACGGATTACACAGGCTGATTCCCGATGATGCATTCCTTGAGCTGGACCCACTGCGGGCACTGGCCAGCGAACTGCAGCGCGAGGACGGGTCGCAAGAGCTGGCGGCCCTGAACATGACCACCTACGAGACATTGCGCTGGACGGACCACGCGGCGGCGGACCGGGATCACCTGACGGTTCCCGAACTTGTGAAGCCTGCGCGCCAGGTTGCCCCAAGTCCGCAATCGCCCGTTCCAGGTCACGGCTCAGGGCCATTCTGGTTGGGGTTTGCGCAGGCACTCGGTGTTGATCTGGGCGACCTCGATGAGTCGGCAAGAGAAGTCCTGGCGATCAAGGCCGCGAGCTTGCTCCGGCAAATGACTGAAGGGTTGCAACAGAGCCTGGGCACCCGTAACGAGCTCAGGCAAGAGCTGAAACTGGCACTCACCCAGACACCGCTCCAAAGCCCCAACCCACTTAGAGACAGCGCAGACGCCAGTGCGGCCTTGGGGTCGCTGCTGGGTGTCGGGCAGCTGGGGCAGGTTTCCGCCGAGATGCTTGTCATGCGGGCGTACCGCGACATGCAGGCTCACGAGGTGGCCTTGCTGGCGGCCTGCCGCGCGGCAGTACGCGGCGCTCTGGCAGCCTTTGCGCCCGGCCATTTGCTGCTGTGCTTCGAACGCCAGGCAAGGCCGCCGCTGATTCCCCGGTGTGGCGCCCGCTGGCGCGCGTATCAGCGCCATTACGAGGCACTGATCGAGGACGAGCACTTGAGCGAGCGCCTGCTGGGCAGCGACTTCGCCAAGGCGTACGAGGAACAGATTCGTCTGATCTCAACCCTTCACCGTTATCCAGGATGATCTTCATGTCCCGAGTCACCGTTGCATTGTTGTGCGCTGTAATGGGTTTGCTGGGTGGTTGCTCCCTGTCGCCCTTTTCGAAGTTGACCAAGCTGGACCTGACACTGACCGCCAGCGAACGGGTCAACCCTGATCTCCATGGTCGCCCGTCGCCGATCGTGGTGCACCTGATGGAGCTTCGACACCCCGTGGCTTTTGAAAATGCGGACTTTTTCAGCCTTTATGCTCATGCCGAGCACACGTTGCCCAAGGACCTGGTGAACCTCGAAGAGCTGGAGTTGCGCCCCGGCGATCACTCCACGCTCAAACTCAGTCTTGAGCCCGGCAGTCGTTATGTCGGCGTGCTGGCGGCGTACCGTGATTTGCCTCACTCGCAATGGCGCTATGTGTTGCCGGTGACCGCGCAGCGATTGACCGGCGCTGAACTGATCCTTGATCAGGCCGGCATTCGGTTGGTCAACCCGCAACCCGCGAAGGTGGGCGACTGACATGTACAGCCAAAAAGTCATCTGGCAGGAAGGCATGTTGTTGCGCCCTCAGCATTTCCAGCAAAACGATCGGTACCACGATCAGCAACTCACGCGCCGCACCCAACTGTTGTGCCGTCACGCCTGGGGCTTCCTGGCCCTGGAAATCGATGTGCAATACCTCAATATGGGCAAGGTCGTTATCAGCCAGGCCAGCGGCATATTGCCGGATGGCAGCCTGTTCGAACTGGGCGGCGCGATGGAGTCGCTGGTGCTGGACGTTCCGGTAAATACCGGGAAGCAGTCGATCTACCTGGCCTTGCCGCTGGCCACAGGTAACTGTGTTGAAGCCCGTCGACCCGAGCAGATTGATGTGTTGGCGCGCTACAAGACTCTTGCGGTAGACGTCAGCGACTCCAACGCCGGGGAAGAAGCTCGTCGTCAGGTCAATTGCGGGCAGCTGGATTTTCGCCTGTTGCTGGGGGAGCAACACAGCGACCCGCATTACGTGAAGCTCAAGGTTGCCCAGGTGCTCAGTTGCACCGAGGAGGGCGTCAGCCTGGACCCCGATTTTATCCCGAGCTTCATTCACCTGCATGGCTCCGGCTACCTGCTGTCTTGCCTCAAGGAAGTGATCAGCCTGCTCGCTTACCGGGGGGATGCCATCGCCGAGCGGATTCGCGCCAACGGTACCGCCGCCGGCGCGGAGGTAGGCGACTTCCTGATGTTGCAATTGATCAATCGCACCGAACTGGTCTTGCGTCACTACCTGGGCCTGAGCCAGGTCAGCCCTGAAACGCTGTATCGAACATTGCTGTCGATCCTGGGTGAACTCGCGACGTTTGCCAGCGACAGCAAGCGTGCGCACTTCGAGGGGCATTACCGGCACAGCGACCAGGGCGCCAGCTTTCGTGGATTGATGGAGCCGATTCGCAGCCTGCTGTCGATGGTGCTTGAGCAGCATGCCATTGAGCTGGCGCTGCAGCTTCGCCAGTACGGGGTGCTGGTGTGCCCGGTGAGCGATCTCAACCTGCTGGGTTCGGCGACCTTCATTCTGGCCGCCAGCGCCCATTGTGACGCCGAGGAGCTTCGTCACCGGCTGCCGGCGCACCTCAAGGTCGGCCCTGTGGAGCGGATTCGCGAGTTGGTCAACCTGCAGTTGGCGGGCATCAAGGTCAAGCCGCTGCCGGTGGCTCCCCGGCAGATACCGTTTCATGCCGCCAACACCTATTTCATGCTTGAACTCGGTGCCCGGGACATTGAGCAGTTGAAGCAGTCGGGAGGATTTGCCTTCCACGTCAGCGGTGAATTTGCCGAACTGGAACTGAAATTCTGGGCCATCAGGAACTGAGACCATGGACAGGGAATACCCGCAGGACGAGAAAACCGTCCTGCTTGATCGACAGGGACGCGGACCGGCGCAGGGACCGATGACCAACTTCGCATCGCCGCCGCGTTTCGAACAACTGGAAGACCGGATGATCTACGCGGCCCGCTTGCAGGGCGCGGAGCATTTCGACATTGGCCTGAACAGTTTGGTGGCGCCTGCCTGGGAGCTGTTGTCCGAGGTGGTCCGCCTCAAGCGCAGTACCGCCGAGGAAAGCCTGCGCGCCCTGAATGAACGACTCTCGGCTGCAGTCACGCTGTTCGAGACGCGGGCCCGGCATGATGGGGCCCAGGCCAGCGAGGTCATGGCGGCGCGGTATGTGCTGTGCAGCGTGATCGACGAGGCAGTGGTCACCACCTCATGGGGCAGCCAGAGCGATTGGTCGAAGATGAGCCTGCTGAGCAGTTTTCACAACGAAACCTTCGGCGGCGAGAAGTTTTTCCAGTTGCTTGAGCGCATGTCGAGGGACCCCTTCAAGCACCTGGCGATGTTGGAGTTGATGTACCTGTGCCTGTCCCTCGGGTTTGAGGGCAAGTACCGGGTCATGGAGCGTGGGTTGTTGCAGCTTGAACAGGTTCGGGACGCGCTGTATCGGCAGATCCGGCATGTGCGGGGTGATACGCCTGCGGCGTGCGCGCCGTCGCCCAGGCCGGAACAGCCGCGCCGGAAACGGCTGAGGGTCGTGTCGCTCACCTGGATTGCAGTGTTTGTCGCCGCCAGCCTGTTGAGCCTGTATGCAGGATTTGCCTGGGTGCTGGGCCAGCAGCGTGAAGCGATGTTGCAACCGTATCAACTCGTGGCGCCGGATATGTTCCGGGCGCCGCTCTAACGCAGGGAGCAACGCATGAACGCATTCTTCAGGAGCGCGGGCGCCATGCTGGGCAGGGTTTGGGTCTGGAGCCTGCTGCTGGTGCTCGCGGTCGCAATGACCGTGTGGTTCTTCGGGCCACTGCTGGCTGTCGACGACTATCGATTCTGGCAAGCGGCGGCATCGCGCTTGCTGACAATCAGCGGGCTGTTTTTGTTGTGGGGCCTGGCGATGGTGTATGCCAATTGGCGCAGTATGGCCCGGCAATCAACCGTCGGTGACGGCGAGCCACGCCCGCGCAAAAGCCAGATTGAAAACGAGCAGCGGCACCTGCGCGGTCGCTTCAAGGACGCTTTGTACACCCTGAAACACTCCCGGATTTATGGTGAACGCAGCCCGCGTTGGCGTAATGCATTGCCCTGGTATTTGCTGATCGGCAAGGAAGGCAGTGGCAAGTCCCGGATGTTGGCCGCCAGTGGCTTGCAGTTGCTCCAGGATCAGGGCGCGTCGGTAGCGACGCAGGGCGGTGCCACGCGGGACTGTGACTGGCATTTCGCCGAGGACGGCGTGTTGCTCGACGTCGCCGGCCGCTACCTTACCCAGCCTGACAGCCAGGTGGATGGCGCGGGTTGGTCGACGCTGCTGGAGATGCTCAAGGTGCGGCGCCGGACACGCCCGCTCAACGGTGTGGTGGTGGCGCTGTCCACGGACACATTGCTCCATGGCAGCGAGCGTCAGTTGGAGAATGAGGCGCGGGCAGTCCAGAGTCGGTTGCTGGAGATCCGCCGGACGTTGCATGTGGAGGTGCCGGTCTACCTGGTGGTGACCCAGGCCGACCACCTGCCGGGGTTTGCGGAGTTCTTCGAGCGGCCGTTGGGCGAAGGCAGTGATGCGGTGTTGGGCGAATCTATCGTCCCAGGCAAAGCGGGTATTGGCATTGCCCAGGTACGACAGGCGTTTGAAGCACTGCTGCAGCGCTTGAGCGGTGAGCTTGTGCAGCGCCTGCACCAGGAACGCAACAGTGATCTGCGCGGACGGATGCTCGACTTCCCCCATCAGGCGGCCCGGATTGGCGAGCGCCTGAGCCTCTATATCGACGTTGCTTTTTGCGGCCCGCGTTATCAGCACACCAACGGCTTTCGTGGTTTCTACTTGACCAGCGCCGACGGTGGCCCACAGGCACTTGAACCACGTGCGTACTTTATCCAGGGCTTGTTCAGCCGGGTGATTCTGGCGCAAGCCGACCTGGCGGACCTCGATAGCCAGGAGCGCCGTCGAATCCGCCGGCACCAGGGGGGGCTGGCCCTGGGCGCGCTAGTGGTCGTCGTGGCGGCGGGCTTGCTGTGGACCCACAGTTACTCCTCCAATCATCAACGTCTGGAGCAACTGCAGGCGCTGGCACGACAGCCCGCACCCGTGCAGCCTGGGTCAGACGCTACCCAGGCACTCCTGCCGCTGCTGGACAGCCGCCTGGCGGCCACGCGGATTTTCCCCTTGCCGGGTGAAGCCCGGCTGGTTGAGCGGATGGGGTTGTATCAGGGCAGTATCAGCCGTCCGGTGCTGGAGCAGGCCTACGAGCGTGCCTTGGGGCGGCTGTTGCTGTCCCAGGTCAGCGAGATGCTGCAGGAACAAGTTCGCGGCAGCCTGGAAGATCGTGAGCGGCTGCTGGATAACCTCCGGGCGTACCTGATGCTCAACCTGCGGGAGCGGCGGGATGTCGGCTGGCTGCGTGAGCGGGTGGCGGGGCATTGGTCTGTACGGTTTGCCGGTGAGCCCTCCGTGCAAAACCGGTTGAATGAACATTTCGCGCGCTTGCTTGAGCAGCCGTTCGTGCAGCCGCTCGATGACGAGCTGGTGGCCCGCGCGCGCCACGTGTTGCGCGGCGAATCGCTGGTTGACGTGGTGTACCGGGTGCTGCGCGAACAAGCTCGCGGCCTTGAACCGTTGCGCCTTGCACACGGGCGGGTGTTTGAGGGGGGCGAGCGTTCCATTCCGGGGTTTTATACCCGCACGTACCAGCGGCATTTTGAAGCGCAGGGCGCGCGGCTGGTGAACACCATCGTCCAGGACAACTGGGTGCTGGGAGAGGGCGCCGACCTGAGCGCCATGGATTTGCAACGGTTGATGGTGGAGCTTGAACAACGCTACTTCAGCGAGTATGCCGATGCCTGGAGCGAGGCGCTTGGGCAGGTTGGCCTGCGTGAAACTGAAAACTCCAGGCAAGGCGCCGAACAGCTCGCCAGCTTGACGTCGGCCCAGTCGCCGTTGTTGCAGTTGTTGCAGCAGGTTCGTGACCACACGCGCCTGCCGTCGGCCAGTGAGCGCCTCGACGAGCTGGCTGCCAAGCTGCCTGGACCTGCGGCAGAGCGGTTGCCGACCGCCGCCGGGCTGGTCAATGCCTTGCCCGACAGCGCACGGCGAGCCATGCAGCGCCGCTTCGAGCCCTTGCACCAGTTGCTGGACAACCATGAGAACCCGGGGGCCGAGTTGACCGGCGTGTTACAGGCGCTCAACGACTTGCACCTGCAGTTGGCGAGCTTGAATCGCGAAGGCGCGCCGGAGCCGGTCGCGTTCGAGATGGTCAAGCGGCGGATCCAGGGGCAACAGGATGCGCTGAGTAACCTGCGCAACGTGGCCGCTCGTTTGCCGCTGCCGCTGGCGGGCTGGTTCGAAAGCCTGGCCGACGAGCATTGGCGCCGCCTGCTCGACCAAGCCTATCGGCATGTGAACCAGCGTTATCAGAGCGAGGTATATGGTTTCTACAGCAGGGCGATCAAGCTGCGTTTCCCGTTCAATGCCCACGCCAGCAGCGACGTTTCCCTCAACGACTTCCAGGAGTTTTTCAAGCCTGAGGGGATCATGGCGCGATTCTTTGACAGCTATCTGAAGCCTTTCGTCAGCGGTGATTCCGGGCGCTACAGGCTGCGTAGCCTGGATGGGCGCAGCTTGCCGATGTCTCGGGCGTTGCTCGACCAGCAGGCGAAGGTGCAGGTGATCAGGCGCGGTTTTTTTGCGGATGAGCCGGGGGACTTGCAGGTTCGTTTCACGCTCGCACCCTATAGCCTGGACCCGTCGGTGAGTCGCGCGGTCTTGCGTTTGGGTGGCCAGCAGATGGAGTACCGGCACGGGCCGATTGTCCCCATGGCGATGCAATGGCCAGCCGAGGCTGAGAATGGTCGCAGCAGCCTGGTACTGGAGCGTGGCAGCGAGCGGGCGCTGGGGCTCGAAAAAAATACCGGGGCCTGGTCCCTGTTTCGCTTGTTCGACTTGATGCAGAGCGAACCCTCCAGCGGGCAGGATGAGCTGATCCTCAAGGCTGACCTGGCAGGCTTGCGCGCCAACTACCTGCTGACCAGCCGACGCACCCCCAATCCATTCCAGATGGCGCAGTGGCGAACTTTTCGCCTGCCGGAGCAGTTGTGAGCCAACCTCGCGACCGCTGGCACAGCGCCGGTCGCACAGACCGTGGAAAGGTCCGTTTACGCAACGAGGATGCCTTTCTCGATTGCCCCGGGACGGGCTGCTGGGCCGTGGCGGACGGGATGGGCGGGCATCAGGCGGGGGATATCGCCAGCCAGTTGGTGGTCGATGGCCTGGCGTCATTGCCCGGCCAGGGCAGCCTGGATGAACGCGTCGAGGCGACCCGTCGTTGCCTGCAATGGCTCAACCGGCGGCTGGGCGATGAATTGACGCTGGCCTCCCATGGCGCCGAGGCCATCATGGGAAGCACGGTCGTGGCGTTGTTGCTTCAGGGCGATCGCGCTGCGTGTGTCTGGGCCGGTGACAGTCGTTGCTATCTGTGGCGCGGGCAGACGCTGTACCAGCTGTCGCGAGACCATTCGCTGTGTGAGCAATTGATTGACCAGCAGGTGAGCCCGGAACAGGCCAGGGCCCATCCAGACGCACGGGCCTTGACCCGGGCCATCGGCTCGCGGGCACCACTGAGCCCGCAGGTCCTGGAACTCGGTACCTTGGCAGGGGATGTGTTTCTGTTGTGCAGCGACGGCCTGTACCAGGCGCTTAGCCACTCTGAGTTGGGCCAGGCCTTGAGCCAGGGAAATCCGCAACGTGTCCTGGACCAGCTGTTTGCAGGTGTCTTGCGCGGCACGGCCGGCGACAACCTGACCGCTGTGGTGGTGCAGTCATGCGCGACCTGACCCACTTTGCCTTTGCCAAGGCCCCGATAAACCCACCGCGCGACGGAGCCCCCGAGTTGCTGGCCGGGCGGTACCTGATCGAGCGCGTGTTGGGCGCAGGCGGCATGGGCGTGGTCTATCGTGCGCGGGACCTGCTGCACGAACAGTTTGGCGAGCCCTGTTCCAGTGTCGCGATCAAGGTGTTGGGCGAAGCCATTCGCGAATCTGCGGATGCCCACGTGTTGCTGTACAACGAGTTTGCCCTGACCCGCAGCCTGCGGCATGAGCAGGTGGTGCGTGTGTATTCATTTGAAGTGGATGCTCCCGGCCAGATCGCATTCTTTACCATGGAACTGCTCCAGGGCATGACCCTGGACCGGTTGCTGCTGGAGTGCCCCGGCGGTTTACCCTGGCAAGCGCTGCAAGGCATCGCCTTGCAATTGCTCGACGCGTTGCGCCATAGCCATCAGCAGGGTGTGTTGCACGGGGATGTGAAACCCGCCAATGTCATGGTGGGAGACGGCGGCTTGCGCTTGTTCGATTTCGGCCTGGGCGAGGCTTGCGGACAGGCCCCGGCGGGTTCTCCAGGCTTGAGTCGCAGCCGCTTCAATGCCTGGACGCCCGCGTACGCCGCGCCGGAGTTGCTGGCTGGCGGAGCACTGTCGGCCAGCGCCGACCTGTATGCAGTGGCCTGTGTGTTGTACGAATTGGCACAAGGCCGGCGCCACGCCAGTGACAGGCCGGCCCGGCCCAGGCAACTGCCTCGCCATTGCTGGCCTGTATTGCGTATGGCGTTGACGGCTGACCCTGAACGCAGGGCCGTTACTCTTGATGAATTACGCGCGGTGCTCGCTGATCGCAGGAAGGGCCTGGGCCGCTGGTTCTAGACGGGCAAGTCGTGCAACTGGCAATACTCGAACCAACTCAGGCCTGCCATTTGCGCCACCTCCTTGTGCACCTCAAGGCGTTGCGCCTCGAACTCCGCCGGGGAATGCGCCGTCAATTTCAGCGTCAGTTCCCAGGCGAACAAGCCCTGTTGCTCGGCTTCTGCCTCGAAGGCTTCATGCAGGCGCTCGGCGCGGTACTGCTCCATGGTTTCCCCTTTGGCCTGGGCCGCCAGGGGGTTCAACGTATTCAGTTCCGCGGCCAGGGCCGGGTGTTCACTCAAGAATCGGTCCAGGGCTAGCTGGTGGTTTTCGCCGGGTTGGGACAAAGGTTTACTCCACGGTAAGAGAGACGGTCAGTCTGGCTTGGACATTAAAAAAGCCGCCATGGCTGCATAGGCGGGCAAGGTCACCCCATCATTGGCGGCGTTGCCGGCCACCGGGTGGGAGGCATAGCGAACAATCACCATTTCAGCCTTGGGGTCGATGTAGATGCTCTGGCCATGCACCCCACGCGCCATGAACGCCCCGTCGGGATTGTGGGTTACCCACCACATGTTGCGATAGCTCCAGCCCTTCAATTGAGCGTAGCCGGCCTGGGCGAACGCCTGCTTGTCGCCGCCCTGGCGAATATCCGTCACCACGCTTTCGGGCACGATCTGCTGGCCATTGAAGCGCCCGCCGTTGCGCAGCATCTCGGCAAACCGGGCCAGGTCCCGCAGCCCGGTGTTCAGGCCGCCACCGGCGAAGGGTGTGCCGATGGAGTCGACGGTGAAGTAGGCGTCCTGTTCGGCGCCAAGCCGACTCCAGATGCGTTCGCTGAGCAGTTGCGCGACATTGCGTCCGGTCGCGCGGGCAATCACCCAGCCGAGTACGTCGGTATTGACGGTCTTGTAGCCGAAGGCACGCCCGTGTTCGCCACGCTGCTTAACCGTTTGCAGGAACTCGTAGTAGCTGCGCGGCCCGGTGTAGTCCTTGGGTTTGGGCAGCGGGTTGCCGGCCTGGGCGTGGGCCCAGACTTCGGCGTTGGGGTCGGCATAGTCTTCGCTGTAGTCCAGGGCGGTGGTCATGTCCAGCACCTGGCGCAAGGTGGCGCTGCCAAAGGCCGAACGGCCGAGTTCGGGCACGTAGTCGACGATCTTTTTCTGTGGGTCCAGGGTGCCATCGGCCACCAGCATCGCGCCCAGGGTACCGATCACCGATTTGGTGACCGACATGGCCGCGTGTTGCCCATCCTCCTTGAGCACCCCGAAATAACGCTCATAAACCACCGTGCCGCGATGCATCACCACGATGCCATCGGTGTAGGTGGCGTCCAGGGCCTGGCGCCAGGTCAGCGGCTGGGTCGCATCCACTGGCTGCAGGGGGATTGCATCGAGTGCCGGATCGAGTTTGCGTGGCAATGCCAGCGGCGTGCCAAGCCCGCGGGAGACATTCACCGTGGGCATCAATTGGCGAAAGTTGGCGACACTCCAGCGCATCGCCGGGAAGCGGAAATAGCTGCCGTCTTCAAAGCGTACGGTGCGGTCGGCCGGCGGCGGTGCGCCGACCATCCATTGCAGCCTGGCCGGGTCGCTGGCCTGGACATCGGCGAAGGTCGGGGTGGCGGCGCCGGCCAACGGGCTGGTCAGCCCAAGCAGCGCACAGGCCATGAGGGGAGTGAATCGCAGCATCAGTCGAGTCCGTTCGAGGGGGGCGTCGTTTTTTACGACAACCAGTGCGCCAAAGGATGGGCCAACCCGAGCCAATCGACAAGCAGCAAGCCCCTGCGGTGATTCTGAATAAATGCGCCAGGGGCGGCAAAAGCCTTTCGCTTGCGGTGTCAGGGCGTGTAGCGTTACCCGGTGATAAGGCGACAGCCAGGTGTTATTTTGCGACCCTGGCATCAGGGACCGAGGGACAGGTGATGGCGCAAACGCTGTTCAAGCTTTTCTTCACCCAGCGGCTGGCGGCCCTCGCCAGTACCGAGTCGTTGCGGGCCATACGCGAGGGGCTGTTGTGGATCCTGCCGTGCCTGCTGGTATCGGCCGGTTTCCTGATCCTGTCCGAATGCGCCCGAGTGCTGGGTTTCGACCCTCAGGTGGTGGCCTTCCTGGCGGGGTTGCACAACCAGATCAGCTCGGTAATCCCGCTGCTGGTGGCAGCCTCCATCGGTTACATGCTCGCGATCCAGCACCGCCTGCCGCAACTCCCGGTAGCGTTCCTGTGCCTGGCCCATGTAGTGATCGCCACGTTTGTGCTGCGGGATTTTCCCCGAGCCTCGGCGACCTTCGTGTTGTTCATCGCCATCGCCTCACCGCTGATCAATGTGCCCGCCATCGCCTGGCTGCATCGGCGTCGCTGGACGCGGTTGATCAACGAAGACCTGGTGGGGCACAACCTCAAGGGCACCCTCAATATGGTGGTGCCGGGGGCAATCACGGCGCTCGGGCTGGTGCTCGTGCTATCGTTGCTGTTGCAGATTCCGCAGGTGGCACAGCTTCAGGGGCCGCAGGTGCTCGATGCACTGGAGACGCCCTATGGCAGCGGCCTGTTTGTGACCCTGATGAATTCGCTGCTGTGGTTTTTCGGGATCCATGGGGTCTACGCCATGCAGCCGTTTTTTGATGTGCTGGACCAGGCGGTCGGGCTCAATAATGCGGCGGTGGCCGCGGGCGAGCCGGTCAAATATCTACTGAATGGCGGCTTGCTGGGCAGTTTCGCGTTTATCGGCGGTTCGGGTGGTGCCCTGTGCCTGCTGCTGGCGATCCTGCTGTTTTCCAAAAGCCGGTCCATGCGATTGGTGGCGATGGCGAGCCTGCCGTTGTCATTGTTCAATGTCAGTGAAGTGCTGTTGTTTGGCTTGCCGATCATTCTTAACCCGCGGCTGTTCATTCCCTTTCTGGTGGTCCCGGCGTTCAACGTGATACTGGCGTTGATGGTGGTGCAGATTGGCTGGGTGTCGCCTGCGGTGGTGAGCGTGCCATTTACCGCGCCGGTGTTGCTCAACGCCTACCTGAGCACCCACGGCGATCTCGCGGCAGTGTTGCTGCAGGTGGTGTTGCTGGGGGTTGGCACGCTGATCTATGCGCCCTATGTGCGCGCGATCAACCGCCAGGCCACGGAGGGCGGCACGGTGTATTTGAAGTCGCTGGACATGACCTTTCGCGGCCTGGAAGAAAAAGGCCGCTTGCTGGAGTTGGACCCGGTGATGGCGTCCCACAAGGCCCAGGCGCGACAGGTCAGCGAGTTGAGCCATATCCAGCAGATCAGCGACTACGAGTTCTACCTCGAATTCCAGCCGCAGATTTCCACCCGGACCGGGCTATGCACCGGTTGCGAAGCGTTGATGCGGGCCCGGGACGCCGAAGGTACGGTGCATTCACCCTGGGAGTTCCTGCAATGGCTGGCCCATGCCAGGTTGATGCCCGACGTGGATGTGTGGGTGGCATCCCAGGCTGTGCGCCAGTACCAGAAGTGGCAGAAGGTCGGGTTTACGTTGCCGATGACGATCAATATCTCCAGCGCCACGCTGACTACCCCGGCGTATGGTGATCGGCTGGTGGAGATACTGGCCCAGGCCCACGGGCAGGTTTCGGTGGAGATCACCGAGGATGCGCTGGTGGGCGATATCCAGGGCACGCGGCAGATGATCGAGAAGCTCCAGGCGATTGGTGCCAAGGTGTATATCGACGACTTCGGCACCGGATTTTCAGCGCTGAGTTACCTGCACCAGTTCCCCGTGGATTTCATCAAGATCGATCGCAGTTTCGTGGTCGCCCAGCATGATCCAAAGGGCGCCCAGGTGTTGACCGGGATGCTGCGGTTCTGTGAGGCGTTGAACCTCGGGGTGGTGGTGGAGGGCGTGGAAACCGCCGAGCAACTGGCGTTTTTGCAGTCGGGCTCGGAGCTGATCATCCAGGGCTGGTATTTCAGCAAGGCGCTGCCGGGCGATGAACTGGAGCGGTTCGTGCGCGGGCGGTATACCCAGATGCAATCTAACGCTCCAGAACCCCTCTGAAGGTTGCGCTCAACGCCCGCAATGTCTCGCGGGAGCGGCCGTCGCTGATGCGGCTGTGCAGCACGATTTCACTGACGGGCAACGCCGGTAATCCGTACTGTTCGCTGACGTCCACGGCGCCCGCCGGCGCCACTCGCCGGGCCAGCGCCGCTACACCCAGGCCGGCGCTGACTGCTGCACCCACCGCCATTACGCCGCCGCCTACAAACACTTCGGTCCAGTCAATCCGCGCCTCATCCAGCGCGCGCACCGCCAGGTGTCGCACGCCGCAGGGCGAGGCCATGGTTGCCATGCGCAGGGGCGTGCCGGGCGTGTGCTGCCAGATAGGCGCGGCGAACCAGCCAAAGCGCTCCACCACCAATACCTCACCGTCCTGGCGATCGCCTTCGTTGCGCACGATCACCGCGTCCAGTTCGTTGCGGTCGAACGCCGCCACCAGGTCGCGGGAGGAAGCAATCCGCACCTCCAGGATCACCAGCGGGTCATAGGCGGCCAGGCGGCTGAGCCACAGTGGCAGGTCCGGCCCGGCCACGTGGTCGCTGATGCCGATCACCAACCGTCGGGGGGCGCCATTGCCCATGTCACCCAACGCCCGTTCGTGGGCATTGAGCAATGCGCGGGCGGCGACGATGAACTGCTCGCCCTGGGGCGACAGACGTACATGCCGCGGTGTGCGCACCAGCAGGCGATAACCGAGGCGTTCTTCCAGGCGCTTGAGCTTGAGGCTGATGGCTGCCTGCGAGGTGTCCAGTGCCTGGGCCGCGCGGGTGAAGCTGGCGAAATCGGCGACCAGGACAAAGGCGTGCACGGTGTCGATATCCAGCGGCTTGAGCGCGTCGGTCATTTCAATTCCTTATCACACCTATATCCGGTGATATCTTGCTGAAATCATGGGCACTGCGCAAGCTGGGCACTCATCTGAACAGGAGCGCCATGATGTTTGCCAAACAGTATTCACACCGCTTGCCAGCCGATTACGACATGGGTGTCATCCGTGAGCGGGCCGCTCGCCTGGGGCCGTTGTGGGATCATGCCGAGGGTTTGCTGTTCAAGGCGTTTATCGCCCAGGAGCGAGGGCAGGGGCCGGGGGTGGGTAACCTGTATTCGTCGGTTTATCTGTGGTCGGATCCTTTGCAGGCTGCGGATTTCTTGCTCGGCGAGCGCTTCCAGAAGGTCCTCGACAGTTTTGGCCAGCCGCACATTGAGTCCTGGTTACCGCTGGACGTGCAGCGAGGTCCGGCGCAAGACGCCTTGAGCCTGTATCGGGAGGAGTGGGCGCTGGCGCCGGGGGCGGACCGCGAGCAAATCCTCGCCGCAGAAAAGGCCCGCAACCAGCAGCTCGCGGACAACAGCGATAACTTCGCGGTGTTTCTGGCGCTGGATGTGCAGGCGTGGAAGCTGGTGCGAATTACCTTGTCGGCCAAGGTGCTGGATGTGAACCATCCGGGCAATGGCTACGAGGTGTTCTACCTGGCGCGGCCCGGGGTGTGAATGCCGGTAGCCGCCGATGCGTCGGCGGCTACCTGTACCGTCAGGAATTGAGACGCGCCTGAGGCTGGCTCAGCTTGCGCTCGGCCACGGCGCCGAACACCAGGCCCAGGGTGGTCCACAGCACCAGTTGAATCCCCAGGGAAGCCACGCGGAATTTCCACAGCAACACTGCCGAGAACTGTTCCGGCACTTCGTTGATGGTCGGGAACAAGCTGCCGGCCACCGACACGATCACGATGTACAGCGCCACACCGAGAATCGCGCCTGCCCATAGGCCACGGCTGGCAATCAGCTTGCGCGCCGCGTTGATCGCAATCACCGCAGCCGCCACCGACACCAGCAGCATCAGGAAGAACAGCTTGGTGCGTTGCGCGATGGTGGCCGGGTCGCCCACCGATGGCGGGTTGGCCGGATACTTCAGCCCCGGCACCACGATGATCGTCACAAACGCCGCCAATGCCAGCAGCGCTGCCAAGCCACGGGGGCCGACCTTGCCGATGCGGCCCAGGGAGTAGGCGAACACCAAGGCGAAAATGCCACCCAGGGAGACGCTGTACACCACCACGCCGGTGAACAGGCCGAAGGTACTTTGTACTTCGCGGCTCACCAGTTCTTCTTCCGGCGCGTCGCCGTGCATCTGTGCCATCTGATCTTCGAAGGCGATGGCCTTGTCGATCTGCGGCTCACCAAAAGTCTTGGCGAAGCCGAAGGCCAAGATGCCGGCGAGCAGGCCCACCAGCATCCCGCGAACGAGTAAATGCCCTGTCATGTCGTCACGCTCCAATCAATGGCAGGGGAAACCCAGCAGGTGGCGACCGTCATGCACAAACTCATGCACGTACATGCCTTTGAACACGGCCGTCGCGCCTTGCTCGGCGCCGACGAAGTAAATCGCGAGCAACAGCAGCAGGCCGCCGAAGATCGCCCAGGGCAGGATTTCGCCCAGGGGAATGGACGGTATTGAAACGTCGGAGCCAGTTGCAGCGGTATAAGCCATGAGAACCTCCAGGGATGACGCGTCCCGAAATGGATAGCGAGTTGGCTGAAACAGGGTCTGGCTTACGGCTAAAAGGCCGAATACAGTGGCGCGACCGCGCCGGCATTGAACCGGCTTCCTGTTGCAGAATAGTTGAAACATGTTGAAACAACTTCGCAAGTCTACGCTGACTGCACCTTAAAACCAGAGCGATTTGTCATGCAGGCCACCCGTTTGACCCTTGTTGCCCACGCCAGCACCCGTGCCCAGAAACAGGCACGCTTTGCGCTGGATGAGTCGGTGGAGATGGACTGGCAGCAGGCGGCGCTTTCCCAGGGGCAACGCTTCAAGCGTGCACCCCGTGTGCTGTGCGGCCCGGAGGCGCGGACCCGGCAGACGGCGGCGCTGTTTGCCGACGATGCTTTGGTTGAAACAGCCCTGCGCGATTGTGATTTTGGCCGCTGGCAAGGGTTGGCGATCGAGGAGGTTCAGCAGGCCGAACCCGAAGCGCTTCAGGCCTGGTTGACCGACAGCACCTCGGCGCCCCACGGCGGCGAGTCGGTAGTGCAACTGTGTGAGCGGATAGGGCAGTGGTTGCAGTCCCTCGAGCAATCCCCGGGGCATGTCGTGGCGGTGACGCATCCATTTGTGATCCGCGCAGCGCTGCTGCATGTCATGCAATGCCCACCCGCGATGTTCAACCTGATCGACGTGGAGCCGCTGTCATCCACCGAGTTGCGCTTCAATGGGCGTTGGCGCCTGCGCCTGGAAACTCACGCCTGACGTCCCGAACATGGCAAAATCCGTTCCCCGCACCGAGACCCCCCATGAAGACTTTCCCATGAAACGCATCCTGATCATCGGCATTGGCGCCGGCAACCCTGACTACATCACGATGCAGGCGGTCAAGGCGCTCAACCGCACCGACGTGTTTTTCCTGATGGACAAGGGCCAGAGCAAGGACAAGCTGATCGACCTGCGCCGGGAAATCTGCGAGACCTACATCACCGATCACGCCTACCGCTTTGTCGAGGCCGATTGCCCCGAGCGGGTGCGCGGTGATATCGACTACACCACCGCCGTGAAGGACCTGAACCGCGACAAGCAGCAGACCTTCGAACGGATGATCAATGAAGAAATGGCCGACGGTGAAGTGGGCGCATTCCTGGCCTGGGGCGACCCTGCACTGTACGACAGCACCATTCGTATCCTGCAGGCGATCCTCGCCAGCGGCAGCTGCGAATTCGAATTTGAAGTGATCCCCGGGATCACCAGCGTCCAGGCGTTGGCGGCGCAGCACAAAGTGCCGCTGAACCGCATCGGTCGCTCCATCGAAATCACCACCGGGCGCCGGTTGGCGGCGGGGCAGGCGAGTGATGCCGACACCCTGGTTGTCATGCTCGATGCCGAAGATTCCTACCACACCGTGGCCGATCAGGACCTGGATATCTACTGGGGCGCCTACCTGGGCACACCGGATGAAATCCTGATCAGCGGCAAAGTGGCCGAGGTTGCCGAAGAGATTGAACGTGTGCGCAAGGCGGCGCGCCAGGCCAATGGCTGGATCATGGATACCTATTTGTTGCGCAAACCCTAGAGGTTGATGCTCATGCTCAAACTGATTGCCCTGACGGTGGCGCTGTTTACCGGCGCCGCACAGGCCGAAGACGTATTGCACACCGACCTGCCGCTGCCTTACATGGAACAGACCCAAAGCGATGCGCGCAACGAGCCGCTGGTGATCTTCCTGCACGGTTATGGCAGTGACGAGGCCGACCTGTTCGGGCTCAAGGACCGCTTGCCGTCGACCTGGACCTACCTGTCTGCACGGGCACCGATGCCGGTGGAGGGCGGTGGTTATCGCTGGTTTCGCAAGAAGCCGGGCGATGGCGATTTTGATGGCGAGACCGCCGACCTGCAGAGCAGCGCCAAGCTGATCGAAGCCTTCGTCGCCCAGGCCACCACCAAGTACCACACCCAACCTGAGTGGGTGTTTCTGGTGGGTTTCAGCCAGGGTGCGATCATGTCGTATGAAGTCGGGTTAAGACATCCCGAAACCCTGCGCGGGATTGCGGCGTTGAGCGGCAGCCTGCTGCCGGTACTCAAGGCCGAACTCAAGCCGGATGCGCCACTGGGCAAGCTGGCGATTTTCATCGGTCACGGGACGCTGGACCAGGCGCTGCCGTACTACTCGGCAACGCGGGCCAACGAGGTATTGCAGGGGATTGGCCTCACGCCGGAATTCCACGGCTACCCGGGGATGATTCATACCGTCGGTGAGGCGGAGTTGCTGGACTTGAAGCAGTGGCTGGAAAAGAGCCTGCGTTGAATCCTGCGATGTGAGCGCGATCAAAAATGTGGGAGCGGGCTTGCTCGCGAAAGCGGTGGGTCAGTTAATACCTGTGTTGACTGAAACACCGCTTTCGCGAGCAAGCCCGCTCCCACATTGGATTTTCATTGCCAGATTAAAACCGGTTATTTACCGCCAATAATCTGTTTCACCAACAGTGCATGGCCTTTCTCGTCATCCGCCCGGGAAATGGCCTGCACCACCAATTGGTGGCTGCCGGAGCCCGTCAGGAAGGTGGAACTCAGTGTCTTGCCACCGCCCATGGTCGCGGTGCTGTCGACCTGGCGCAGGGCCAGGCCTTTCACGGTGAGTTTCTTCTCGGCGCCTTTCTTGAAGTCCGGCAGGGCGGCGCTTTGTTCCTTGACGAAATCCGCCACGGCACCGTCGAGGAACTGCGGGTCGTTGTCCTTGATCAGGCCGGCGACACTCGGTTTTTCGACGACGAAGATCACGCTTTTGGTGGCCTGGTCACTGTACATCGTGCCGCTGGCGCCTGCGGTGCCGTGCTCGGCATCACCGGCCGGCAGTGGGTCGGCCAGGTAGGACTTGGGCAGGTTGAAGCTGAACTTGCCATCCAGGGTGGAGATGGTCTGGGTGGCGGTCTTCTGCGCCGCTGGCTTGCTGGCGGCGAGGACTTGGCTGGCGCCGAACCCGGCGGCCAGCGCGAGGGCCAAGAGGGCTGCGGTCTTGCTGAGGGTGGCCATGAAGCTCTCCAGGGATGAACGAAATTGCGCCGTATTCTGTCAGAAAATTCGCAAGATCGTTCATCTCCATCCCTACACCTTGTCGGACTCTTCCTCGATCCGGTCCATCTCAAACAGCCGTGCCAGTTCCGTCCGGGCTTCCTGGGCAGACTGCATCACCTTGGCCGCGTCGTCATACACGGCGTGTTGGGCCGCCAGCAATTGCAGGTCATGGTTTTTGAAGCGGCTGATGCGCGCGTCGGCCTGGGCCTGGGTCAAGCCAAGGCCCACCAGGGTGCGGCGGCTCATTTCCAGGCTGGAGTAAAACGTCTCGCGCACCGGTGACGCGTCGAGGTCCACCAGGCGGTGCACATGCTGGCGGTTACGGGCGCGGGCGATGATCTTCATGTGCGGGTAGAGGCTGCGCACCAGCGCGGCGGTCTTGATGTTGATCTCGGGGTCGTCCATGGCGATCACGAAAAACTCGGCCTGGTCGACTTTCGCTGCGTGAAGGATTTCCGGGCGCTGCGGGTCGCCGTAGAACACCGGCATGCCGCCGAAACTGCGGGTCAGTTCGATGGTTTCCACCGAGGTGTCGAGGGCAATGAACGAGATGTTCTGTGCCCGCAGGATCCGCGCCACGATCTGCCCCATGCGGCCCATCCCGGCGATCACCACCCGTGGCGCATCGCTTTCGATGGCACGGTATTCCTCGGGCACTTCCACCGGCTTGGCCTTGGGCTTGAACAGCTTCGGGCAGAGCAACAGCAGCAATGGCGTCACGGCCATGGACAGGGTGATGGTCAGCACCAGGATGTCGTAGAGGTGCGGCTCGAACAGGCCCTGGTCGCGGCCGATCTTGAACACCACGAATGCGAACTCACCACCGGCTGCCAGCACCACGCCCAGGCGCAGCGCGCTTTCAGGGTTCAGGCCGCCTGCCAGGCGACCCACGCAAAACAGCAGCGGCAACTTGATGGCGATCAGCAGCAGGGTCAGCCCCAGCACGATCACCGGCGCGCTGAACAGCAGGCTGATATTGGCGCCCATGCCCACGCTGATAAAAAACAGACCCAGCAGCAGGCCCTTGAACGGTTCGATCTGCGATTCCAGCTCATGCCGGTATTCGGAGTCTGCCAGCAGCAACCCGGCGAGGAAGGCGCCGAGGGCCATGGACACGCCCACCAGCTCCATCAGCCATGCGGTGCCGATCACCACCAGCAACGCGGTGGCGGTGGAGACCTCCCGCAGGCCGGTCTTGGCGACGATGCGAAACACCGGCCGCAACAGATAGCGCCCGCCGATGATCACCACGGCGATGCTGCCCAGTACTTCCAGGCCGTGTCGCAGGCCCTGGGAGGTGGTGGCGGGATGATCGCTGCCCGCGAGCAGCGGCACCATGGCGATCAACGGGATGGCGGCGATGTCCTGGAACAACAGAATCGCAAAGGCCAGTCGCCCGTGGGGCTGGTTGAGTTCCTTGCGCTCGGCGAGGCTTTGCAGGCCAAACGCGGTGGAGGAGAGCGCCAGGCCAAGGCCCAGCACAATCGCGCTGTTCCATGATTGGCCAAACACGAACAGCGCGACCACGCCGATCACGGTGCCCGTCAGTAACACCTGTGCCAGGCCTACACCGAACACTGCCTTGCGCATCACCCACAGACGCTTCGGTGACAACTCCAGGCCAATGATGAACAGCAGCAATACCACCCCAAGTTCGGAAAACTGGCTGACGCTTTGCGGGTTGCCCACCAGGCCCAGCACCGATGGGCCGATGATCACTCCGGCCAGCAAGTAACCCAGCACGGCACCCAGTTGCAGGCGCTTGGCCAGGGGCACGGTCAGGACGGCAGCGAGCAGGAATACAACGGCCGCTTGTAACAGGTTGCCTTCATGGGGCATTGGGGACTCCGGGATCGTTTTGCTGAATCAACAGGTTTTACTGTAGGAGCGAGCTTGCTTTGCAGGTCCCAAGGCCTTCGCCTCCGGGTTCATTGGATGTCGTCCGGTTCTTTCGCGGCACTCTCCAAACTATTAATACCATTTATTTCAATGAGTTTTATGCACGTGGCGGTCGGGATCATCCGTGGTGCCGGCGCTATGGTCGTGTCTTCAGCCGCGCGAAAGGGTGGTTTTTTATGGTCTGAGCATTGTGCGGGAATAATCTACAAACACTTTTCCGGGACAGACGGAAGCCTGTACACGCCAGGAACTCCTACAATTATGCCCTTGAGTTTATATTCCATGGATGGAATATTTGCATGAGTTGGGACATTGAATACACGGACGAGTTTGGAATCTGGTGGGGCGGTCTGGATGCAAAGGAGCAATCCTCAGTATCGGTCAGTGTGGATTTACTGAGCCTTCTGGGGCCAGGCCTTGGCTTCCCCCCGCAGCAGCGATATCAAGGGCTCCAGGCATGGCTGCCTGCGAGAGTTGCGGGTGCAGCATGCCGGGCGGCCTTACCGCGTCCTGTATGCATTTGATCCGCGCCGGTGTGCCTTGTTGCTGATTGGCGGGGATAAAACCGGTCGAGGCCGTTGGTATGACGAATACGTCCCGCTGGCTGAGAAGTTGTATGACGAACATTTGGAAACACTGCTTAAAGAGGGCCGTCACCATGGCTAAAAAATTCAGTGAGCTGCAGGCTCGCATGACACCGCAAGCCCGGGCCGATGCAGAGCGCATCTTCCAGCAACACCTGAAAGAAATGCCCCTGCATGAACTGCGCAAGGCGCAACAGATGAGCCAGGATACGCTGGCCAAGGCGCTGAATATCAATCAGGCGGCAGTGTCCAAAATGGAGCGGCGTACCGACATGTATATCAGCACGCTGCGTAACTATATCCGCGCCATGGGAGGAGAACTGGAGATTGTCGCTACGTTTCCTGATGGCCAGGTAAAGATCGAGAACTTTGCCCACTGAGTCATCCGCTCCGTCAAAGCCCGGCCATGCGCCGGGTTTTCTGTTCGCTGAATGCCTGTCGTCATTGTGCAGCTTAATGGACAATACTCGCTATTCTCGCCCTATCGGACATCAACGTGAACCAACTCCTCGCCATGCGTGCCTTCGTCCGTGTCGTCGAAACCGGCTCCTTCAGTCGCGCATCCGACCAACTGGCACTGCCGCGTTCCACCGTCAGTAAACTCATCACGGACCTGGAGAAGCACCTTGGCGTCAAGTTGATGCATCGCACCACCCGTGCGCTGGCGGCGACGCCGGAGGGGTTGGAGTACTACAGCCACGCGCTGTGCCTGGTGGCGGAACTCGATGAACTGGACAATGCCCTGCGCGGGCAGAAGCTCAAGCCCGGCGGCCACCTGAAAGTGGATGCGCCGGCGTCCTTTGCCAATTGCCTGCTGATCCCGGCGCTGGTGGATTTTCATCGTGAGTACCCTGAGATCACCATCGCCCTGGGCATCAGCGACCGCGCCGTGAATATCGTGGGGGAGGGTGTGGATTGCGTGCTGCGCGCTGGCAAGCTCGATGACATGGCAATGATCGCCCGCAAGGTTGTCGACCTCGAGTACGTCACTTGTGCGGCCCCCGGCTACCTGGAGCGCATGGGTACGCCCGTGTCTCCCGAAGACCTCGAGAAGAACCACCTCAAGGCGGGGTATTTCTTTGCCGGGTCGGGTAAGCCGGAGCCGTTGATTTTCGAGAAGGGCGCGACTCGGTATGAGGTAGGCAACTGCGCGTTTTCCACCAACGAAGGCAACGGCCTCAAGGAAATGCTGCTCGCCGGCCTGGGCGTCGGGCAGCATTTCAAGACCATCGTTGACTACTACGTCGAGGCAGGCCAGTTAGTCCCGGTACTCGAAGACTGGACCCGGCCCGCCACGCCGTTGCACGTCATCTATCCACCCAATCGCCATCAGAACGCCCGGCTGAAGGTGTTTATCGACTGGGTGATCGAGCGGTTCGGCGTCAGGCAATAATCGCTGTCACGCGGATTTCAATGCGCATTGCCGGCAGCCCCAGGGCTTCTACTCCCAGCTCAGTCCAGATGGGGGCGTGATTGGGCATGTAATGGCGGTACCACTTGACCATCTGCTCGTTCACCTCCGGCGGGAAACCTCCCACGTGGTAGGAATTGACGTGTACCACATGCTCCCAGCCGGCGCCGGCTGCCGCCAGGGTGCGTTCGAGGTTTTGAAAGGCCAGGGCGATCTCGTCGGTGAGGGATTCGGGAATCTGGAACTCGTCATCCCAGCCGCCCTGGCCCGAGGTTTCGACGCGGTTGCCGATTTTTACCGCCTGGGTGTAATGCAGGGTCTCGCGTGCAATGTCACCGTAACCGGGTGTGATGAAAAACTCGGGCTTGCTCATGGTGTTCCTCGGTTTCAGTGGATGACCCGACAAAGGTTAATGGACTGAATCTGCGAACAAAATCCGCGTTTCTTGTCATCACTGTGCAGGGATGTGGATAGTCCGAGTATCAGTTTTTCACATTCCCGTAGCCCGCCCTTTGTTACTATCGCCCTCCGTCGTCGCCAGGAGTCACCGTCACATGCAACACCAGTGGGATGAAATGCACCGCACCCGCAAGCCCACGTTTGTGTTGTGTGGCGAGCCCCAGGGGGATGTGCTCAATCTCTACGTGCATGGTTATTCGGCGTTCTTCAACCAGCAACAACTGGGTAGTTTCTCCCGGCAACTGGCAACCATCGAAGGCTCCACCAACCTGATGCTGTTCTGGCCGGCAGGGCATTTCCTGGAAAACCTGTTTGCGCCGTTCAAGGATGTGATTACCTCGATGTTGGGTGGCGGTAGCCTGGGTGCCGCAACCATCGGGGTGGGCAAGGCGATTGCCTATTTCCTCGACCACTACAAAAGCGTCGAGGCGCGGGTGGATGAGGTCGCCAAAAGCCTGCTGCCCGAATTGGCCAACTACCTCCATGGCGAGTCGATCAAGGTGCGGCAGATCAACCTGATCGGCCACTCCCTGGGCGCGCGCATCCTGGTCAAGAGCCTGCTGGCCAGCCCTGAGGTGGCCCGTGAGTTGCCGCTGAACAACCTGCTGCTGATGGGCGGTGCGATTTGTACCTCCAGCCCCTGGGACCTGGTCTCGGCGCCGCTCAGCGGTCGGGTGATCAACTGCCACTCGAGCAAGGATTGGGCGCTGGCGCTCAAGCCGGACACCGAGCGCTGCATCGGTCGTTATGCGATCCCGCTGACACCGGCGCTCAAGGCCAAGGTCGCCAACGTGCACCTGGCCACGTTCGACCACGCCGCGTATTGGCCGCAACTGAAGACGGTGGTGCAGTACACCGACCTGCTGCAGGAACGCCGGGGCATGATCCGCGCCGATCAACGCAGCAGCGAAGTGCGCTTTGCCGAAGAGGATGTCGAGCTGTTCCCGCTGCTGGTGCAGGCGCGGCCGGAGGAATTGCAGTTTTTCGCCGAGCTGATGGCGCAAAAGCGCAGTGCCTCTATCGACGCCACCGTGCGCGAGCCCTTGAAGCTGGCCATCGAGTTGCAGCGCATGGGCGGCGACACCTTTATGAACCTGGCCCGTGGTCATGGCGTGAGCTATCGCGAAATCGCCCAGGACGTGGCGCAGCGGGTGGGTATCAAGTTTGATCAACCGATCGAGAAAGTGGCCCTGGCGGATCTGGAGTTACAGGTTGCCGAGCGGCTGATCGAGCAATACAAGGACAAGCTCAGCCAGGCTGATCGCCAAGTGTTCGAGGCAGAGTTGAAGGCTGCGGCACAAAAGGAGCAGGGTTTTTTCAATCGTTTCGATGTCGGGCGCTCAGCCACCACTGCCCTCAGCGGGACCGCGCTGGCCGGGTTGACCGGGTTTATCCTGCGCCGGGGCGCGGCCACGGCCATTCCGGTGGTGGGACAGGCGCTCGCGGCGGCGATGCTGCTGGTGACCGGCGTGCGGGCGTTTTCCGGCCCCGCGTATTCCATCACCACCCTGGCGGTGCTGGTGATCGGGGTGATTCGCGAGCGCCTGGAGCGTGAAGCACTGAACCAGGAGATGGATCTGGTGGTCCAGGTGGTAGAGGCATTTGACCTGCCCCGGGAGACGGTGATGCGTACCGTTGCGTCTGACTGATAAGCTGCGTTCACGTCTTGTGTGAAAGCCTGGTACCCCGCGTGAAATTCAGCCTGCCCAAAATCGCTACCGCCCCGTTCTGCCCGCCGGAAGTCGCCGGCTCCATCGTCGTTGATCCCCGTGCCTCGTTTTTCAAACGTGCGCTGATGTTTGCCGGCCCTGGCTTGCTGATTTCCATCGGCTATATGGACCCGGGCAACTGGGCCACCGCCATCGAGGCCGGTTCGCGCTACGGCTACAACCTGTTGTTCGTGGTGCTGCTGGCGAGCCTGGCGGGGATGGCGGTGCAGTGCCTGTGCTCACGGCTGGGTATCGCCACCGGCAAGGACCTGGCGCAACTGAGCCGCGAGCGCTACAGCCGGCGCTCGTCGTTCGTGCAGTGGATCCTTGCGGAAATCTCGATCATCGCCACCGACCTCGCCGAAGTCCTCGGCTGCGCCCTGGCGTTTCACCTGTTGCTGGGCGTGTCACTGACCACCGGGATTGTCATCACTGCCTTCGATACCTTGCTGATCCTGGCCCTGCAAAATCGAGGCTTCCGCCGGCTGGAAGCGATCATGCTGGCACTGGTGGCGACTATCGGCGTGTGTTTCTTCATCGAGCTGGTGCTGATCAAGCCTTACTGGCCCGACGTGTTTCGTGGTTTCACCCCGTCGTTGTCCGCCATCAGTGATGCCGCACCGTTGTACCTGGCCATTGGCATACTGGGGGCCACGGTGATGCCCCATAACCTCTACCTGCACAGCTCCATCGTGCAAACCCGGCTGGTCGGCAAGGACCTGGCCAGCCGCCAGGACGCGGTGAAATTGGCGCGTATCGATACCATCGGTTCCCTGTCCCTGGCACTGCTGGTCAACGCGGCAATCCTGATACTGGCCGCCGCTGCGTTCCACCAGACCGGCCACACTGATGTGGTGGAAATCCAGGACGCCTATCACTTGCTCGACCCGCTGGTGGGTGGCGCGTTCGCCAGCGTGCTGTTCGGTGTTGCGCTGTTGGCTTCGGGCCAGAGCTCCACGTTCACCGGCACCATTGCCGGGCAAGTGATCATGGAAGGCTACCTCAACCTGCGCATTCCCTGCTGGCAGCGACGCCTGATCACCCGTGGCCTGGCGCTGATCCCGGCGTTCCTCGGGGTGTGGCTGATGGGGGATGATGCCATCGGCAAGCTGCTGATCCTCAGCCAGGTGGTGTTGAGCCTGCAGTTGCCGTTTGCGTTGTTTCCGCTGATCCGCATGACGGGTGACAAGCGCCTGATGGGGCCGTTCGTCAACAGCTTGCCTACGCGGCTGCTGGCCTGGAGCTTGTTTGTGGTGATCAGCGGGGCGAATGCCTGGCTGATCGGGCAGTGGTTGTTTTGAGCGAAGTGAATTAAGTCAAAACGGCCAATGATGTGTATTTCGCCACCATCGGGTCGGCTGTCACTAACTTCATCGGCTCAATGATAGCCGTTGCAATGATGAGCCGATCAAACGGGTCCCTGTGATGGTGTTCAAGGTCCTTGACCGCGATGGCGTGCTCCGAGGTGATGGGCAGTTCCACGTAGCCGCTTTCCAGGCAGTATTCGCGAATTTCGTCCAGGTTTACGTTGAGCTTCCCGAGCCCGACCTTTATCGCCAGCTCCCAGAATGTGGCGGCACTGACGTAAATTTCAGCCGCGTTCTCGATCAGCTTTCTGGCCTTCGCTGGCAGTTTTGGATCATCGCTCAGGGCCCAAAGCAGGATGTGGGTATCCAGCAGTATTCTCATGGGTGGTTTCCCTCAAACGCATCCAGCATGTCGTCTGGCAATGGCGCATCGAAGTCATCCGGCACCACCAGTTTGCCCTTCATTGCGCCAATTCGCCGGCCTGTCGGTTTCCCGACAGGAACAAGGCGAGCCATCGCGCGCCCATGCTTGGCTATGGTGATGATTTGGCCGGCGGCGGCATCATCGACCAGTTTTGATAAATTATTTTTTGCTTCACCCAACGGTACGGTAATCATTTGGTCTTCTCGAGGTTTTGGCCAAATATAGCCAAAATTTCGTAAGCAGGCAAAGATCAACCGACTGCTGGCGGAGGGTGATTTTTGCGGGGACGATTGCAGGTTTCCGAACGGGTAATGACTGGCATCCATGACGTCTCTCCTGAAGGAATTCCTCGAAGTCTGCCCGAGTGCAAGCGGTTTTTGACCCGTGTTGTGGAAAATCAGATCGGACTTACTTGAAGGGGGATTTTTCCCGACAGTGCGGGCCGAATAGTTTCCCACAGTTGCTCAACGGTCCCAGTAAGGCACTGCCCCAAAACACTCGACGAAGTAATCAATCACGGTCCGCACCTTCAACGACAGCCGCCGGCTACCCGGCCACAGCGCAGCAATCTGTTGCGGCTCCAGGGTCGTCGCCACTTCATAGTCGCTGAGCACCGCCTGCAGCGTGCCGGCGCGCAGGCCTTCACCGATCAACCATGACGGGAACACCACCAGCCCCAGGCCTTGTTCGGCAGCGTGGGTCAGGGTGTCGGCGTGGTTGCCGGTGATCGGGCCCTTGACGCTGTAGGACGTCCAGTCGCCCTGGTCCCGGCGGAAGAACCAGCGCTGCTGGCCGGTGACGCCCTTGTAGGCCAGGCACTGGTGGTTCACCAGTTCGTCCGGATGCCGGGGCGTACCGAAACGCTCCAGATAGCCGGGGCTGGCAGCGAGACGAAAGCGCTGGGGGGCGAAGATTCGCGCCTGCATGCCGGAATCGTTCAGCACACCGATGCGAAACAGCAGGTCTGTGCCGTCTTGCAACGGGTCGACGTAGGTGTCGGTTTGCTGGATATCCAGTTGCAGCTTCGGGTAACGCCGACACAGCTCCCCAAGCCACGGCGAGAGGTGGCGTTGGCCAAACACCATCGGCGCATTGATGCGCACCAGGCCGCTGGGTTCGCTTTCCTGTTCCTGCAACGCCTGGCCGGCGGCTTCCAGTTGCTCCAGCATCAATCGCGCATGCCGGCCCAGCAGGCGACCGGCTTCGGTAGGGCTGACCGCACGGGTATGGCGGTACAGCAACTGTTGGCCCAGGGCCTGCTCCATCAACTGGATCTGCCGGGAAATGGAGGAGGGCGCCAGGCCTTCGCGGCGTGCGACTTCGGAAAAGCTGCCGTAGTCCAGTACCGCGACAAACAGGCGAAGCGCCTTGAAGCTCAGTTCGTTCAAACCCTGCATCATCACTCCATGTTGTGCGTATTGCGCAAAGGTGTTGTCGGCATGCTCCCATTTATCGCACAGCAGTGCCACCGGATAATACGCGCCATTGTTCCTCTCTCTAACGCGCAGGTGATGTATGCAGGCTTCTTCAATGGCGGGTGTGGCTCAGGCCCGGCCCAAGACATTTCTTCGGTTGCTGTTGCTGCCGCTGGTAATTTTCGCGGGCATGGGTTTGTCGGTGGAGGCCGGGTTGCTGGGCCCGCTGGGTGTGCAGGTCGGGCATTTGTGGGCGACCTTGAGCATTTTCGGCGTCGGCTCGGCGATCCTGTTCCTGCTGTTGCTGTTCAGCGGCCCGCAAAAGGGTCCGGCGTTGACCGACCTGCCGCGCTGGCAATTGATCGGTGGCTTCCTGGGGCCGATGTACGTGGTGGTGCTGACCCTGGCGACCCCGCATATCGGGATCGCGATGACCATGATTGCGATCTTGTCGGGCCAGGTGGGCAAGAGCGTGCTGATCGACCACTTCGGCTGGTTTGGCACTGCCCGCAAGCGGGTCAACGTGGAGCGCTGGATTGCATTGGCGTTGATCGTGGTTGCACTTGTTCTGATTGCGCGAGGTTAAGGCGATGAACCTGATTCTGTTGTTGGTATTGGTAGTGGCCGCCGGCGCGGTATTGAGTGTGCAGGCCGCCATCAATGGCCGCCTCGGTCAGGCGGTGGGCGTATTGCGCAGCAGCCTGCTGACCTTTGTCGTGGGCGCGATCAGTACCGGGTTGCTGATTCTGTTCTTTGAGCCCGCCCACGCGGTCAGCCTGCTGGACGTGCCGAAGTGGCAACTGACCGGGGCGTTGTTCGGGGTGGTGTACATGATGGTGATGGTCGGCGCGGTCCCGATTGTCGGCACGGCAGTGGCGACGGTGGCGGTGATTGTCGGGCAGTTGGGCATGGGCATGTTGATCGATAACTTCGGCTGGCTCGGCAACCCGGCGATCGAACTGTCCGGCAGCCGCATCGTGGCGATGCTGTGCCTCGCGCTGGCCCTGGTGTTCATGTACCGCAGCAACGCTCGTCGGGCTGACTGACGGGCCTTTGAACCTTGAATCGTTGCCTATAGTCATTGCTTGAGGTGCCGGCGTTCGCCGCACTTGGACGACCACGAAAAAGGAGTCTGACCATGCAAGATATGCAAGAAAAAAAATGCGCCTGCCAGGACTGCAACTGCCAGCTGGGGGAAACTGCGGTGATGAAGGATGGCAAGGGCTATTGCTGCCAAGGCTGCGCCGAGCATCATGCCCATGGCGAGCCTTGTGCTTCGGCGACCGGGTGCGAATGCACCAAGTCCGCCCACGGCTAACGCGGCGACCTGTAGGAGCGAGCTTGCTCGCGAAAAAACTGAGAGCGGCGCGGGGCACCAGATGCCCCGCGTTATCGTTAACGACCTTCGCGAGCAAGCTCGCTCCTACTGTTTCACGCGCTGGGGCGCGCATCCGAGCGGCGCCATTGCACGTTTTCGATGCCGAATTTCTCGGCCTGGGGCTGGCTCGTCTTCTTCACCTGCTCACGGGCAAAGCGCCCGATGCGGCCTACGCCGGCGTCGCAGCTCGCCCAATGCCAGGCTTCGGCGTTGTCGAGTTTTTCCAGGCGGATGATGAATGACTTGGGCTGGCCATGCAGCGTGTAGTCGATCACGAAAAGTTTTGCGTTAGTCATGGATCCGTAAACCCTCCTTGTGTCTTTAAGTGACCCTGCGCAGGTGGTAAAAATTCACTCGGATCATCCGGTTCACGTCTTATCATGGCGCTCCATACTTGAACGATGTGTCTTCCATGGCCCTTGCCGCGCCTCCCGACCTCAGTGATCACGCCGTCCCCGTGCAACCCTTGGCGCGCACCTATCCGCGTGGGTTGTATGTCGAGCCCCATCAACACGATTGGGGCCAGTTGCTGTATGCCATGAGCGGCGTGATGTGGGTCGAGACACCCCGGGAAGCGCTGGTGGTGCCGCCCCAGCGCGCGGTGTGGCTGCCGCCGGGGGTCGAGCATGGGATTCGCGTGGTGTCGGACTTGCAGATGCGCAATATTTACCTGCGCCCGGCGCTGGCAGCGACCCTGGACAGCCAGGTGCAAGTGATCGAGGTCGGCGGGCTGCTGCGCGAACTGATCGTGGCGCTGGTGGAGCAGGGCGACAAGGGGGACCAGGCCTACTACGAGGCCGTGGTCGGCCTGGCCCTGCTGGAATTGCAACGGGCCCGGCGCTCGCCGATCCGCATTGCCTTGCCCGTGGGCGCCGACCGACGCCTGACCAGCGCCTGCCAGGCGGTGATGGCGTCACCGTCCCTGGACATTCCCTTTGAACAGCACGCCGAAGCCGCCGGCGCCAGCGTACGCACCCTGGCCCGGCTGTTCCAGAACAGCCTGGGCATGGGCTTTGCCGAGTGGCGCCGCCAGGTGCAGTTGGCCACCGCCGTGGCCGAGTTGATCCAGGGCCAGTCGGTCAGCGCGATCGCCCGTTCCCTGGGTTATTCGCCGAGCAGTTTCAGCGACATGTTTCGCCGTGAACTGGGGATGGCGCCGTCGCAGTATCCCGTCTGAGGCTTGGCCGAAATCCTGAAGCACTTGGCCGATGCTTCGGTTTCAGCCCCCCTACACTGACCGCATCAACCCTTGCTGCGGAGTGTTCCATGAATTACCTGATTTCCTTGGCCATCGGCCTGTTGGTCGGCGTGATTTACGGTGCCCTGGACTTTCGCTCGCCTGCGCCTCCTGCCATCGCCCTGATCGGGCTGATGGGCATGCTGATGGGCGAGAAGCTCTGGCCCATGGGCCGGCAAATGGTCAGCGCCTGGTTCTCCTGAAACCCTTTTTAACCTCGATGGATATTGGTCATGAAAGCACTGCAATTTTCCGCCACCGGCGATCTCGCTGCCCTTGCTTACGTTGATGTCGCCACGCCGGTGCCGGCGGCCGGTGAAGTCCTGGTGCAGATCAAGGCTGCCGGGCTGAACCCCAGCGACGTGAAGAACGTGCTCGGGCGTTTCCCCTACACCACGTTGCCACGCATTCCCGGCCGTGATTTTGCCGGGGTGGTGGTGGAAGGTCCGCAGGAACTCGTTGGCCAGGAAGTCTGGGGCACCGGTCGCGACCTGGGTTTTTTCGCCGACGGTTCCCACGCCCAGTACCTCACCGTGTCGGCCAAGGGCGTGGCGCACAAGCCCAGCCATCTGAGCTTTGCCCAGGCCGCCAGTCTCGGCGTACCGTACACCACGGCGTGGGATGCCCTTGAGCGCAGCGGTGTAACCAAAGGCACGCGCTTGCTGGTGATTGGTGCCAATGGGGCTGTAGGCAGTGCGGCACTGGCCCTGGCGAAGATTCGTGGGGCCCAGGTGCTCGGGGCCGTGCGTCGGCCGGAACAGGTCGAGGCCTTGCGCGAGCAGGGTTTCGAGGGCTTGTTACTGGGCCAGCCGGAAGCGCTGGGAGGGCAGGTTAATGCGCTGTTCGGTACGGGCGCCGATGTGATCTTTGACACCACCGGCTTCTGGTTGCCGGCAGCGGTGGCGGCGCTGGCGCCTTTTGGCCGTATCGCGATCATCGCCGCGCCGGTGGACGGGCACGTGCAACTGCCGGCCCTGGCGTTGTATCGCAAGGGTGGTTCGGTGGTGGGGATCAATTCGCTGCTCTACAACTGCGAGCAATGCGCCGTGATGCTGGAGCAGTTCGGGCGGTTCTTCGATGAGGACTTGTTGCCGCTGCCGACCGGTTTGCGGGAAGTGTCGCTGGCCGACGGTGTGAAGTGCTTTGAGCAAGTGAACCAGGGCAGTGCCGACAAGATTATCTTCCTGCCCTGACCCGCTTATTGTGGGCGCGGGCTTGTGTGGGAACGGGCTTGTGTGGGAGCGGGCTTGCTCGCGAATACGGTGTGTCAGCCAATACATTCGGCACTGATCCACCGCTTTCGCGAGCAAGCCCGCTCCCACATTTGATCTTTGTTCAGGCTTCGGGAACGCCTTTTTCCCACGCCGACCAGTTCTTCAGAATTGCCTGCACCAGCGGATTACCGGTGCGATACAGGTTCTCCAGCGCCGGCACAAATCCGCCCTGGTCCGCATACTTCAGCAGGTTGTCCACTTCGCTGTAGCCCGGGTACGGCCGATCAAAGTCGGAACCGGCCCGCACCACCGCCAGGCGATTGATATCCACCAACCCTTCACGGCTGGCCCGCAGCAACGCTTCATAGGTGGAGTTGTCTTCCTGCTGGGTGGTGCAGTACACGCCTTTATTGTCCGTCAGCAATTTGGTCCAGACCTCGGCGCGCTCACTCAGGCGCGTCCCGGAGAACCAGGTATTGCCCGCCAGGGTGTCGCACCGGGTGACCTGGGGCGGCTGATTGGCAGGCGCGTACGGATAGTGTTTGCGCCAGGCCGTGGACTCCTTGCTTTCACTGAGCTCGACTTTTTGCGACAGCGCAAACGCCTTGGCTTGCAGCTTGGGATTGAGCTCGAACACTTCGGTCTTGTAGTCCAGCGGCGGCTTCTCGTTCGGCCCCTTGGTATTGATGCCGATATAGCCGGTCGGCCAGTCCTTCGGCGCGTCCCGTGAATCCAGTTCCCATTGGGTTCCGAATTCCACCAGGTAATGGGCCCACGCGGCGGTGCCGATGGTGCCATGGTGCGGGTTGATCCCGGCGATCCCGGCGATCAGGAAGTAGCTCTGGCGCAGGTCGAACTTGGGCGACAACGCCAGCGCCAGGGTCGAGGCGGCAGCGTTGGTCTGGCCCATGCCGGTCACCAGCAGGCACACGTCCTGGGTGTTGCAGCGGATCACTGGATACTCGGCCGACAAGCCTGGCACGCGAACTTCCTGCTTGAGTTCCAGGCGGTCGATCCAGTTCTGCGCTTCGGGGGCGAACATGGTGATCAGCATCACCTTGGGCTTGATCGGGGCCGGGGCATCAGCCAGCACGACATGCGGCAACAGCGCCCCGGCGGCCAGGCCGATGGCGATTGAAAGGCGGGTAAAGGTCTTCATCTACTGCTCCTTGTTCACACTCAGAATTGATAGCCCACACCGGCGTAGTAACCCCAGCCGTTGGAGCGAGCGCGGAAATTGCCGTCGCCAAAGTTCAGCTCGCTGCCGTCTTCCCAGTTGCCGCCGTTGTGGAAGTAACGGCCTACCAGGGTGAAACGCAGGTGAGTGAACGAATACAACAGCACGTTTGTTGCAACCAGGGAGTTGGCAGTGCGCGCGGGGTTGTCTTTGTGCAGATCCGAGCCGAAATCGTAGTTGGTGAAGCCGATATAGGTCAGCGACGCACCATTGTCGAAGCTGCCGATGGGCACGATGTATTTCATCTGCGCACGGTAGCCGTCCCATGAGTATTCGTTGCTGGCGCCGTAGTTTTCCCACTGGTAACGGCCATAGAAGTTGGCCGACAGGTTGACCCGCGAGTGGGTCTCGATGTCGGTGCCCAGGCCGCTGTACAAGGTGTTGGCACGGTTGTCCTTGTTGCTGCCGTGGTCGTAGATCCAGTCAAACGCCACATACCATTCCTTGAACGGGCCGATGGCCAGGCTGCGACCAGCCAGGTAGTCGATGGAGATGCGCGGTTCGTGCTCCATGAACACCGGCGAGCCGTGGTCCCACGCGCCTTTGTCGTTGCTGTTGCCGATCCCGAAGATCTTCGGGATGTCGACGTAGCCATACAGTTCGAACGGGCCCTTGCGGCCGAAGTATTCGTACTCCAGGTACACGTCATCGGCGGGTTTGGGGCCGAAGCTGATGTCTTTGCTGCCGATCACCGTCAGGTCCTGGTTGAACCAGTCCGACAGGTACACGCCTTTTTTCGACGGGCTGGCTTCCGGGGCCAGGGCTTCGCCCTGTGCTGAGTCATCGGTGGGTTTTTCCTGCGCCAAAATGGGTCCGCTGAGTACTCCCGTAACGGCAGCCAGTAGCAGGGAAACAGCAAAAGGGGTAGCCGACGCGGATCGTCTGGAAGTGGGTTGCATTGAAAATCCCTGTTCGTACGCGGTTGGGGCCCGATTCTTCGGGTTGAGGTGAACCTGGTTGCCAAGTTCGTTCCGCAAACGTTTGCACAGGTTGTACCAATTTGTGTCAATTGCATGAAGGAATTGAGAAAAGTGGGAAATAGTCGGCCTTTTGGTCAGAAATGCGCCTTGGTAAACGGCAGCGCCTGATCGCCATTGCGGTTAAACAGGTACATCGCGGTTTCCCGGCGATATTCGCTGGGCGTCTGGTTCATCTCGATGCGAAAGTGCCGGTTGAAGTTGGAGAGGTTGGCGTAGCCCACTTCAAAGCAGATATCGGCCACTGACATCTCGCTTTGCAGCAACAGGCGGCAGGCGCGCTGCACCCGGAACTTGCGCATCAGGTCGATAAAGCCGTGGCCGGTGACGCGCTTGAAAAAACGCGAGAAGCCCGGTTCGCTCATGTCCAGCCGTTGGGCGATCACCGACAGCCGCAGGTCGCCGGTCAATTCCGTCATCAGGTATTCGAAGGCCTTGTGGATACGCTCCGAGCTGCGGGCATCCAGGCTTGGCGTGTAGCAGGCACTGGCCAGGCAATGGGCTTCCCCGGAGGGTGCCTGCCCCAAGGTATGCAGTAACTGGATGAACAGAATCAGGCGCGCCAGGCCCTCGGCGGGGCCGATGGACTCCAGCAGGTGCGCAGCCTTCAGGGCGGTTTCACCGGTGAATTCCAGGCCGCGCCGGGCCCGGTCAAACAGGCCTTGCAGGTCGCCCAGCTCAGGCAGCGTGGTGCGCAGGGCCAGCAATGCGGCGCCATCGAACTGCAACACCACATCGCGCCCCGTCAGGTACTCGCCGGGGGCCAGGTCGCCGATCCAGTCGTGGGGCAGGTCGGGGCCGATCAGTGCGACATGGCCGGCGCCAAACGCACCGATATAGTCGCCCGCCACGAGCTTGCCGCTGCCCTGGCGGATCAGGTGGATTTCAAATTCGGGGTGATGGTTCCAGCGGGCCAGCTCGAACGGATAGTCATGTTCGTACCAGCGAAAGCCATGCTCGGGCTCGGCCAGAATCACTTCCAGCTCGGCGGGGCGCTGCTCGAAAAGGGCGGATCGGCTTGCAGGCATGGGCTTGGCCCTTCTGGGCTTTTTGGAATGGCACCAAAATACGCCCTTTGTTCAAGTAGCCGCTACCCCGGGTTTTGCCCGCCACTGATACTTTTTTGATCTTGGCGATGCGGTTAAAAAAGTATCAGCCGGGCATCCGCCAGTCGTTTGTCCGGCGTTGGGCAAGCTGCTGTAATCGGGCCGTCAACAACAAAAACAATAAGTGGAAACCGCCATGCTCAAGATTCCGAAAGCGCTGTTCCTGCTCTCCGGCCTCACGCTCGCGATGGCCGCACATGCTGCCGAAACCGTGACCATCGCCACGGTCAACAACAGCGACATGATCCGCATGCAGCGCCTGTCCAAGGTGTTCGAACAGCAGCACCCCGAGGTGAAACTCAATTGGGTGGTGCTCGAAGAAAACGTCCTGCGCCAACGCCTCACCACCGACATCGCGACCCAGGGCGGCCAATTCGACGTACTGACCATCGGCACCTATGAAACCCCGCTGTGGGGTGCCAAACACTGGCTGGAGCCGATCACGCCGCTGCCCGCCGACTACGACGTGGAAGACATCTTCCCCGCGGTACGCCAGGGCCTGTCGGTGAACAACACCCTCTACGCGTTGCCGTTCTATGGCGAAAGCACCGTCACCTATTACCGCACCGACCTGTTCAAGCAGGCCGGCCTGGCGATGCCCGAGCATCCGACCTGGACCCAGCTGGGGGAGTTCGCCGCCAAGCTCAACCAGCCCGCCAAGGACCAATACGGCATGTGCCTGCGGGGCAAGGCCGGCTGGGGTGAAAACATCGCGTTGCTGAGCACCATGGCCAACGCCTTTGGTGCACGCTGGTTCGACGAACAATGGAAACCCGAGCTGACCAGTCCCGAGTGGACGGCGGCGGCGAACTTCTACGTCAACACCCTGAAAAACTATGGCCCGCCGGGCGTCTCCAGCAACGGTTTCAACGAAACCCTGGCGCTGTTCAACAGCGGCAAATGCGCGATCTGGGTCGACGCCAGCGTTGCCGGCTCGTTCACCACCGATAAAACCCAAAGCAAAGTCGCCGACAGCGTGGGTTTTGCCGCCGCACCCACCGAGGTCACCGACAAGGGTTCGTCGTGGCTGTACGCCTGGTCCCTGGCAATCCCGGCCACCTCCAAGCACAAGGACGCCGCCAGAGCCTTTATCACCTGGGCCACCTCCAAGGAATACATCCAGCTGGTAGCGGATAAGGACGGCATCACCAACGTACCGCCGGGCACGCGCCAGTCCACCTACAACGCGGCGTACCTGGCCGCAGCGCCGTTCGCCAAGGTGACCTTGCAGATGATGCAACACGCCGACCCCGCGCACCCGTCGGCCAAACCCGTGCCGTACGTGGGCATCCAATACGTGACGATCCCCGAGTTCCAGGCCATCGGCACCTCGGTGGGTAAGCTGTTTTCGGCAGCGCTCACCGGCGGCATGACGGTCGACAAGGCACTGGCCGAGGCGCAGTCCACCACCGAGCGTGAAATGAAACGCGCCGGCTACCCGAAATAATCACCTCAGGGACACTGCATTGATGAAACGACTGGAAGGTAAAAGTGCGCTGGTCACCGGCAGCGCGCGGGGCATTGGCCGGGCGTTTGCCCAGGCCTACATCAACGAAGGCGCGACCGTCGCCATCGCCGACATCAACCTGGAGCGGGCGCGGGCCACCGCCACGGAGCTGGGCCCGAAGGCCTACGCGGTGGCGATGGATGTCACCGACCAGGCGTCCATCGATGCCGCGATTGCCGCCGTGGTGGCGCAGGCCGGCAAGCTCGACATTCTGATCAACAACGCCGCCTTGTTCGACCTGGCGCCCATCACCGACATCACCCGCGAGAGCTTCGACCGGCTGTTCTCGATCAACGTCGCCGGTACGTTGTTCACCTTGCAGGCGGCGGCCCGGCAGATGATCAAGCAGGGGCATGGCGGCAAGATCATCAACATGGCCAGCCAGGCCGGGCGCCGGGGTGAGCCTCTGGTGGCGGTGTACTGCGCGACCAAGGCGGCGGTGATCAGCCTCACGCAATCGGCGGGGCTGAATCTGATCAAGCAGGGCATCAACGTGAACGCCATCGCGCCGGGAGTGGTGGACGGCGAGCATTGGGACGGGGTGGACGCGATGTTTGCCAAGCACGAAGGGCTGCCGTTGGGCGAGAAGAAAAAGCGCGTAGGAGCAGAGGTACCGTTTGGGCGGATGGGGACTGCCGAGGATTTGACCGGAATGGCGGTTTTCCTCGCGTCCAAAGAAGCCGACTACGTGGTTGCCCAGACCTACAACGTCGACGGCGGCAACTGGATGAATTGAGCGGGACGCAGCTCCTCGAACCATCGCAGATCAAAAACTGTGGGAGCGGGCTTGCTCGCGAAAGCGGTGTATCAGTCAATCTATCCGGCGACTGACACTCCGCATTCGCGAGCAAGCCCGCTCCCACAGTTGATCTTCATTGCCCCGGGAAGGGGGCTTGGTCTTATTCGGCAAAGCTGCGATCAAAGAAGTACACTGCCCCAGGCTTCAGATTCTCCACTGTCGCCTGCGGCCGTCCGCCCTCGCCATGCTTCTTGCGCCCCGTCTCCCGCAAAAAACCGGCCTCGGTCAACTTCAGCAACCGCTGGCGAATACTGGTCTTCAGCACCGGCCGCGCCAATACCAGCGAAAAGATCGTAGTCGCCTCCGGCGCACTGAACTCATTGCCCAAAAACATCAATGGCAAGCTGCTGTATAGCGACTTGGAAAACAGCCTTTCCTGTACCGCTGCCACAATCGCGTTGTGATCGAAGGGCAGCTTGACCCCGCCAGTCGCCACGGCATCAACAGAGCACCACTTTTGATGCCCCCCCAGCTCCACCTCATCAGCCACGATCGCCAGGTAATAGGTCGACGACGACCAGCAGCGCGGATCGCGAAACGCATCGCCCACCGTCCCCACTTGCTCATACCAGGCCAGCGGCAACCCAACCTTGTCACTGGCCCGCAACCGCTCCACGGCATCCTGCAGGCTCAGATCTTGCACGCCGCCATTCACCACTACACCGGGCAAGGCCCAGTGCCCGGCGAAGGGCTCGGCGTCGCGCTGGTTGAGCAATATCTTCAGTTCCCCGGATGCACGGCAATAGAACAGCACGCACAAGTCCACGGTGTGCAGGTAGGCGCTAAGGGTTGGGGCGTGGTCTGGCATGTCGGGTCCTGTTGGCAGCGGTGGGGCACAGTCTAACGGATCAAACGGGTGTGTCGTGTACTTGATCCAGCATAGATAACAAAATGTTTCTTGCTATGAAAGTACATGACGTGTACTTTTATATCCAGGCCACAGGAGAACACGACCATGACCGTCTCTAAGAACGCTATCGCCTCATTCGACGTTGACGCCCAGAAGAGCTTCACACCGCTGTGCCCCAACGAATTGCCGGTCGCTGGCGGTGACCAGATCGGCGCCGAGCTCAATTACATGGCCAGCCTCGCCGCGCGCCGTGTCGGCAGCAAGGACGCCCATACCCCGCACGCGCCCTGGGTGGTGCAACAGCACAGCGAGATGCTGCAACCCACCGGGCTGGTACATGCCGATGTCACCTGGGTCGCCCACTGTGTGCCCGGCACTGAAGGTTTCACCCTGTTGGACGAATTGCCCACGCCTTATGACTACGACTACTTCATCTGGAAGGGCGTCGAACCCGACCTGCATCCCTACGGCGCCTGCTACCACGACCTCCACGACAAACTCTCCACCGGCGTTATCGAATACCTCAATGCCCAAGGCATCCAGCGTGTGATTGTCGGCGGCCTGGCCCTGGACTACTGCGTCAAGACCACCGCCTTGCAACTGCTCAAGGCCGGTTTCGAGGTGATCCTGCACCTGCCGGCATGCCGTGGCATCAGCGAGGAGGGCGGTGTGCAGGCGGTCAGCCATTTGCAACAAGCAGGCGTTGTAATTACCCGCAATCGGGAAGAACTGGCCGCGATGGCCGCGCGTTAAGGAGTACCTCATGGAAAGTGCATACGACTACGAAAACGCTGTGATCCAGGGCCTGCTGGACACCGACTACTACACCTTCACCATGATGCAGGCCGTGTTGCACCAGCACCCGAATGTCGATGTGGAATACCAGTTCATCGTCCGCTCCAGAGAGAAACTGGGGCACCTGATTCCCGAGCTGCGGGTGGAGCTGGAAAAACTCGCCGGCCTCAGCATGCGCGAAGGCGAGCTGCGCTTTCTGTTCAACCAGCGCCGTGAGTACTTGACCCCGGATTTCGAGCGCTTCCTGGGGCTGTTCCGCTTCAACCTGCGCTATATCCACGTCAGTGAAATCGACGGCCAACTGAACGTCCGCGTGGTCGGCCCGATGCTGCACTGCATCATGTTCGAACAGCCGGTATTGGCCCTGGTCAGCGAGCTGCGCAACCGCGACAAATACCCCGACGTCAGCCTCGAAGACGTCACCCGCAAGCTCTACCAGAAATTCGACTGGCTGGAGAAAAACCTCACCCGCGACGAACTGGCCGACCTGCGTGTCTCGGACTTCTCCACCCGCCGGCGGTTGTCGTTCAAGGCCCAGCGTGAAGTGGTCGACATCATGCGCCGCGACTTTCCCGGCCAGTTCATCGGCACCAGCAATGCGCACCTGGCCTACGAATTCGACCTGCCGCTGATCGGCACCATGGCCCACCAGTGGCTGATGGTGCACCAGCAACTGGGGCGGCTGCGGGAAAGCCAGAATGCGGCGCTGGAAAACTGGGTGCGCGAATACCGTGGGCGCTTGGGTATCGCCCTGACCGACTGCATCAGCACCGACTTTTTCCTCAAGGATTTCGACCTGTACTTTGCCAAGCTGTACGACGGTTTGCGCCAGGACTCCGGTGACCCGATCGTCTGGGCCGACAAGGTGTTGGCCCGCTACAAGGAGCTGGGCATCGACCCGATGACCAAGGACCTGATGTTCTCCGATGGCCTGAATTTCGAGAAATGCCTGCCGATCCTGCAGCACGTGCGGGGCAAGGCCAAGTTCGGCTTTGGCATGGGCACCAGCCTGGCCTGTGATGTCGACGGAGTAGAGCCGCTGAGCATCGTGATGAAACTGGTGCGGGTGCACGGCGAGCCGGTGGTGAAATTCTCCGATGACCCGATCAAGAACGTCTGCGAAGACGCCTCGTTCCTGCAGTATGCGGCGCAGGTGTTCAACGTCGGCAACGTCAATCCGCAACTGGGGGTGTGACATGGACACTCAGGCACGTATCGCACAAGAACTGAAGATCAACCGGCTGCTCGGCAAGGGGGGCGAGGGAGCTGAGCTGCAACGGCGCATCGACTTCATCAAGGGCACCTTGCGCCAGTCCGGCTGCCATGCGCTGGTGCTGGGCATCAGCGGCGGTGTCGACTCACTGACCGCCGGGCGCCTGTGCCAACTGGCAGTGGAACAACTGCGCAACGAAGGCTACGAGGCGCGGTTTATTGCCATGCGCCTGCCCTATAAAACCCAGGCGGACGAGCGCGACGCCCAGGCTTCCCTGGATTTTATCGCACCGGACCGTATCGAGACGCTGAACATCGCCGCCTGCGTCGACGGGCTGATGGGCAGCCTGTCTGCCGCGCAAGCCAGCGCTGAACGCATCGACTTTATCAAGGGCAACGTCAAGGCCCGGGCGCGGATGATGGCGCAGTACGCCGTGGCGAACCTGCACAACGGCCTGGTGGTGGGCACCGACCATGGCGCGGAGGCGCTGATGGGGTTTTTCACCAAGTTCGGTGACGGCGCCTGCGACCTGGCGCCGCTCTCAGGGCTGACCAAGACCCAGGTGCGCCTGCTGGCCAGCGCCCTTGGCGGGCCACGGCAGTTGGTGGCCAAGGCACCGACTGCCGACCTGGAAGAACTGGCACCGGGCAAGCCGGATGAGTTGGCGTATGGCTGCAGCTACGACGAGATCGACCGCTACCTGATGGGCGAGGCAGTGAGTGAGCGGGTGAGGGCGATTGTCGAGAGCGCCTACCTCAAGACCGCCCACAAGCGAGCATTACCGGCTGTTCCCGACTAGGGTTTCCTGCTCCTTCCCGGCACTGTTGACGTTGACCGTACGCGCCACACTCACGCGGTCACCGTCAAACTCGCACACCACCCGATCGCGAAACGCGGTTTGCGGGTAGATCCAGGTCATCTCCAGCGTCCTGGTATCCAGCCAGCGCGCGCCGGCAACGATCTGCGCATCCTTGAACTCATAACCGTGGTGTAACGCCCGGCCCGGCATGTTGGTGGTGCCGGCGATCCAGTGATCAATCCCCACCTCTAGGGCATGAGTCGCCTTGCTGTCGGTCAGTTGGAAGCGCAGTACATTGCCTTCGACGGCGAACGCCAATTGCTGCACATCCAGCCCGTTGGGCTCTACCTGATACACGCCCGTGAAATCTCTCGGCCCTGCACACGCTGAAAGCAACTCAGGCCGCTGTGCCATGCTCGCCAGACGCTGCTCCAACCGTGCATCCGCTTCGGGTTTGATCGTGCAATCATCGCCAAACGCCGCCGGAAAATGCCGCTCGACAAACGGAATCAGCTCCGCCGAATTCTTCATCCCGCCGATCACCACCAGCGTTGCACCGTACTCGCGGAACACCATCGCCATCTGCACAAACACCCCGACAGCGCTGAAGGCGTGTGCCGGTTTCATCATCCAGTGATAACCGTAGCGGCTGTCCGGCCCGCCTTGTGGTCGGGTGGCCGCTGCAACCCAGGCCGCCGGTAGAACCTGCTTGCCATGCCACACGCCGCCTTGTGCATGCAGCACACCCAGCTTGAGCATGGCCGAGGTCGGCGCCTTCAAGCCATTGCCGCCGGGATTCACGCCATCGGGGCCGATGTCCCAGCTTTCATTATGGATCTCCAGCGGTACAAACAGCCGGGGCTTGAGGTACGCGTGCAAGGTTTGCCCGGTGACCTTGTTGATCAGCGCCGAGAGCATGTAGCTGGCCGCACTCGTATAGACGTAGGTGGTGCCCGGTGCATAAGCCAGCGGAATCTTGAAGAACTCGGCAATCCAGCTGGTCTCGATACCCCGCCACACTGAACCCGAGGTATTGGTGGCGTGGCCGGTGCGCATGGTCAGCAGGTGTTCTACGGTCATGTCCGCCAGGCGCGGGTCGGCATCCATCGGCACACACTCCGCAAAGAACGCCACCAGCCGGTCATCCAGTTTCAGCAAGCCTTCATCCACGGCCAGGCCAATGGCGCAGGCGGTGAAGCTCTTGGCCACCGAGTGCAATACCCGCGGCTCGTTGGGGTCCACCGGCCAGCTCCAGCCTTCGGCGACCACGTGGCCGTGGCGGTGCAGCATCAGGCCTTGCAGGTCGAGGCCGGCCGCTTTCACTTCATCGAGAAAGGCAATCAGGTGCTCGGGATCAACGCCGACGCTGCTGGCGCTGGCGCGGGACAAACCATCGTAGGACATGGGCATAAACAGGCTCGTAGGGGGAGGGAAATCAACGGCTGCGGTGCACTAGCCGCGAATAGGAAATCAGCATGCTGGTCAGTTCCTGGCTGACGCTGGTGAGCGGCGATGAACGGCGGCTGATCAGGCATACATCGCGGGTCGCCAGCGGTTCTTCGATGGCGATGGTGGTCAGGGCACTGGAGAACAGCTTCATCCCCGGCAGCATGCGCGGTTCGATGGTCAGGTAATCGGTTTCCGATACGATGTGCAGGGTTTCCAGCAACGAATCAGTGGTGATCGCAATCTTTGGCGGCGCCAGGCCCTGGGTACGGAACAGCTCGATCAAGCGGTTCTCCGCGCCGCCCACTACGCCGGCCGGGCGTACGCTGATCCACTGGCAGTCGGTGAGGGCTTGCACGGATTTTGCGTGGGCCTGCGGGTGGCCCTTGCGCGCAATGATGCCGGCGTTTGAGCTGTAGAGGCGGTCGATGGCCAGGTCGATATCGGCCACGTTGGGCGCCAGCGGGCACAAGACGAAATCCAGGCGGCCATCGCGGACTTTTTCCACCAGGCCCTTGGTGGTGCCGCTGGCCACGTGCACCTGCATGCGCGGGAAGCGCTGGGTGAAGTTGCTCAGTACCGGCAGCAGCAATTCGGCCAAGGGTTCGGAGGTGACGCCCAGGGCGATATGGCCTTCGGGCTCGCCCTTCCAGGGTTGCAGGTCGAGCAGGGCACGTTCGCAGTCGAGAGTGATGGAACGGGCACGGGCCAGGAACACCTCGCCGGCCGGGGTCAGGTTGATGCCTTGGTTGGAGCGTTGCAGCAGCACCACCCCGAGTTCCTTTTCGAGGGTCTGGATTGACTGGGTCAATGTGCTTTGGGCCACATCCAACTGGCGTGCGGCCGAGCGGAAGCTGCCTTTTTCAACCACGGAGCAGAACGCGCGAAGATGGGTGAGGGTCATGACGGTGGGCTCGCTCAGTGCTGCATTTAAACCATTGAATGCCAGCCAGCTTATCTGATGACTATAGGTGAGCACAGATCGGTCTGGATGATCGCGATCATTATTTCTGATCAGGAAAACCCCATCTTTTCCAGCTCAAGGCCCTGATTTCTCGGTACGGTAAGGCCAGGGCAACCCACGGACGGTTGATGATCGGATAAACCGAGCCCGATCACTCGGAGCGTTCTTCTCAAGTTGATCGGGTGGCGAATAAGATCGTTCCAGGAACATTCGCAAACCGTAATCAGCGACTAAAACAACAACAACTATTCAGGTGTTCGGCCGTGCCTCTTTTTGGGTCCTGCCAGCGTCCGAACCCAAGCGTAAGGATCATTCAAGGTGCATTTATCATGAACAAGACTTTATTCCTGGCTGGCGCCTTGTCCGCCGCGCTGGTGGGCACTGCCCACGCCGAGAATCTATTGAAAGTCGCGTTGAACGCCGACATTCGCAGCACCGAGCCAGGCGTCAACCGTGACACCAATTCCGACGCCGTCATCTTGCACATTACCGAAGGACTGGTGGCCTTCCGTGAAGATGCCACCGTCGGCCCGCTGCTGGCCAAAGACGTGCAGGTGTCCGACGACGGCCTGCGCTACACCTTCCACCTGCGCAACGGGGTCAAGTTCCAGAACGGTGCGCCACTGACCTCCGCCGAAGTGCTGTGGACCTGGAAACACTACCTCGACCCGAAAACCCAATGGCGCTGCGCCCCTGAATTCGACGGCCATGGCGGCGCGAAAATCGTCGACATGAGCGCCCCGGACCCACTCACCGTGGTGTTTACCCTGGACAAGCCCAACGGCCTGTTCCTCACCAGCACCGCGCTGCCGGAATGCGGTGGCAGCGGCATCCTGCACCCCGACTCGGTGGTCGACGGCCAGTGGAAAGCCCCCATCGGCACCGGCCCGTTCCGCCTGGGCGAGTGGAAGCCCGGCCAATACATCGACCTGCTGCGCAACGCCAACTACACCCCGCGGGACGAGAAAGAGCCGGATGGCTACACCGGCAATAAAACCACGACCCTCGACCGCGTGCGCCTGCTGGTGATCCCGGACCCGGCGGCGGCCAAGGCGGCCTTGCTGTCGAAGAACGTCGACCTGCTGATTGACGTCACGCCGCTGGACGCCACCGAACTGGCTGCCAACCCCGGCATCAAGGTCACCTCCAGCGGCACCATGTCAGTCAACGCGTTGCTGTTCCAGACCCGCGACCCCTTGCTCAAAGATGTGCGCCTGCGCCAGGCCATCGCCCATTCGCTGGACTCCGCACAAATCGTCGCCGCCCTGACCGGTGGCCGTTCCCAGGCCAACAATTCGATGGTCGCCAGTGGCAGCCACTACCACCAGGCAATCGAGAACCAGGGCTTCGATTTCGACCCGGCCAAGACCGCCCAACTGCTGCGGGAAGCTGGCTATAAAGGCCAGCCAATCAAACTGATCGTCAACAAGCGCTACGCCGCGATCTTCGACATGGGCGTGTTCGTGCAAGCCATGGCCAAGGCCAGCGGCATCAACCTGGAACTGGAAACCCTGGAGTGGGGCACCCAGCTGGAGCGCTACCAGACCGGCAACTACCAGATGATGGCGTTCCCGTATTCCGAACGCCTTGACCCGGCCCTGAGTTTCGACTCGATGACCGGCGACAAGGACAAGGAAGCGCGCAAGGTCTGGGACAACCCCCAGGCCCAGGAATGGCTGCGTGAAGCCCAGCGCGAAGGCGATATCAGCAAGCGCCAGGCGCTGTTCGACCAACTGCATCAGCAGATGCTCAAGGACGTGCCGATGATCCCGATGTACAACGGCAACGCCATCGCCGCCAGCCGTGATTACGTCAAAGGCCTGCGCACCTGGCCGGTGTCCAAGCCGCGCCTGTGGACCGTCAGCGTGCCTGCGACCGGGAGTAACTGAGGATGTTGCGTTTCATCTTTCAACGGCTGGCGATGTCGATCCCGACCTTGCTGCTGATCTCGCTGATGGTGTTCGCGATCATCCGCCTGGTGCCCGGTGATCCGGCGCTGCTGATGCTCGGCGACATGGCCGATGCCCACAGCCTGGAGGTCGCCCGTGCGTCCCTGGGCCTGGACCAGCCGCTGCCGCTGCAGTTTGTGATCTGGCTCAAGGCGGTGCTCAGCGGCGACCTCGGGCATTCCATCACCACCAATGAAGCGGTGTTGCCGCTGATCCTTGACCGCTTCCAGGTGAGTGCCGGGATCGTGCTGGTCTCGGTGTTGCTCGCGGCGTTGATTGCGGTACCGGCGGGCTTGCTCTCGGCGTGGAAACAGAACAGTTCCCTGGACTTTGGCGTGGTCTCCACCGCGACCCTGTTGCTGTCGATCCCGAGTTTCTGGCTGGGCCTGCTGTTGCTCTACGCGTTCGGCATCAAGCTCGGCTGGCTGCCGGTGGTGGGTTACGTGTCGTTCGGCCAATCGCCGTGGCAGGCCTTGAGTTTTATCGTGCTGCCGATTGTCACGCTGACGTTGGTGGAACTCGGCGCGATCACCCGCATGGCCCGGGCCAGTGCAATTGAAGTGCTGCGCCTGGAATACATCACCCATGCCCGCGCCAAGGGTTTGTCGGAGCGGGCGGTGTTGTGGCGCCATGCGCTGCGCAACTCGTTTGCACCGACCCTGACCCTGATCGGCCTGATCCTCGGCAACCTGCTCAGCGGCATCGCGGTGCTCGAAACCGTGTTCACCCTGCCAGGTATCGGCCGGCTGATGGTCGACGCCATCTACGCCCGGGACTACCCCGTGCTGCAAGGCTGCCTGCTGCTGGTGACCTTTGTTTATGTGCTGGTCAACCTGTTGGTGGACCTGCTGTACCCGCTCTTCGACCCCAGGGTTAAGTTATGAATAAGCCTCTACCTGTCGCACCCGAGGTGCTGTTGCCGGCACCGGCGCGTGCCCCCAGGGCCTGGCGTGTGCCGCCGCTGAACGCGCTGATCGGTGCGCTGCTGCTGGCCTTGTTGTTGATCATGGCCTTGCTGGGCCTGGTCTGGACGCCCCATGACCCGTTGGCCTTGAACCTGCTGGCGCGCTTGCAGGCGCCCACCGCCGCGCACTGGCTGGGCACTGACGAGTACGGTCGCGACGTGCTGAGCCGCCTGATGATCGGCGCGCACACCAGCCTGTGGGTGAGTGTGTTGACGGTGACGCTGGCGATCACCGCCGGCACGGTACTGGGCCTGCTGGCCGGGTTCCTGCGGGGCTGGGTCGACCGGGGCTTGATGATGGTCAACGATGCGTTGCTGGCGTTTCCCGGGATCCTGCTGGCCCTGGGCTTGATGGCGATCATCGGCCCGAGCCTGTACGGCATCGTGTTTGCCTTGAGCCTGGCCTACACACCGTCGGTGGTGCGGGTGGTGCGCGGCACGGTGTTGTCGTTGCGCGAGAAAGAGTTTGTCGAAGCCTCGCGGGTGATCGGTAACTCCGAGCTGTACACCATGCTGCGGCACATCGCGCCGAACTGCGTGGCGCCGGTGTGCGTGCTGGCCACCAGTATGTTCGGCTGGGCGATCCTGGCGGAAAGCTCCCTGAGTTTCCTCGGCCTGGGCGTCCCGCCGCCGGCCGCCACCTGGGGCAACATGCTCGCCGCCAGCCGGCCGTATATCGCCACGGCCAGCTGGCTGGGGCTGTTTCCCGGTGTCTGCATCGCCATGGCGTTGCTGGCGTTCAACCTGTGCGGCGATGCCTTGCGCGATCGTCTCGACCCGCGGATGAGTAAATGACCATGACTGACATCCTTCTGGCAGTCGACCAGCTGAAAATCCGCGTGGGGGCCAACGGCCCGCTGGCGGTCAATGACCTGAGCTTCACCATCGCCCCCGGCGAAATCGTGGCGCTGGTGGGCGAGTCCGGCAGCGGCAAAACCATGGCCGCCCGCGCCGCCATCGGCCTGTTGCCACCGCCGCTTGCACAATGCAGCGGCCAGGTGCGTTTCCAGGGCCATGACCTGGGCAGCCTTGCGCCGGAGCAATTGCGCCAGTTGCGCGGGGCGAAGATCGGCATGGTGTTCCAGGAACCCATGGTGTCCCTCAACCCGTCCATGAGCATCGGCGAGCAAATGGCCGAGGGCCTGCGCCTGCACACCAGGCTGAGCGATGCGCAGATCCGCGAGCGCAGCCTGGAGATGCTCGGGCATATCGGCATCAAGGACGCCGAGCGTTGCCTGGCGGCGTTTCCCCACGAGTTCTCCGGCGGCATGCGCCAGCGCATCATGCTCGCCTCGGTGATGCTGCTGCGCCCGGCCTTGCTGATTGCCGACGAGCCCACCACGGCCCTGGATTGCCTGGCGCAACTGGACGTGTTGAAACTGATGCTCGACCTTACCCGCGAGCAGGGCACGGCGATCCTGTTTATCAGCCACGACCTGTCGCTGGTGGCGCGCTACGCCGACAAAGTGGTGGTGATGCGCGAAGGCCGCGCGGTGGAGCAGGGCACCATCGAGCAGATCCTGCTGGCGCCCAAGGCCGAGTACACCCGGCAACTGCTCGAGGCCCTGCCGCGGCGCGGCACCCTGGCAGCCTTGCCCAAGGCGGACCGGCCGTTGCTGACGGTCAAGGACGTGTGCATCGAGCACCCGGGGCCGCGCAGCCTGTGGGGCCGCAGCCAGTTCAAGCGGGTGGTGCATTCGGCAAATCTGTCCATCGCCCCGGGGGAAACCCTGGCGCTGGTGGGCGGCAGCGGCTCGGGCAAGACCACCCTCGGCCGGGCGATTGTCGGCCTGAACAGCCCGTGTTCCGGTGCCATCGAGTTTGAGGGCGTGGACATTCTCAAGGCTGGCAACCGTGACCATCGCCTGCAATGCCAGATGATTTTCCAGGACCCGTATTCGTCCCTCGACCCGCGCATGAAGATTGGCGACATCCTCGCCGAACCCCTGCGCCATGTGCCCGGCATGACGCCCGCGCAGCGTCGTGAGCGGGTGGCGAAAACCCTGGTGGACATCGGCCTGGCGGAACAGTTTGTCGACCGCTTCCCGCACCAGTTGTCCGGTGGCCAGCGTCAACGGGTGGCCATTGGCCGGGCGCTGGTGCGGCACCCGCGACTGGTGATTGCCGATGAGCCGATCTCGGCGTTGGACATGACCATCCAGAAGCAGATCCTCGAGCTGTTCGAACGCCTGCAGGCGCAGTACGGCTTTGCCTGCCTGTTCATCTCCCACGACCTGGCGGCGGTGGAACGCATCGCCCACCGGGTGGCGGTGATGAGCGAGGGCAGGGTGGTGGAAATGGGTGCCCGCGACGAGATCTTCGACCGCCCGCAGCACCCCTACACCCGCAAGCTGCTGGCCGCCGCCAGCCCCTTGGAGAAACTTGAAAACGGTGGCTACCGCATCCGCCAGGGCCCCGTACCGCTAGCGCTGTAACCCAGGACTGACGTCACCCGCCGCGCAAATCGCCGATTTGCGCGAACGGCGAAGCCATGCCCGATGAACAATAAAAACACCAACCCCCACCCCACTGCCAGGAGCTAAAAAAATGAAAAAATCCCTGACTCAACTCATCACCGGCGTCGGCGTTGTCAGCAGCGGGCTGGTCCCGTCACTGGCCCATGCAGACTTCATCAAGGACAGCAGCGGTACGCTGGACTTGAAGAACTACTACTTCAACCGTGACTACCGCGAGGCCGCTTCCCAGTCGATGCGCGCCGAGTGGGCCCAAGGTTTTATCCTCGGTATCAAGTCCGGTTTCACCGAAGGCACCGTGGGCTTCGGCCTGGACCTGACCGGCATGCTGGGGGTGAAACTCGACTCCAGCCCGGGGCTGTCCGGTACCGGTTTGCTGCAGCGTGACAGCGACAAGAATGTCTCCGACGAGTACTCCAAGCTTGGGGTGACCGCCAAGGCCCGCTTCGCCAAAAGCGAGCTGCGTGTGGGCTACCTGGTGCCGGACCTTCCGATCCTGCAACCCAACACCAGCCGTCTGTTTCCGCAGTCCTTCAGCGGCACCCAGCTGGTGTCCAACGACATCAGCAACCTGAAAATCACCCTCGGGCAGATCGACCAGGCCAAGGACCGTGACTCCACCAACTACGAAGACATGAAGCTGACCACGGTGAGCAAGGTCTACAAGAGCACCGCCCTGAGCGACCAGTTCCGCTTTGCCGGTGGCGACTACTCGCTGACCCCAAACACCTTGCTCAGCTACCACTTCGCGGCGCTGGACAGCATCTACCAGCAGCAATACGTGGGCTTCAAGAACAACTTCGGCCTGGGGCCGGGCACGCTGAAAACCGACGTGCGCTACTTCAAGTCGGACAAGGACGGCGCGGGCCTGGCGGGCAAGGTCGACAACAGCGCCTTGAGCAGCCGCCTGACCTACCAGTACGGCGGGCACAGCATCGGCGGCGGCTTCCAGCAGCAATACGGCACCACGCCGTTTACCTACCTGGACGGCTCCATCACCTACCTGTTCACCGAGTACCAGTTCAGCAACTTCACCCAAACCAGGGAGCGAGCCTGGCACGCCCGCTACGACTACAACTTCGCCGATCTCGGCTTGCCCGGCCTGTTGTTTGGGATCAAGTACGCCAAGGGTGATTCGGCTGAAGTGCTCGGCTTCAACCGCGAAGGCCGCGAGTGGGAGCGCGACCTGGACCTGGGCTACGTGGTGCAGAACGGGCCCTTCAAGGGCGTGTCGATGCGCTGGCGCAATGCGCTGAGCAAAGGCAACTACTTCAACGACGTTAACGAGAACCGCGTGATGCTGGGTTACACCCTGGCGCTCTGGTAACCACCCACTGTGGGAGCGGGCTTGCCCGCGATGGCGGTGGGTCAGTCACGGAATAGGCTGGCTGACCCACCGCCATCGCAGGCAAGCCAGCTCCCACACTGATCGGATTACCAGATCAAGATAGTGTGGGCCGCCCTTACAGACGATCACGCCGGCTCGTTAATATTTCTTCAGCGTTCATCACTCGAATATCGAGATTTCCGGTTTATGAAACTTAAATCACACCCCTTGCTGCAAGCGACACCAGGTACCCACAGGCACGTGGACAGTGAGCATTACGGTGCAATGGGTGCAAGTCGAAAAATCTATATCCAGGCGGCGCTGCATGCCGACGAAACCCCAGCGCTGCTGGTGGCCGCGCACCTGCGCCGGCAATTGGTAGAACTGGAAAATGCCAACCGGCTGAATGCGCAAATCGTGCTGGTGGCCGTGGCCAACCCCACCGGGCTGAGCCAATACATCATGGGCGCGCCCAGCGGGCGTTTCGAACTGGGCAGCGGGCGTAATTACAACCGGGGCTTTCCGGTGCCGTACCAGGCAATCGCCGACAGGATCGAGCACCTGCTGGGCCAGGACATCGACGCCAACCGCCAACTGATCCGCCAGGCCTGGGGCGAATGTCTGCTGGACGCGGCGCCGCTGGACGAATTCCAGTCGCTGCAACGCACCCTGATGCTGCTGGCCCACGATGCCGACATCGTGCTGGACCTGCACTGCTCCCGCGAAGCGGCGATGCATGTGTACACCGGCGAGGCAGTGTGGGCGACCGTGGAGCCGCTGGCGCGCTACATCGGCTCTGAAGCCTCGTTGCTGGCCACCGATTCCCAGGCCAACTCGTTCGATGAGGCGCTGTACCTGCTGTGGGTCAACCTGCGTGAGCGGTTTGGCGATCGGTTTCCGATTCCGGACAGCAGCGTGGCGGTGACCGTCGAGCATCGTGGCCAGCGGGATGTGTCCTATGAACTGGCAGAACATGACGCCACGGCGATCATTGATTACCTGACCCACCTGGGCGCGGTTGAAGGCGCGCCACGGCCTTTGCCAGCCCTGCGTAACCCGGCGACGCCGTTGGCCGGCAGCGAACAGTTTTATGCGCCGTGCGCCGGGGTGCTGGTACACCGGGCGGCGGTGGGCAGTCGCATCGAGGCCGGGCAGGCGTTGTTCGATATCGTTGATCCCCACAGTGGGCAGGCCACCACGGTTTGCAGCCACAACACCGGCGTGTTGTACATGCGCCGTGACGTGCGCTTTGTGAAGCCGGGCGACCCGCTGGGCCGGGTGTCCGGTGCCACGCCGATTCGCAGCGGCAAGCTACTCAGCGCCTGATTTGCCAGCTATGGAATACGGTCAAAATGTGGGAGCGG
>NZ_JACAQY010000029.1:113377-154406 GCF_013386835.1 Pseudomonas sp. IPO3774
CCCGCTCCCACATTGGGTCTTTGTTGTTCATTCATTATTTATTCGGCAGGACATCCCCACCATGCACCCCAACCCGGCAATCACCCTCGAAAACCAATTCTGCGCCCACAACTATTCCCCCTTGCCGGTGGTGATCGTCAAGGGCGAGGGCGTCTGGGCCATTGGCGATGATGACAAGCGCTACCTGGACATGATGTCGGCCTATTCCGCCGTCAGCCACGGCCATGTCCACCCGCGCATCCGCGCCGCCGCCGTGGCGCAGATCGACAAGATCAGCGTGGTGTCCCGGGCGTTCTACAGCGAACCCTTGGGCAACTTCCTCAAGACCTTGTGCCGCATCACGGGCTTCGACTCGGCCCTGCCGATGAACAGTGGCGCCGAAGCTGTGGAAACCGCGATCAAGGCGGCGCGACGCTGGGGCTACCGGATCAAGGGCATCCCGGCCAATCAGGCCAACATCGTGGTGGCCGACAACAATTTCCACGGCCGCACCTCGACCATCGTCGGCTTCTCGTCGGAGGCGGACTACAAGGCCGACTTCGGCCCATTCTGCAACGGTTTCACCGAGGCGCGCTTCGGTGACATCGAGAGTTTCCGCCAGGCCATTACCGCCGACACCTGCGCGGTGCTGATCGAGCCGATCCAGGGCGAGGCCGGCATTCGCGTGCCGCCTGCAGGTTTCCTGCGGGAACTGCGCCAGCTGTGCGACCAGACCAACACCTTGCTGATCCTCGATGAGATCCAGTCCGGCCTGGGCCGTACCGGCAAGTGGTTTGCCTTCCAGCACGAAGGCATTCGCCCCGATGCATTGATCCTCGGCAAAGCCCTGGGCGGCGGGATCATGCCGGTGTCGGCGTTCGTCGCTGATCATTCGATCATGGACCTGTTCGACGCCGGCAGCCACGGCTCGACCTTCGGCGGCAACCCGTTAGCGGCGGCCATTGGCCTGGAAGCGTTGAAGGTGCTGGAAGAGGAGGGCTTGATCGATAACAGCGCGCAACTGGGCCACTACCTGGTGGAGCGCCTGAAGGCCATGCACTCGCCGGCCATCCGCGAGATTCGCGGGCGTGGCTTGTGGGTCGGCGTGGAACTGGACCGCGATGCGCGGCCCATCTGCGAAGCGCTGCTGGCCGAAGGGCTGCTGACCAAGGAAACCCACGAAAACGTACTGCGCATCGCACCGCCGTTGTCCATTACCCGCGAAGAACTGGACTGGGGCCTTGAGCGTATCGAGCGGGTATTCAAACAGCTATGAGTGAGTATCTCAGTCACCTCGACATCGACGGCCAGCGCTTTGCCTGGATCGACCTGCACCAGTTGCTGACCCCGACGCAACTGCAGCGCCTGCCATATTCCGTGCGCATTCTCCTGGAAAACATTGCCCGCTGCGCCCCGGCTTCGTTGCCACAGGTAGTGGCGCGGGCCATCGGCGAAGGGCCGGATTGCGAGGTGCCGTTCCAGCCCAACCGGCTGATGTTCCACGACACCACGTGCCTGCCGGCCCTGGCGGATTTCGCCGGCATGCGCGATGTGGTGGCCGAGCTGGGCGGTGATCCCCGGGCGGTGAACCCTTCGATCCCGGCGGTGCTGACCATCGACCATTCGGTGATCGTCGAGCACTACGCCGAGGCGGGCGCGGTGGATGCCAACCTGGACATCGATTTTCGCCGCAACAGCGAGCGCTACCGTTTTATCAAGTGGGCCCAGGCCAGCCTGGATAACTTCAAGGTGATCCCGCCGGGCACCGGGATCATCCACCAGATGAACATGGAGTCCATCGCCCAGGTGGTGTGGGAAAGCGCGCCGCGCAACGGCCACGTGCTGTTGCACCCCGACTGCATGGTCGCCACCGACAGCCACACGCCGATGATCAATGCCATCGGCGTGCTGGGCTGGGGCGTTGGCGGGCTGGAAGGGCAGGCGGCGATGCTCGGCGAACCGGTGCCGATTCCTTATCCGCAGGTGGTGGGCATTCGCGTCACCAATGCGTTGCGCGACGGCGTGACGGCCACTGACCTGGCACTGACGGTGACTGAACTGCTGCGCCGGCGCAGCATGGTCGGCAAGTTTGTCGAGTTCACCGGGCCGGGCCTGGCGTCCCTGAGTTGGGCGGCGCGGGGCACCGTGGCGAACATGGCGCCGGAATACGGTGCCACCGTGGTGTTTTTCCCGTTTGATGACGAGACGCTGGCGTACCTGACCCTGAGTGCGCGCCCGCAGGCCTTGATCAACAAGGTCTCGGCCTACATGTCGGCGCAATCTCTGTTGCGCCGGGACGACGATCCCGAGCCGGTGTTCGATGAGTTGATCGAGCTGGATCTGGCGCAGGTTGAACCGAGTGTCGCCGGCCCGCATCAGCCCCATCAGCGCCAGTCCCTGGCCCAGGCCGGGGCGTCGTTTCATCAGCATGTATGCGCGCAAAAGCAGGATTTCTTCGAGCCGTCATTCCAGGTGCCGATCACCCATGGCGCGGTGGTGATGTCGGCCATCACCAGTTGCACCAACACCGCCAACCCGGCGCAGATGATCCAGGCCGGGCTCTTCGCCCGCAACGCCCGCGCCCGTGGGCTGACGCGCAAACCGTGGGTCAAGACGTCGCTGTCGCCAGGCTCACGGGTGGTGGCCGATTACCTGGAAGCCGCCGGCTTGCTGGAGGATTTCGCCGCGCTGGGTTTCGACCTGGCGGGCTTTGGCTGCATGACCTGCATCGGTAATTCCGGCAGCCTCGAACGCCATGTCGAGACGTTCGCCGAGCAGGGCTTGAAAGGCGTGGTGGTGCTCTCGGGCAACCGCAATTTCGAAGGCCGGGTCAACCCGAAAGTCCCTGCCGGCTACCTTGCTTCGCCCGCGTTGTGCGTGGCCTATGCGATTGCCGGCAGCATCGACACCGACCTGTCGGCCCAGCCGCTGGCGATGGATGCCCACGGCCAGCCGGTGTTCCTGCATGAGTTGATGCCCAGCGAAGCCGAGGTGGCCGCGCAAGTGGCGGCGGTGGTGCGCCCGGCGCTGTTTCACCAGCGCCAGGCACTGCTGTGGCAAGGCACTCACCATTGGCAGGCGCTGGAAGCCGACGCCAGCGTGCAGTTTGCCTGGCACCCGGCCTCCACTTACCTGCGCCGCCCGCAGTACCTTGCCGGGGTAACGCCGGTGCCGGCCGCGTCCTTGGCCATCAGCAACGCCCGGGCTTTGGTGGTGCTGGGGGATAACGTCACCACCGACCATATCTCCCCGGCGGGCACGATTCCGGCCGACAGCCTGGCCGGGCACTGGCTGCGGGAGCGCGGTGAAGCGCTGGCGGACCTCAACCAGTATTCGACCCGGCGCAGCAACCACGAAGTGATGGTGCGCGGCGCGTTTACCAACCCGCGCCTGAACAATCTGCTGTCCTGCGACCAGCCCCCGCGCCAGGGCGTCTGGGCCTGGAATGCCGACCGCAGCGACTACCTGCCGCTGTACCTCGCCGCGCAAAGCTACGCCGGTACACCCACCGTGTTGTTCGCCGGGATCAACTACGGTGCCGGCTCCAGCCGCGACTGGGCAGCGAAGGTCCTGACCCTGCTGGGGATCAAGGTGGTGGTGGCCCGCAGCATCGAGCGAATCCATCGCAGTAACCTGATCGGCATGGGTGTGTTGCCGCTGGTGTTCGATGAAGGCGCATCGGTGCAGGACTTGAACCTCGACGGCAGTGAGTCCCTGAGCTTCCTCGGCCTGGACGCGTTGCAGGTCGGCGAGAACCCGATCACCTTGCAGATTGACCGCGCCACCGGTGAAACCACGCGTACCCCCCTGACCTTGCGCCTCGACTCGTTGCAGGAGGTTGGTTACCTTGAACACGGCGGCGTCTTGCCCTTCGTCATTCGCAAGACCGTGCAAAGAACTGTTCTAGGAGCGCGTAATGATTGACCCGCAGGTACTGCAACAACTGGCCCCCGAGGGTGTGCTCAAGGCTGCCATCAACTTTGGCAACCCGGTGCTGGCCCAGCGTGGCGAGGACGGCCAGCCCCAGGGCGTGTCGGTGGCGCTGGCCAGGGCCCTGGCCGATGAGTTGGCGGTCGACCTTGAGTTGATCACTTTTGATGCGGCGGGCAAGGTCTTCGCCGCGCTGGGCGATGACCGCTGGCGCGTGGCATTCCTGGCCATCGAACCGGTGCGCGAGCAGGAAATCGCCTTCAGCGCGCCCTACGTGATCATCAAGGGTACGTACCTGGTGGCGGTGGATTCACCCCTGGGCAGCGTGACCCAACTCGATGCTCCGGGCCAACGCATCGCCGTCGGCCAGGGTGCCGCGTATGACCTGTACCTGAGCCGCACGGTGCAGCATGCCGAACTGGTACGCGCGCCGACCTCGGCGGGTGCCGTAGACCTGTTTATCGAGCAAGGCCTGAACGCCGCGGCCGGGGTTCGGGATTACCTGCGAACCCGGCTGGATGAGCGCTGGCGCCTGCTGGAGGATGACTTCATGAGCATTAGCCAGGCGGTCGCGGTACCGGTAGCGCACGCAGCCGCTGCCGCGTTCGTCAAATCCTTTGTCGAACGGCAGAAAGCCAATGGTCTGGTAAGACAGGCGTTGTTGTGCAGCGGGCAAAGCCCGGAACTGGCGGCGCCTTAGAGACGGCGCAGGAAGGATTTGACGATTTTCTGGGTGGCCTGGGTGGTGTCCAGGTCATCCAGGCGACTGTAGGGATGCCACTGGCATTCCTTGATTTCACTCAGGGGCCGGGCATCTTCGATATTCACCACCGACGCCTCGAACACATGGTGCAGGGTGTCGCTGGCCTTCAGCTCCTGCAATAACAGCAAACCGTCCACGTTCAGCCCGGTTTCCTCTTCCAGCTCCCGCGCGGCCGCGCCCACTGGCCGCTCATCGCGCTCGACCTTGCCGCCGGGCAATGCCCATTTCGAGCGGGCTTTACGCACGAACAGGATGTGCCCGTCGTGCTCGCAGATCACCGTGGCCCTTATTTTCATCGTCTGTGCCCCCGCAGCTGGATGATTGTCATAAAAGTGTAATGCAATTGTCATGCTCAGTCTTTATCCGGCAGGGTGGAGAGGGGGCCGGAAAACACCGATACTGCCCCATCGAAAAAAACTCACCTGAAGGAGATGCAGATGAACACCGTACGCTGGGGCATGATCGGCTGTGGCGATGTCACTGAACTCAAGAGTGGACCCGCCTTCTACAAAGCGCCAGGTTCTGCGCTGGTGGCCGTGATGGGGCGGCGCGAGGAGGCCGTGCGCGATTATGCGGCACGCCACGGCATTGCCCGTTTCTACACTGACGCCCAGGGGCTGATCGACGACCCGGAAGTAGACGCGGTCTACATCGCCACACCGCCCGACAGCCACCTCGAATACAGCCTGATGGTGGCCGCTGCCGGCAAGCATTGCTGCGTCGAGAAGCCCATGTCCCTGAATGCCGAGCAAAGCGCGCTGATGCAGCGCACCTTCGAACAGGCCGGGCTGCACCTGTTTGTCTCCTATTACCGGCGTTCCCTGCCACGCTTCCAGCAGGTGCGGGACTGGCTGCAGGACGGGCGCATCGGCGAATTGCGTCATCTGACCTGGACCCTGTGCAAGCCGCCTTCGGAAGACGATGCCAGCAGTGCCAACTGGCGCACCGACCCGGCGATTGCCGGCGGCGGGTATTTTGCCGACCTGGCCAGCCACGGTTTTGACCTGTTCCAGTACCTGGTCGGGGATATCGTCGATGTGGCCGGGTTTACCGCGCGCCAGGCCGGGCGCTACGCCGCCGAAGATGCCGTCACCGCCTGCTGGACGTTCGCCTCGGGCGCGCTGGGCATGGGCTGCTGGAACTTTGTCGCCGACCGGCGCGAAGACCGGGTAGAGATGATCGGCAGCAAGGGCCGCATCACGTTTTCGGTGTTCGATGAGGCGCCGTTGCGGCTTGAGGGCGAGACCAGCGAGGTGCTGGAGGTGCCCAACCATGCGCATATCCAATGGCATCACGTGCTGGGGATGAATGCGCATATTCGCGGCGAGAGCAAACACCCGGCACTGGCGATCGAGGCGTTGAAGACCGACCGGGTCATGGACCGGGTGCTACAACGTAACCCCAACCTGGCGGTCTAGCGGTGCTTTAATTTTGTCTTTTTAAGGAATGAACGGATGAAAATGAAAGCAGCCTGGATTGTGCTTTGCCTGGCGTTGGCCGGGGCCGCGACAGCAGCACCACGGGCCCAGGGGCAGGCCGGGGAGTTTGACTTTTATGTGTTGTCGCTGTCCTGGTCGCCGACCTTCTGCCTGACGCACCCGGACGACCAGCAGTGTTCGGGCAAGGGCTACGGTTTTGTCCTGCATGGGCTGTGGCCGCAGTACGCGAAGGGCGGCTGGCCGGCGTCGTGTGAGCCGCAGTCGCGCTTGTCGGATGCAGACTTCGCCCGGGGCAGGACACTGTTCCCGTCGCCCAAACTGCTCAGGCATGAATGGGCCAAGCACGGCACCTGCAGCGGCCTTGAGGCTTCGGCTTACCTGGACAAGACCGATGCAGCGCTCAGCGTGGTCAAGATCCCGCAGCAGCTTGAGCCCTTCAATGTCCGAAGCGGCCTGGGCGCGCGGGACATCGAAGCGCTGTTTCGCGAGAGCAACCCGGCCATGGGCAACCATGGCCTTGCGGTGATCTGCAAGGGTGCCGTGCTGACCGAGGTGCGGGTGTGCCTGACCAAGGACCTGGCGTTTGCCGGCTGCCCGCGCAGCGTCAAGAGCCAGTGCCGGGATGGCGATATTCGGATCCCGACCCAGCGCTAAGCGGACTCACGCGGGCCCATAACCTTTATGGGCCTGCTCGATCTCCTCCACCAGGCGGTCAATGCCCGCCAGGCGTGCCCGGTTGTCGTGGTCCCAGGGATGGAACCCGGGCTTGAAGTAATGCAACCAGGGCAGCGCCATGCGCGGGAACACGCCCTTGGGTCCGTACAGAAACTTGAGCATCCGCCAGAAGCCCTTCAAATGCCCGCCCGAACGCCGGTCGGCAAACAACAGGCGCAGGTGAAAGTCCAGGATCGTCAGCCAGAACAGCCCCGTGGTGATGAGCATGGTGGAAGTGCGCAGCAGATAACGCTTGGGCCCGGGCTTGATCACGCTGTTCCACACATCAAACGCCACCGCCTTGTGCTCGGTTTCTTCCAGGGCATGCCAGTACCACATCTGCTGGTAACCCTTGACCGAATCCCCGAACCGCGACGGGTCGCTGAGGAGGATTTCCGCGAGCATCGCGGTGTAGTGCTCCAGGGCAATGGTCACCGCCAGGTTGAAGGAGGCGGGCAGGTATTTCTTTTGCGCGTCGAGGATCATCTTCAGCCGACGGTCGAGGGTATTCGCCGGCAGCCCTGCGGCTTGCAGCAGATCGTTGTAGGCCACGTGCTCGCGGCTGTGCATGGCTTCCTGGCCGATGAAGCCCTGGATTTCTTTCTTCAGCTCCGGGTCTTCGATGCGCTGGCGGTAGTGACGCACGCTGTCCATGAAGAACAGTTCGCCCTGGGGAAACAGCAACGACAGTGCGTTGAAAAAGTGGGTAATGAACGGGCCTTGTTCATGCCAGTCCTTGATGCGTTCGGCCGGCAGGGCAAAACGGAGGTCGCGGCGAATCGGCAGCATGGTCGGTACTCCAGTTCAGAGACGGTGCTCTTCGTTGGTTTCAAGGACGGGCGAGGGCGCATTGCGTTGCTTGGGCGCAATGCGTTTGCTGGCGAGCACCACCAGCGCTTGATAGGCGGCAGGCAGGCAGCGCGCGAGCAGGTCCAGAAAATAGGCGTCGCGGCCAATCAGCACGCGGCGTTTGTTTTTGCGTACGCCTTGCAGGATCACTTTGGCGGCCTGGTCGGCGTCGGTGATGAACAGCTTTTCGAAGTCGGCTCGGGCCTGCTGTTCGCTGTGAATCAGGAAGCCGGTCATGTTGGCGTCGATCCGGCTGCTGCGGCAGATGTCGGTGCGGATCCCGCCAGGGTGCACGCAGGTGGCCGAGACCCCGCTTTTCTGCAGGTCGAGTTCCTGGCGCAAGGACTCGGTAAAACCACGCACGGCGAACTTGGTGGCGTTGTAGCCGCTCATGCCCGGCTGGGCGAACAGGCCGAACACGCTGGAAGTGTTGACCACATGCCCATCGCCGCTGGCCTTGAGGTACGGCAAAAAGGCCTTGGTGCCGTACACCACGCCCCAGAAGTTGATCCCGACGATCCATTCCAGGTCGGTGTAGTCCACGCCTTCGACGGTGCTCGACAGCGCGACGCCGGCGTTGTTGAAGATCAGGTTGATCTGGCCATGTTCGGCGGCGCATCGGGCGGCCCAGTCTTCTACGGCCTGGCGCTCGGAAACGTCCAGCACCTGCGAGGTGACCAGCACCGGTGCAAGCACCTGGGCCTTGATCAGTGCGACGGTCTGCTCCAGGCCCTGGCTGTTTTTATCCGCCAGCGCCAGGTGGCAGCCTTCACGCGCCAACGCCAGGGCCAAGGCGCGGCCCATGCCGGAAGCGGCGCCGGTAATGGCCGCCACGCGGCCGTTGAATGACTTCATGACAGGCTCCCTTCTGCGGTGGTGTGGGGCGTTGCGGCCGGGCGCGCGGTGGACGGTATCGGCACCAGGCTGGCGACGTAGTCCTTGAGGGCGAAATGCCGGGTGACCTGCTTGAAACGCCAGGTGGAGCCGGGCCACAGCGTGGTGTTCTTGCCGGTGCGTGGGTCCAGGTACCAGCTCTTGCAGCCGCCGGTGGACCAGATGGTGCCGTTGAGTTTTTCCTGCAGCCTGGCGTTGTAGGCCAGTTCCACCGCCGGCTTGACGTCCACCGTGGCGATGCGATGACGCTGCATTTGCTGCAGGGCATCGAGGATGTAGGTGACCTGCGCCTCGATCATCAGAATCATCGAGTTATGCCCCAGCCCGGTGTTGGGGCCGACGATCAGGAACAGGTTCGGATAACCCGGCACCGTGGTGCCCAGGTAGGCGTGGGCGCCGTCTTGCCAGGTGTCCATCAGGTCGATGCCGTGGCGCCCGATGATGCAGTTGCGGGGCAGCGGATCGGTGGCCTGGAAGCCGGTGCCGAAGATGAGGCAGTCAGCCGGGTGCTTGATGCCGTCGGCGGTGATCACCCCGTCCGCCTCGATGCGCAGCACGTTGTCGGTTACCACCTGCACATTGCTGCGGGACAGGGCCGGGTAGTAGTCGTTGGAGATCAGCACGCGCTTGCAGCCGATGGTGTAGTCCGGCGTCAGGGTCTTGCGCAGGGAAGGGCGGGCCACTTGTTTGTGCAGGTGGCGCACGGCGATTTTCTGCACCATTGTCATCAGGCGCGGGTGCAGGGCAAAGCCCACCACGCGACCTTCCAGTGCCCAATAGAACGCGCCGCGTACCAGGCGCTGGGTGAACGGCAGGTGCTTGAATGCCCAGCGCTCGAAGCGTGAAATCGGCCGGTCGGGCTTGGGCATGATCCACGGCGGGGTGCGCTGGAACAGGTCCAGGTGGGCCACCTGCGGCGCAATCTGCGGCACGAACTGAATGGCACTGGCGCCGGTGCCGATCACCGCCACGCGCTTGCCCTTCAATGAATACTCGTGGTCCCACTGCTGGGAGTGGAAGCGCTTGCCCTTGAAGCTGTCCAGGCCCGGAATATCCGGCAGTGCCGGGCGCGACAGGCCGCCCATTCCCGACACCAGCACCCGCGCACTGACCTGGCGGCCATTGCTGAAGCTCAGGCTCCAGCGCTGTTGCGCCTCATCAAATACCGCCTTCTCCAGGCCCATGCCAAAGCGCAGGAACGGCGCCAGTTCGAAGCGCCGGGCGCACTGCTCCAGGTAGGCGCGAATCTCCGCCTGTGGCGCAAATTGCCGGGTCCAGTCCGGGTTGGGCGCAAAGGAAAACGAATAGACATGGGATTGCACGTCGCAGGCGCAACCGGGGTAGTGGTTGTCCCGCCAGGTGCCGCCGAGAGCATCGGCCTGTTCGGCAATAAAGAAGTCGTGGAACCCGGCTTCCTTGAGCTTGATCGCCATGCACAGCCCGGCAAATCCGGAACCGATGATGGCGATGTCGATGGTGTCATGGGCATTCATAGGCTGTCCCTCGTGGGCCGGTGGCGCCTTACGGGTGTCGACATCGGATGTGCTCCTTGTTTTTGTTTTGGCTTTTTAGATAGAACACCATTGCAAAGGAAAATTGAATTATTTATTTTAAAAAAGATTTTAAATAATCTACCTGAAAATATCGTCTAGGCTACGACCCAGTTCCTCATGTGCGACTTATCCGACGGACGAGAGCTTGTACGCACACAGTTAAGGTCCAGGGTGGACGATGGCTGAGGCCTTGACCAATACCGGTCGGGCCGCCAGCAACGCAGGGATGCAGAGGACCGAGCTATGGCTGTCGAGTGGGTTGTCGCTGCGGGTGTGTGTGTAGGGTTAAGCGTAGTGTTGTGGGCCTTCAGTGCCCGGATGACACGGCGTATAGAGGCTGCTGTTCCGATCAACGGGCGCTTTCTGGAGATCAACGGCGAGCGCTTTCATTATGTAGACGAGGGCAAGGGCCCACCGCTGGTGATGATCCACGGGCTGATGGGCAGCAGTCGCAACTTGACGTACGCCTTGTCTGCCCAATTGCGTGAGCACTTTCGAGTGATCACCTTGGATCGTCCGGGGTCGGGTTATTCCACCCGGCATGCCGGCACGGCCGCGGACCTGCCTGGCCAGGCCCGGCAAGTCGCCAGCTTTATCCAGACGCTGGACCTGGATAAGCCGCTGGTGCTGGGGCATTCCCTCGGCGGGGCGATCTCCCTGGCACTGGCACTGGACCATCCCCACGCGGTGTCCGGATTGATCCTGGTGGCGCCCCTGACCCATCCCCAGCGCCTGCTGCCGCTGGTGTTTATGTCGTTGGCGATACGCCCGGGATGGCTGCGACGCTTTATGTCGCACACCCTGACCATGCCGATCGGATTGCTGACCAAAGGCTCGGTGGTCAAGGGCGTGTTTGCCCCCGACCCGGCCCCGGAAGACTTCGCCACCCGTGGCGGCGGCTTGTTGGGCATGCGGCCCGAGAACTTCTATGCCGCCTCCACCGAGATCAACCTGGTCAACGATTTCCTGCCGGACATGGTCAAGCGCTACCCACAGCTGACGTTGCCGATCGGGCTGATTTATGGCGCGCAGGACAAGGTGCTGGATTTCCGCAAACACGGGCAGGCCCTGGCCAGCCTGGTGCCGGGCCTGAAGCTGCAGCTGGTGGAAGGGCGCGGGCATATGTTGCCGATCACGGCCACCGAGCGTGTCGCGGCGGTGGTCGAGCAGATAGCCAAGCGCGTCCGGCCGCCGGAAAGCGCCACGGTGTTGCACCCGCCGTTTGCGTTGGCGAGTAAATAATTGTGCGACTGAACTCGCGGTTCGAACTCGTCAATGCTTGCCCTAGACACCTGACCAAACGGCTGAAAAAGAGACTGCCCGGTCACGTTCAAAAGGGTTCAAGAAACTAGTTGACGACCTAACGATTCCGCGCTATTTATTTAAAAAAATTATTTCAATGTCTAATTTGAAACAATTTTTGAAATGCCTAAGAGCGAATAAAATAATGAAAAAAACGCCTTTTATCGCATGGTTGAATTCTCGGGGCAGTCACCGCTCCGTGTACCTGTCCAGTGTTGATTTTTGCTCCCTGCCTACCTGCGTCGTGCGGAGGCTGCCATGAATCAGACCCTGGCTGCCCCGAACGTCTGGACCGACGGCAAGCGCCACCTGTGGTGGCTCGGCATCATGCCCCTGGCAACCCCAATTCTCTCTGGTGCCCTGGCCATCACTACCGGCGTGCAACAACTGTGGTGGGTCGGTGTGCTGGTGATCTTCGGCCTGATCCCGCTGATCGACGGCCTGCTGGGTGAAGACGTCAGTAACCCGCCCGAGTCCGCCGTCAGCAACCTCGAATCCCAAAGCTACTACCGCTGGATCGTCTACACCGGCGTGCTGTTTGTCATCTCATCCCTGGTGGTCACCGGGTGGCTGGCCGCAGGCGGTATCGACTGGATTATCAGTGGTGGCCTGTTGCATGCCACCGCCACCCTGGACCCGTCGAGCTGGCTGGCGAAAACCGCCGCGTTCATCACCGCGCGCACCGAGCTGCATGGCCAGGTGAGCTGGTTCACCTACCTGGGCATGGCAATGTCCACTGGCGCTGCCACCGGCATCGCCATCAACACCGCCCATGAGCTGGGGCACAAGCCGCGCCTGCTGGAAGTCGTGCTGGCCAAGATCACCCTGGCGCCGACCTTCTACGGGCACTTCTACACCGAACACAACCGTGGCCACCACGTGCGCGTTGCCACCCCGGAAGACCCGGCCAGTTCGCGGTTGGGGGAGAGCTTCTGGGCTTTCCTGCCGCGCTCGGTATGGTTCAGCGCCCGCTCGGCGTGGAACCTGGAGCGTGAACGCCTGCGCAAACTCGGCCTGCCGGCCTGGCACTGGAAGAACGCCGTACTCAGCGCCTGGATGTACAGCGTGGTGTTGTGGGGCGCGATGATTGCCTGGCTGGGCGCGGCAGTGATTCCATTCCTGATCATCCAGGGCATCTACGGTTTCTCGCTGCTGGAAGTGGTGAACTATGTCGAGCACTACGGCCTGAAACGCCAGAAGTTGCCCAACGGTCGTTATGAGCGTTGCTCGCCACGCCATTCCTGGAACAGTAATCGGATTGTCACCAATATCTTTCTGTTCCAACTGCAGCGGCACTCCGACCATCACGCCAACCCAACCAGAAGTTATCAGTCACTGCGTCATTTTGATGAATCGCCGCAACTCCCATACGGTTATGCCAGCATGATTGTCTGGGCGTATGTACCGTACTTGTGGCGACGACGCATGGATCACCGGGTACTTAATCATTACGCCGGGGATATTACCCTGACCAATCTTCAACCTTCACAGCGTTTGAAGTACCTGGAGAAGTACAGCAACACCACCAGACCCTTCTAACGAAAGCAGTCAGTTGTAGGGTGTACTCGGGATCTGTGTATCGCGCAGGTTTTCATCGCCCAGGCTTTACCGGTTTCGAGTACGGCTTAGTTGCAAGACAGTTGTTTGACCCGAACAAAAAATAAAATGAAGGGAAGGACGTACACCATGCAAAACCCTGCCAAGTTCACCACGCACATTGTATTGGCCGCGCTGGGCCTGATCGTTTACCACCAGGCCCAGGCCGCCCGTATCGAACCTGCCGGCAGCGCGTTTACTGCCCAGGGCCCCATCAGCTTTTCCAAAGGCGCGCTGATCAGCGCGGATTGCACCATCAAGGTCGCCGGCAAAGTGGCGGCGGATGGGTCGTCAGTAAATGTCGACAAAGTTGAGTTCGACGGCGGCCTCAAGTGCAGCCGGGTCGAAGCCATCAACTTGCCGTGGGTATTGGTGGCTAAAGATACCAGGAGCGGCTCGATGTCGAAGATCGCCGTGGATGTGCATGCCTTTGGTTTGGGCGGCAAGTGCGGGCCTTCTACTGCCGATGGAACCTGGGATAACGCCACCGGCAAGCTGGAAGCGTCGAATGTGCCTATCGGCGAAGACTGCAAGATCAAGACGGTGTCGATCAAGATGCCGCCGAGTTTCAAAGTTGTTGAGTAACAGTGGGATGTTGTAGCGGTAATTGAATTGAAATTTGGCTGGAAAGGGAAGTTCTGCAGATTCACCGTGACCTCTCGATCATGGCCATTACCCCTGGCGAAATGACTCGCCATAACATGTGAGGAAAAATAATGAAAAGCTTGAAAACCCTCGTTTGTGCAACTTCTTTCGCAGTGTGCTTCGGCGCAGCTTCCATGGCCAGCGCGGCTTCCATCTCCCCGGATGGTCCGTTCTCGACCAACGCTGGCACCATCGTCGTGAAGTCGCCTTCGTCCTTCGGTGCAGCCGTGACCTGCGGCATCACCTTTACCGGCAACGTTAGCGGTGGCGTGGCCTCGATCAATGGCGCATCCCTGACCGGTGGCGGTCTGTGTGGCCTGCCAACGCTGACCAACCTGCCTTGGGTACTGACGGCTGCAACGGGTACCACCGGTAGCGTAACCAACGTCGGCTACAAGATCACCTCGATCCCGGCCACCAACTGCGGGCCAACCACCATCGCTGTTACCTGGACTCCAGGCACCAAAACGCTTTCGGCAGCCAATCAGGCGCTGACCGGCAACTGCACCGTGGTTTCGCTGAGTGTTGTTGCCCCAACGCTGACCGTTAACCCGTAAGCGCGACTCCGTAAAGGGCTGATCACCCCGTTGAAAGACCGGTGCCTCGTGTGAGGCACCGGTTGGATACGGTATTTATTGTCTGGGGAACATGACAATGCAAAGCCTTGTGAAAACAGCACGCCTGGGTTCGATGTCAGCGGCTCTGGGCGTTGCCTCATTCATTGCGGTTGCGGCGGGTTTCAGCCCGCCGGGTCCGTTCAGCGTAACCAAAGGCAGTGTTGTGTTGAAGCTGCCGTCGACGTTTCTACCCACGTGTTGAGCGCAACCAATCAAGCCATGAGTGGCTACTGCACTTTGGTGTCGTTGAACGCCACGCTGACCGGCTCGCTCACCACCCATTCCTGAATACCGATACACCGTTACACCGTTCCAGGACAGGCGTTCTTTGAAAGACGTTCTGTGGTTACACGACCCACCGGCAGGGGCCGGGTGTAAATAATAATAAGGAGTACCGCATGAACAATAAGAAACAACACGCTCACACGTTACTGGGACTGGCCCTGCTGGGGGGGCTGATGACCACGGGGCAAGTGCAGGCGGGTGGGTTCTCCACACCGACCTTCGGTGCGCCAGGATGGGGTCGTGCGTTTGGTGGTGGTTCACTGTTCAAAAATGACCCCAGTGCCGCGTACAACAATCCGGCAGCCATGGCCTTTATCGATTCAACCATCGCGCAGCAGACCGTTGACTATGCTCGGATCAAGATCAAATACACCGGCCAGGCCTATGACTACGCGGGCAACCCGGTGACCAATACGCCCGTACTGGATGACCTGGGCAATACGGGCGACCCGGTCCTCAACACTAACAATGGTGGGCAAGGCGGTTTCACCGCTTGGCTGCCGACGGGCTTTCTGGTGATTCCCATGGGCGACCGTTTCGCCTTTGGTCTGAGCCAAGTCGTGCCACAGGGTATGAAAACCACTTGGAACGAAGACTCCAAACTGCGGGATTTCGCGGTTGATACCAAAATCGAGACCATCGGTCTGACCGGTTCCCTGTCGTTCAAGGTCAATGATCAGTTCTCGGTCGGTGGTGGTGCCATCGTCCAGCGCAGTCAAGGGTTCGTCAGCCAGAACGTTGATTTGCTGGCCGCTGCGGATGTGTCTCCAGGACTTGGCGGCGCGGGTCTCCCCACGGGGCTGGGGCATTCCTTGATGCGCGTGAAAGTCGATAACATCTCTGTGGGCTGGTTTGGTGGCGTGGTTTGGAAGCCGACGCTGCAAGACACACTTGGCTTGAACTATCACGCCAAGATCAAAAACAAGATGACCGGCAAATACAACATCTATACAGATGCCGTCGGCCGTAACGCGATGACCAATCCGATCGGTCCGAACGGCGAAACTCTGGTTGAAATCGCCTACCCAGGTCTCAAGCTGTTCCCGGACGGTGCCCACGCCAGTACCCAACTGGATATCCCGGCTACCGCTTCGGTTGACTGGGTTCACCAGTTCAACGACCGCTGGACGTTGGGGGTGAGTGCTACCTGGACTGAATGGTCTTCCTTCCAGGACCTGACGCTCAAATCCCAGGGCACCACCATTGTTGCCATTCCCTACAACTACAAAAACGCCTGGATGACCTCGATTGGCGGCGACTACAAAGCCACCGACGAACTCACCCTGCGCGCCGGTGTGGCTTACGACCAGACACCTACCCGCAACTCTACCCGGGACCCGCGAATCCCGGACGGTGACCGTTACTTCCTGGCATTTGGTGCCGGTTATGACATCAAGGCTATTCCTGGCCTGTCGGTGGATGCCGCGTACTCGCACCAGTTCGTGCAGAAGGTCAACCTGAAGACCAAGAACGTTGATCGTCTCGGTGCGGCGCAGTTGGACGGCGAGGCTGAATCCTCGGGGGATGTGGTCAGCTTGTCGGCAACCTATAAGTTCTAAGGTTGTCGAGGGCAGTCGTGGAGAAGGGCAGCCAGCGCATCTTGCTGCCCGGCTCCACGCTGTCGTCTATTGATGGGTAGCCCTGGCGCCCGATGTCGAATCCTTGCGCTTAACCTGCAAGGCTGACCCCGTTCAGCCGCTATTTTTTTCGCCCAAGCATTAAATAAAAATTTCAAAACAAAATTTGAATTTATCTTTTCAAGTTTGTAGTGTGGCTTTACGTCACAGGTCATTCCGATCTGCCCGGGCGTTTGCCGTACCCTGAATTGAGTAGAGGTATCCCCATGGTTATCTGGTTATTGGCGGGACTCGCAGCAGCGATCGCCCTGGCGTATCGACAAGCCGCTGCCACCCTCTGGCTGGGTGCCGGCCTGGTCTGGCTGGCGGTCGGTTACCTGTTCAACGCAGTCGCCGGTTTCGGCGCCGGCGTGGTGGCGGTGCTGGTGGTGTTGCCCGCGCTGCTGCTGACAATCAAGCCCCTGCGCCGCGCGCTGTTGACCAGCAAGGCCCTGGGCCTTTTTCGCGGCATCATGCCGGCGATGTCCGACACCGAGCGTGCTGCCATCGAGTCCGGCACCGTGTGGTGGGACGCCGAGCTGTTCAGCGGCAAACCGCGCTGGGAACGCCTGCTGCAAGCCGCACCGGCCAGCCTCAGCGCTGAAGAACAGGCTTTCCTCGACAACGAAGTGGAGACCCTGTGCGACATGTCCAACGACTGGGAAACCACCCAGGTCTGGCAAGACATGTCCCCCGAAGGCTGGCAGTACACCAAGGATGCCGGCTTCCTCGGCATGATCATTCCCAAGCAGTACGGCGGCAAAGGCTTCTCCCACTATGCGCATTCGCAAGTGGTGATGAAGCTCTCGACCCGCTGCTCGGCGGCGGCGATTTCAGTGATGGTGCCCAACTCCCTGGGCCCGGCCGAACTGCTGCTGCACTACGGCACCGACGCCCAGCGCAACTACTACCTGCCACGCCTGGCACGGGGCGAAGACATCCCGTGCTTCGCCCTGACCAGCCCGTATGCCGGCTCCGACGCCGGCGCGATTCCAGACCTCGGCATCGTCTGCAAGGGCATGCACGAAGGTGAGGAAGTGCTGGGTTTCCGTGTGACCTGGGACAAGCGCTACATCACCCTCGGCCCAATCGCCACGGTGCTCGGCCTGGCCTTCCGCGCCGAAGACCCGGACGGTCTGCTCGGCCAGCCGGGTTCCCTGGGCATCACCTGCGCGTTGATCCCCACCACCCATCCGGGGGTGAACAGCGGCCGGCGTCACTGGCCACTCAACGCGGTATTCCAGAACGGCCCGACCACCGGCAAGGATGTGTTTATCCCGCTGGAATGGGTGATCGGCGGCCGCGAGCAAGTCGGCAACGGCTGGCGCATGCTGATGGAATGCCTGGCGGCTGGCCGGGCGATTTCCCTGCCGTCGGCCAACGTCGGCCTGGGCAAGGTGGCTGTGCGCGGCACCACCGCTTATGCGGCGATGCGCAAGCAATTCGGCCTGCCCATCGGCAAGTTCGAAGGCGTGCAGGCGCCCCTGGCGCGTATGGCCGGGCATTTGTATGCCTGCGACGCGGTGCGCAAGGTCTCGGTGGCGTCACTGGATGCCGGTGAAAAACCCTCGGTGATCTCGGCCATCGCCAAGTATCACGTTACCGAACGGGCACGCATCATCGTCAACGACGGCATGGACATCGTGGCCGGCAAGGGCATCTGCATGGGCCCCAACAATTTCCTCGCCCGGGCCTACCAGCAAAGCCCCATCGCCATCACGGTGGAAGGCGCGAACATCATGACTCGCTGCCTGATCATCTACGGCCAGGGCCTGATCCGCTGCCATCCGTATGTGTTCCGCGAGATGGAAGCGGCGCGCAATACGGACCGCCGCAAGGCCCTGGTGGACTTCGACAGCGCGATGTTCGGTCACCTGAGCTTCGTGCTGGCCAATACCGTGCGTGCCGCAGTGTATTCGCTGACGGGCGGACGGCTGATTTCCGTGCCGGGCAAGACCGATCCGGCGCTGGCGTCCTACTACCGCCAGGCCAATCGGCTGTCGGTGGTGTTGGCGTTGATCTCGGACATTTCCATGGGCGTGCTGGGCGGTGCCCTCAAGCGCAAGGAAAGCATCACCGGACGGCTGGGAGACATTCTGTCCCAGCTGTACATCCTGTCCTGCGTACTCAAGCGTTTTGAGGATGATGGCCGGCCACAGGCAGATTTGCCGCTGGTGCATTGGGCGGCCCAGGACGCGTTGCTGCGCGCCCATGAGGCCCTGGCCGAAGTGCTCGACAACTACCCGTCGAAAGCGGCGGCGGCGGTGGTGCGTGGCTTGACGTTCCCGTTCGGTATTCCACAGCGCAAACCGTCGGATCGCCTGTTGGCCCAAGTGGCGGAACTGGTGCAGGTGCCGGGGGAAACCCGCGACCGCTTGCTGGGCAATTCCTACATTCCTCGGCCGGAAATCGACAAGCTGGCTTACGGCGAGCTGGCCTTGCGCCTGTTGCCGCAAGTGGAGCTGATCGAGGCGCGGCTCAAGGGGGCGATCAAGCAAGGCCTGATCGAGCCAATGCCGATTTCCAGTGCGGCGTTTACTCCGTGGCGAGTCAAGGCGCGGGCGCTGGACCTGATCAGCGAGGAAGACGACAGCTTGCTCGCGCGCTATGTGGAATATGGCGATCACGCGATCCAGGTGGACGACTTCCCGCAGGACTTCGGTTTGCTGGAAGCCTTGCAACAGCGCCAGCAGGCGTTGGAACAGGCCGCCAAACCGAGCGCAAGACGCCGCGCCAACCAAGGCGAAAACGCACCGGTCAACTGACTGGAACTGGAGGAACACGACCCCTGTAGGAGCTGGCTTGCCTGCGATAGCGTTGGTTCAGTGCCAGATGTGTTGGCTGACACACCGCAATCGCAGGCAAGCCAGCTCCTACAAGGATCGGGTTTCCATGGCAACACCGTGTTGTGAGTGAGTTTATCCATGAGTGACAGCTACCTTTCTTTCGTCAATTCCCCCTGGGGAGCCTGGCTGGCCCGCACTGCCGGGCTGCCCCAACCCCTGGCATTGCAACGTCACCGCAGCGGCCAGCAAGGCCTGGCCAACCCGGTAATCGTCGCGGGGGTAGGGCGCCTGGGGGCGCAAATCCAGCGCATCTTCACCGCCACCGATACAGTGACCGCCACCGCTGCGACCCTCAAGGCACCCTCCACGGTCAAGGTCCAGGGCGCGGTGTTCGACGCCAGCGACATTGCCGACCTCAAGCAGTTGGACGAGCTCTACGAGTTCTTCCACGCCAACGCCAGGCGCCTTGGGCAGCACGCCCGGGTGGTGGTGCTCGGCACCGCGCCGGAGTTGTGCAAGGACCTGCCCCAGGCCATTGCCCAGCGTGCCCTTGAGGGCCTGGTGCGTTCGTTGGCCAAGGAGTTGCGCCGGGCGATCACCGTGCAGTTGATCTACGTCGCACCGGGTGCCGAGGACGGGCTGGAAAGCAGCCTGCGGTTCTTCCTGTCGCGGCGCTCGGCCTATGTCTCGGGGCAGGTGGTGCGCCTCGAAAAAACCGTCGATAGCCCAACCGAAATCAACTGGGACAAACCCCTCGGCGGCCGCCGTGCCCTGGTCACCGGCGCCTCCCGTGGCATCGGCCTGGCAATCGCCCAGGTGCTGGCCCGCGATGGAGCCCATGTGGTCTGCGTGGATGTGCCCCAGGCCCAGGATTCGCTGCAAAAGGCGGCCGGCAGTGTTGCAGGCACCGCACTGGCGCTGGACATCACCGCCACCGATGCCGCGCAGCAGTTGCACGCCCATGTCAGCCAACACGGTGCATTCGACGTGGTGGTGCACAACGCCGGGATTACCCGCGACAAGACCATCGCCAAGATGACTGAGACCGCGTGGCGCAGCGTACTGGCGGTCAACCTGGAAGCACCGTTGCATCTGAGCACGGCGCTGCTGGAAAGCCAGGGCCTGAATCCGGGCGGGCGGATCGTGTGTGTCTCATCGATTTCCGGTATCGCCGGCAACCTCGGGCAAAGCAACTACGCCACCTCCAAGGCCGGGGTGATCGGCCTGGTACAAGGCCTGGCCCCGCAGGCGGCGGCGCAGCAAGTGACGGTGAATGCCGTGGCACCGGGCTTTATCGAAACCCAGATGACCGCGAAGATCCCGCTGATGATTCGCGAAGTGGGGCGGCGGATGAACTCGATGTCCCAGGGCGGGCAACCCATCGACGTGGCAGAAACCATCGCCTGGCTGGCGCATCCGGCATCCGGCGGGGTCAATGGCCAGGTGGTGCGGGTCTGCGGCCAAAGCCTGTTGGGAGCCTGAGCATGGACTATGTGACGCAGATCATTGACCCGCCGCCCTCGCGCTCGCGGCTGTTGCTGGACGGGGTATTGGGGCTGCGCAAACCGAAGCTGGAAGGCGAGCCGACGTTACCGAAAGAACGCCTGGTGCGTTCGGCCGTCGAGCTGTCTGCCCAAGGGATCGCGGCTTACGGTCGGGCCTGTGGTTTCCGCCATGAGCAAGGCGTGCCGCTGTCCTATCCCCATGTGCTGGCGTTCCCCTTGCACCTGATGCTGCTGACCCGCCCGAGTTTCCCGTACCCGGCTAGCGGCATGGTGCATTTGGCCAATCGCATCCGCCAGCATCGACGGCTGGAGGCGGGCCAGGCCTTGCGCCTGGAGGTGTATTGCGAACGCTGGGTCGCCCATCCGAAAGGCCAGGCGCTGAGCATCGCCACCCGTGGCTACAGCGCGGGCGCCCTGATATGGGAGAGCGACAGCCTGTACCTGCGCCGTGACGTAAACGCGCCGGTTGGCGAGCCGTGGGACGACGCGTTGCCCTTGCAGGAAGATGGTTTGCTGCGCACTCAACGCTGGGTGCTGCCGGCGGATCTGGGGCGGCGTTTCGCCAGGGTCTCGGGGGATTTCAACCCCATTCATACCTCGGTGATCGGCGCCCGATTGTTCGGTTTTCGCCGGGCCATCGCCCACGGCATGTGGACCCTTGGCCGCGCCCTGGCCGCCCAGCAACCCCCCGGCGGACTGGACCAGGCCGAGGCCCATTGCGACTTCAAGCTGCCGATCTTCCTGCCCGGCCAGGTGGCGCTGTGGAACGTTCCGCCAACCGGCCCGCGCCGTGAGTTTGAAGTGCGTAATTTCGCCGGTGACAAACCCCATATGCGTGGGCTGTTTATCTGGAATGAGACCGATCGATGAGTGACTACAGTTTCAACCCGGCCCCGACGCGCCGCGTGGCGATTATCGGCGGCAACCGTATCCCGTTCGCCCGCTCCAATACGGTGTACGCCCATGACAGCAACCAGGATCTGCTGGTCGCCGCCCTGCAAGGCCTGGTGGACCGCTACAACCTTCACGGCCTGCGCCTGGGCGAGTTTGCCGCGGGTGCGGTGATCAAGCACTCCCGGGATTTCAACCTGGCCCGGGAAAGCCTGCTGTCTACCACACTGTCTCCCGAAACCCCGGCCTACGACCTGCAACAAGCCTGCGGCACCGGCCTGGAAGCGGCGTTGCTGGTGGCGAACAAGATCGCCCTTGGGCAGATCGAAGTGGGCGTTGCCGGTGGTTCCGACACCACCTCCGACGCGCCCATCGGCATCAACGAGTCCCTGCGCCGCACCTTGCTTTCAGCCAATCGCGCCAAGGGCACTGGCGCCAGGTTGAAGGCCTTGATGGGTGTGCGCCCGTCGATGTTCTTCAAGCCGCTGCTGCCGCGCAATGGCGAGCCGCGCACCGGCTTGTCCATGGGTGAACACTGCGAGGAAATGGCCAAGCGCTGGCAGATCAAGCGCCTGGCCCAGGACGAGTTGACCCTCACCAGCCACCAGCGGCTGGATGCGGCGTACAAGCATGGTTTCTTCGATGATTTGATCAGCCCGTATCGCGGCCTGGCCCGGGACAACAACCTGCGGGCCGACGCCAGCCTGGAGAAACTTGCCGGCCTGTCCCCGGCCTACGACCGCCAGAACGGCACGCTCACCGCCGGCAACTCCACGCCCCTGACTGACGGCGCGTCGGTGGTGCTGCTGGCCAGCGAGGAATGGGCCGCCGAGCGCGGCTTGCCCGTATTGGCGTACCTGCGAACCGGTGAAACCGCTGCGGTGAATTTCGTCGACGGCACCGAAGGCCTGTTGATGGCCCCGGCCTACGCCGTGCCACGCATGCTCAAGCGCGAGGGCCTGACGTTCGCCGACTTCGATCTGTTCGAGATTCACGAAGCCTTCGCCGCCCAGGTGCTGTGCACCCTCAAGGCCTGGGAAGATCCGGATTACTGCCGCGACCGCCTGGGTCTCGACGCGCCGCTGGGCAGCATCGACCGCAGCAAAATGAACGTCAACGGCGGCTCCCTCGGCTGCGGCCACCCCTTCGCCGCCACCGGTGGCCGGCAACTCGCGGCACTGGCCAAGGCGATCCACCAGCGTGGCGGCGGCCGCGGCCTGATTTCGATCTGCGCGGCGGGTGGGTTGGGCATTACCGCTATCGTCGAAAAGTAGTTCCCACCATAAAAACAACAAGGAGACTGCCATGAACGCTGTAAGCCTGGAACAGACCGAACGCCTCTGGTTGAACGCTTACCTGCCCGGCGTACCGGCAGACATCGATGCGGGCATCGAAGACTACCCGTCGTTGCGCGAGGTGTTCCTGGAGCACCTGCACAAATTCCGCGACCGCGTGGCCTACGTCAGCATCGGCACCGAAATGACCTACGCCGACTGGGAGGTGCAGGGCATCGCCTTTGCTGCGTGGCTGCAAGCCCAGGGTGTGAAGAAGGGCGACCGGGTGGCGCTGATGATGCCCAACTGCTTGCAGTACCCGATCTGCCTGCTGGGCACGATCCTCGCGGGCGCGGTGGTGGTCAACGTCAACCCGCTGTACACCGCCCGGGAGCTGCAGCATTTGCTCAAGGACAGTGGCGCAGAGACCCTGGTGATCTTCGAAAACTTCGCCCACACCCTGGAGAAGGTGGTGGCCGCCAGTACCGTCAAACGTGTGGTGATCGCGGCCATCGGTGACCTGCTCGGCACCTTCAAGGGCGCGGCGATGAACTTTATCCTGCGCAGCGTGCAGAAGCAGGTGCCGCGTTTCAACCTGCCGGGGGCCGTGCGTTTCAACCAGGTGTTGAAACAGGGACGCGGGCAAACCCATCTCGCCGTGCCGATGAACCGCGAAGACCTGGCCTTCCTGCAATACACCGGCGGCACTACCGGCGATGCCAAGGGCGTCATGCTCAGCCACCGCAACATCATCGCCAACCTGTTGCAGGCCAAGGCGTGGGTCGGTGATCAGCTCGATCAGAACCAGCAGGAAACCAACGTCACCCTGCTGCCGCTGTACCACATTTTTTCCCTGACGGTGAACTGCCTGATGTTCATGTGCCTGGGCGGGCGCAACATCCTGATCGCCAACCCACGGGATGTGAAGCGGGTGCAGATGATCCTGCGCAAGGAGCGTTTCAACGGGATTGCCGGGGTGAATACGCTGTTCAACGGCCTGCTGGAAAACAAGGAGTTCTGCGCCCGGGATTTTTCCGATTTGCGCATGGTGATCGCCGGCGGCATGGCCACCCATACCGCTGTGGCCAAGCGCTGGAAGGAAGTCACCGGCTTGCCGATCATCGAAGGCTACGGCCTCACTGAATGTTCGCCGGTGGTGAGCATCAGCCCCATCGACATCTCACGCATGCGCGAGATGGAATTCACCGGCAGTATCGGCGTGCCGTTGCCGTCGACCTGGGTGCGGTTCATTCGTGAGGACGGTGAGTTGGCGGAACTGGGCGAGCAGGGCGAACTGCAAGTACGCGGCCCGCAGGTGATGCAGGGTTACTGGAAACGCCCGGCGGAAACCGCCGAGGTGCTGGATGCCGAAGGGTGGCTGTCTACCGGGGACATCGGGGTGATGAATGAGCAGGGCTTCATCCGCCTGGTGGACCGCAAGAAAGACATGATCCTGGTGTCCGGGTTTAACGTGTACCCCAACGAGATCGAAGACGTGGTGGCGTTGCATCCGGGCGTGGCGGAAGTGGCGGCGATCGGGGTTGAGGATGGGGTGACCGGCGAGCGGGTCAAAATCATCGTGGTGCGCAAGGACCCAAGTTTGACCCAGGAGCAGATTCTGGCGCATTGCCGGGAGTATTTGACGGGGTACAAGGTGCCGCGGTTTGTCGAGTTTCGTACGCAGGAGTTGCCCAAGACGACGGTGGGCAAGGTGTTGCGCCGGGCACTGCGCTAAGCCTGAGTGAACGCGGTCAAAAATGTGGGAGCGGGCTTGCTCGCGAATGCGGTGGAACAGTCGATGGAGATGTTGACTAACAGACCGCATTCGCGAGCAAGCCCGCTCCCACATTTGATCTTTGGTGGCTGAACGGTCGCAGTCAGTCGTCGAATCCCACCTGCTCATGAATCTCATCGACCTTCAATTCCAGCCGATACGCCACGGCAATGAACAACGCCTGGCACAGGCACAGCGTCGCACTCAGTGACCTGAACGCAAACGACGAGCCTTCATTCACCAGCAACACCGTGCTCGCCCGCTTGGCCAGGGGCGACAGGTTGCTGTCGGTAATGATCAGGGTCTTGGCCTGATGGTGCTGGGCAATCCGCAGGCAGTGCTGGGTTTCCTTGCCGTACGGCGTAAAGCTGATGGCAATCACCAGGTCGTTGGCCCGCACACTGCGCATCTGCTCGCGATAGCTGCCGCCCAACCCCGAGACCAGATGGATGCGCTTGTTGGTGTGCTGCAGGTTGTACACCAGGTAGTCCGCCACGGCGAACGAGCGGCGCACGCCCACCACGTAGATATTGTCGGCATTCACCACCAGGTCCACGGCCTTGTCGAAGGCTGCGTCATCCAGTTCCAGCCCCAGGCGCTCGATCCCGGAGAGGGTGGCATTCACGCACTCACGCGCCAGGTCGCCGCCGCTGGCTTTCTGCGACTTGTTGGCGATCATGCTGCGGATGCGTTGCTGGTAGTTCTGCACCGGCGTGGTCTTGTGGGTGTAGGCCTCGCGGAACAGCGCCTGCATTTCACTGAAACCACTGAACCCGAAACGCTGGGAAAACCGCACGATGGCCGACGGGTGCACTTCGCATTCACGGGCGATGTCGCTGATGCGGTCGACCATGATCCGGTCGCTCTGCTGGCTCATGTAGCTGGCGATGCGCTTGAGCTGGCGCGGCAGGCTCTCGTATTCATCGGTGATCAGCTGCAACAACCGCTCGGCGTTCAGCGGCGGGCTGGCGAGTGCGTCTTCCGGGGCGCTCTGGGACATAGGGAATCCTTCTGGCTTGTTCTTATAGGGCGCGTCGAGGCGCCCCTGACAATAAGTCGATGTGCGCAAGTCTACAGGGTAGGCGCAAAAAAATACCTCGGCATCCCGCCCCACGGTGCAGCTGAAACGATGCACTGCGGCTGGAACATACCGATGATGGCGTATTGGAAAATATATTCCACAAAAAATATTTATAGAATAAATATTGATTGGCGTCACCAGACGTTCTAGTCTGCTTGCACCAAGAGCGTATGCCGCCACCGCGACGGCACACGCAGGCTGATAAAAATAACAGGAGCCAGCATGGGCCAGACTCGTTTTGCCAGTGGGCGTCAATTGGATCTGATTTGCCTGGGACGCCTGGGCGTCGACCTTTACGCACAACAAGTGGGTGCACGGCTGGAGGATGTCTCGAGCTTCGCCAAGTACCTCGGCGGTTCCTCCGCCAACATCGCGTTCGGCACTGCGCGGCTGGGGCTCAAGTCGGCGATGTTGAGCCGGGTAGGGGACGACCACATGGGGCGTTTCCTGCTGGAGTCCCTGGCCCGCGAAGGCTGTGACGTCAGCGGCATCAAGGTCGACCCGGAGCGCCTCACCGCCCTGGTGCTGCTGGGCCTCAAGGACCGCGAAACCTTTCCCCTGGTGTTCTACCGCGAGAACTGCGCCGACATGGCCCTGCGCGCCGAAGACATCAGTGAAGCGTTCATTGCTTCCAGCAAGGCGTTGCTGATCACCGGTACCCACTTCTCCACCGACGGCGTGTACAAGGCCAGCATCCAGGCCCTGGACTACGCCGAGAAGCACAACGTCAAACGCGTGCTCGACATCGACTACCGCCCGGTGCTCTGGGGCCTGGCCGGCAAGGCCGATGGCGAAACCCGGTTTGTGGCCGACCAGAATGTCAGCCAGCACGTGCAGAAAATCCTCCCGCGTTTTGACCTGATCGTCGGCACCGAAGAAGAATTCCTGATTGCCGGTGGCAGTGAAGATCTGCTCACGGCATTGCGCACGGTGCGTGGCCTGACCTCGGCCACCCTGGTGGTCAAGCTTGGCCCCCAGGGCTGCACGGTGATCCACGGCGATATCCCGGCCCGCCTTGAAGACGGCGCGATCTACCCCGGGGTACGGGTGGAAGTACTCAACGTGCTGGGCGCCGGCGATGCCTTCATGTCCGGCTTCCTCAGCGGCTGGCTTGAAGACGCCAGCGACGAGCGCTGCAGCCAGTTGGCGAATGCCTGCGGCGGCCTGGTGGTGTCGCGCCATGCCTGCGCGCCGGCCATGCCGACCCGCGCCGAACTTGATTACCTGTTCAACAGCCCGGTGCCGATTACCCGCCCGGACCAGGACGCGGTGCTGCAACGCCTGCACCAGGTCAGCGTGCCGCGCAAGGTCTGGAAGCAGCTGTTTGTATTTGCCTTCGACCACCGCTGGCAGTTGGTGGAACTGGCACAAAAGGGCGGCCAGGACCTGGCGCGCATCAGCGCCCTGAAGCAACTGTTCATCCAGGCCGTGGAACGGGTTGAAAGCAAACTGGCGGAGCAGGGCGTTGAGGCTGACGTCGGGATTCTGGCCGACCAACGCTTCGGCCAGGACGCGCTGAACGCCGCCAGCGGTCGCGGCTGGTGGATCGCCCGCCCGGTGGAAGTCCAGAACTCACGGCCGCTGGCCTTTGAACACGGGCGCTCGGTGGGCAGCAACCTGATTGCCTGGCCCCGGGAGCAGATCATCAAGTGCCTGGTGCAATTTCACCCCGATGACGAGCCATTGCTGCGCCTGGAACAGGAAGCGCAACTCAAGGCCCTGTATCAGGCGTCCCTGGTCAGCGGCCATGAGCTGCTGCTGGAAGTCGTGCCCCCCAAGGATCACCCGTCCACCTATCCGGACGTGCTCTATCGCAGCCTCAAGCGCCTGTACAACCTGGGCATCTACCCGGCGTGGTGGAAGATCGAGGCGCAGTCGGCCGCAGACTGGAAAAAGCTCGACGAGCTGATCCAGGAGCGCGATCCCTACTGCCGGGGCGTGGTGCTGCTGGGCCTGAACGCTTCCGCCGAATGCCTGGCCGATGGCTTCCAGCAAGCCAGCCAAAGCCAGACCTGCCGCGGTTTCGCCGTGGGTCGCACGATCTTCCAGGAACCGAGCCGAGCCTGGCTGGCGGGGGAGATTGACGATCAAGCCTTGATTGAGCAGGTGCAGTGCATCTTTGAGCAGTTGATTAATGCTTGGCGCAGTTCTCGAAGTTAAACACGGTCAAATGTGGGAGCGGGCTTGCTCGCGAAAGCGGAGTGTCAGTCGACTGATACACCAACTGAACCACCGCCTTCGCGAGCAAGCCCGCTCCCACATAAAGCAGATCTCAGGCAACTCTGAAAAAACAATAATAGGTGCAGCCATGCCCGCTATCCGAATTGGCATCAACCCGATCTCCTGGAGCAACGACGACCTGCCGGCCCTGGGCGGTGAAACGCCGTTGAGCACGGCCCTCAGCGAAGGCAAGGACATCGGCTACGAAGGCTTTGAACTCAACGGCAAATTCCCCAAGGACGCCAAAGGTGTCGGCGATGTATTGCGCCCCTACGACCTGGCACTGGTCTCCGGCTGGTACTCCAGTCGCCTGGCCCGGCGCTCGGTGGCGGAAGAAATCGAAGCCATCGCCAGCCACGTCGAACTGCTGCGTGAAAACGGCGCCAGCGTGTTGGTGTATGGAGAAGTCGCCGACTCGATCCAGGGTTCGCCGGTGCGCCTGATCGAACGCCCGCGCTTCCACAGCGAACAGGCCTGGCAGGAATACGCCGACAAACTCACCGAACTGGCGCGTTTCACCCTGTCCCAGGGCGTGCGCCTGGCGTACCACCACCATATGGGCGCCTACGTCGAATCCCCGGAAGACATCGACCAACTGATGCGCCGCACCGGCCCGGAAGTCGGCCTGCTGTTTGATTCGGGCCACTGCTACATGGGTGGCGGCGAGCCTATCGAGGTGCTGCGCAAACACATCGCCCGCATCTGCCACGTGCACTTCAAGGATGTGCGCAAGCCGGTGGTGCAACTGGCACGCAACCAGATGTGGAGCTTCCCGGATTGCATCGTCAACGGCACCTTCACCGTGCCCGGCGACGGCGATATCGACTTCGCCGCGCTGCTGGACGTGCTGCTGGCCGCCAATTACCAGGGTTGGCTGGTAGTGGAGGCCGAGCAGGATCCTGCCGTGGCGCCGAGCTACATCTATGCGAAGAAGGGTTACGACACCCTGCGCGCACTGTTGAGCGAGAGGACTGGACAATGAGCCTGTTGGTCAAAAGCAGCAAGCGCGGGCAAACCATGGTCGCCCTGGACGAAGGGCGCCTGGAATACGTGGGGTTCGCCGCCTACCGCCTGAGCCTGGGCGAAACCTTGCCAGTCACCGCCGGCGACAAGGAACTGTGCCTGGTGCTGCTCAGCGGCCGGGTGACGATTCAGGGCGAAGGCTTCAACTGGGAAAACCTCGGTGATCGCCACTCGGTGTTCGAAGACAAGTCGCCCTTTGCCGCTTATTTGCCGCCAGGCACCGACGCTCAGGTCACTGCGCTGAGCGACGTGCAAATTGCCGTCTGCGCCGCTCCCGGCTCGACTGACGCCGGCCTGGCACCACGCCTGATCCGCCCCGAGCAATGCAAGCGCAGCGTACGCGGCAAGGGCGCCAATACCCGCTATGTGTGCGACATCCTGCCCGACAGCGAGCCTGCCCATTCGCTGCTGGTGGTGGAAGTGCGCACGCCGTCCGGTCACTCGTCGAGCTACCCGCCCCACAAGCACGACACCGACGATCTGCCGCACCAGAGCTTTCTCGAAGAAACCTACTACCACCAGATCAACCCGCCCCAGGGCTTTGTGTTCCAGCGCGTCTACACCGACGACCGCAGCATCGACCAGGCCATGGCCGTGGAAAACAGCGACCTGGTGGTGGTGCCCAAGGGGTATCACCCCGTCAGCGTGCCGTATGGCTACGAGTCCTACTACCTGAACGTGATGGCCGGCCCCAAGCGCGCCTGGCATTTCCATAACGACCCGCAGCACAGCTGGCTGCTGGATCTTTAAGCACTTTCGACGGAGAACAATAATGAGCAACGCCCCGGTAATCGGCCATTACATCAACGGCCAGGTGCACGACAGCGCCAGTGAGCGTTTCAGCAATGTGTTCAACCCGGCCACCGGCGAAGTCCAGGCCCGCGTCGGGCTGGCCAGCCAGAAGACCGTCGATGAGGCCGTGGCGTCGGCGCTGAAAGCCTTCCCGGCGTGGTCCGAGCAATCATCCCTGCGCCGTTCGCGGGTGCTGTTCAAGTTCAAGGAATTGCTCGACCAGCACCACGATGAGCTGGCTGAAATCATCAGCCGCGAACACGGCAAAGTGTTCTCCGACGCCAAGGGCGAAGTCACCCGTGGTATCGAGATCGTCGAGTTCGCCTGCGGTGCGCCAAACCTGTTGAAAACCGATTTCAGCGACAACATCGGCGGCGGCATCGACAACTGGAACCTGCGTCAGCCACTGGGCGTGTGCGCCGGCATCACCCCGTTCAACTTCCCGGTGATGGTGCCGCTGTGGATGATCCCGTTGGCGCTGGCCACCGGTAACTGCTTCATCCTCAAGCCGTCGGAGCGCGACCCGTCCGCCAGTTTGCTGATGGCCCGCCTGCTGACCGAAGCCGGGCTGCCCGACGGTGTGTTCAACGTGGTGCAGGGTGACAAGAGCGCGGTAGACGGCCTGTTGCAGCACCCGGATATCGAGGCGATTTCGTTCGTCGGTTCCACCCCGATTGCCGAGTACATCCACCAGCAGGCCACCCAGCGCGGCAAGCGTGTGCAGGCATTGGGCGGGGCGAAGAACCATATGATCGTGATGCCCGACGCCGACCTGGATCAGGCGGCTGACGCCTTGATCGGCGCGGCTTATGGCTCGGCCGGCGAGCGCTGCATGGCGATCTCGATTGCCGTGGTGGTGGGCGATGTCGGCGACAGGCTGATCGAAAAACTGCTGCCGCGTATCGACCAGTTGAAGGTCGGCAACGGTATGCAAAAAGACAGCGAGATGGGCCCGCTGGTTACCGCCGAACACAAGGCCAAGGTCGAAGGGTTTATCGACCAGGGCGTGGCCCAGGGCGCGAAGCTGATCGTCGACGGTCGTGGCTTCAAGGTGCCGGGCGCGGAGGGTGGTTTCTTCGTCGGTGCGACCTTGTTCGATAACGTCACCACCGAAATGAGCATCTACCAGCAAGAGATTTTCGGGCCGGTGCTGGGCATCGTGCGGGTGGCGGATTTTGCCAGCGCCGTGGCTTTGATCAACGCCCATGAGTTCGGCAACGGCGTGTCGTGCTTTACCAGCGACGGCGGCATTGCCCGTGCCTTTGCCCGCACCATCAAGGTCGGGATGGTCGGCATCAACGTGCCGATTCCGGTGCCGATGGCCTGGCATTCGTTCGGTGGCTGGAAGCGCTCGCTGTTCGGCGACCACCACGCCTATGGCGAAGAAGGCATTCGTTTCTACAGCCGCTACAAGAGCGTCATGCAACGCTGGCCCGACAGCATCGCCAAGGGCCCTGAATTCAGCATGCCAACTGCCAAGTAACGTTTTCGAGTGTGGAGCACAACAATAATGAAGTCGCCTCTACGTTTTGCCCTGAACCGCATGGTCGCCCCCAGCCTTTCCCTGGCGGATTTTATCCAGCTGGCGGTGACCCTGAAATGCGACGCCATCGAGATCCGCAACGACCTCAAGGGCGTCGAGATTGAAGACGGCACCCCTGCCAGCCGCGTGCGCGAATTGTGCGCGGTGCATGGCATCACGGTGCTGTCGATCAACGCGCTGTACCCCTTCGATGTGTGGAATGACGAACGCCGCGCCCAGGCCATCAAGCTGGCGGCCTATGCCCGCGAATGCGGCGCGCAGGCGTTGGTGATGTGCCCGTTGAACGACCGCGCCGACTCGCGCAACGAAGCCCAGCGCGCGGCCGGTTTGCGCACCGCCTTGAGTGAACTGGCGCCGATCCTGCGGGAATACGGGATTCTCGGTTTTGTCGAACCCCTGGGGTTTGAAGAATGCTCCCTGCGCCGCAAGCGCGTGGCAGTGGATGCGATCAAGGCCATCGGCGGGCTGGATGTGTTCCGCGTGGTGCATGACACCTTCCACCACCACCTGGCCAGTGAAGATGAGTTCTTCCCCGAACTGACCGGGCTGGTGCATATCTCCGGTGTGGAAGATGCCGACGCACCGCTGAACTCGATCCGCGACGGCCACCGCGTGCTGGTGGGCGAGGCTGACATCCTCGGCAATGCCGCGCAGATCGACACGCTGCTCAGCACCGGCTACAGCGGCCACCTGTCATTCGAACCGTTCGCCGAAAGCGTGCACGGCCTGGCAGATATCAAGCAGGCGTTGGGGGCGAGTATCGCCCACCTGCAGAAACGATAAGGGGCACCTCATGACCACAACCCGATTGACCATGGCCCAGGCCCTGGTGAAGTTTCTGGATAACCAGTACATCGAAGTCGACGGTGTGCAGAGCAAATTTGTCGCGGGCATCTTCACGATTTTCGGCCACGGCAATGTGCTGGGCCTGGGCCAGGCCCTGGAGCAGGACAGCGGCGACCTGGTGGTGCATCAGGGCCGCAACGAACAAGGCATGGCCCACGCGGCGATTGGTTTTGCCAAGCAGCATTTGCGCCGCAAGATCTACGCGTGCTCCTCCTCGGTGGGGCCGGGTGCGGCGAATATGTTGACCGCCGCGGCGACCGCGACCGCCAACCGGATTCCGTTGCTGCTGTTGCCCGGTGATGTCTACGCCAGTCGCCAGCCCGATCCGGTACTGCAACAAATCGAACAGTTCCACGACTTGAGCATCAGCACCAACGACGCGTTTCGTGCGGTCAGCAAATACTGGGACCGCATCAACCGCCCGGAACAGCTGATGACGGCGGCGATCCACGCCATGCGCGTGCTCACCGACCCGGCGGAAACCGGCGCCGTGACCCTGGCCCTGCCGCAGGATGTACAGGGCGAAGCCTGGGATTACCCGGATTACTTCCTGCAAAAACGCGTGCACCGTATCGACCGTCGCCCGGCGACCGAGGCGATGCTGGGGGATGCCGTGGCGGCGTTCAAGGGCAAGCGCAAACCGCTGATCGTGTGTGGTGGCGGGGTCAAATACTCCGGGGCGAATGCCGCGCTGCAAGCCTTCGCCGAGCGCTTCGATATTCCGTTCGCGGAAACCCAGGCGGGCAAGAGTGCGGTGGTTTCAAGCCATCCGCTGAACCTCGGCGGCCTCGGTGAAACCGGCTGCCTGGCGGCAAACCTGCTGGCACCGGAAGCCGACCTGATCATTGGTATCGGCACGCGCTATACCGATTTCACCACCTCGTCGAAGTCACTGTTCAAGCATCCCGAGGTGCAGTTTCTCAACCTCAATATCAGCCCTTGCGATGCACTGAAACTCGATGGCGTGCAGCTGCTGGCGGATGCCAAGGTCGGCCTGGAAGCTCTGGCTGAAGCCCTGGGCGACTATCGTTCCAGCTGGGGCGATCAACCACGGGATGCCAAGGCGCAACTGGACGTCGAGGTCGACCGGATCTACCAGGCGGAATACCAGACTGAAAACTTCGTCCCTGAAATCAACGACCACATGGACCCGGCGGTGCTGCGTGAGTTTATCGAGCTGACCGGTTCCTGCCTGACCCAAAGCCGCGTACTCGGTGAGCTCAACGAAGCCCTGGCCGACGACGCAATCATCGTCGCCGCTGCCGGCAGCCTGCCGGGTGACTTGCAGCGCAGCTGGCGCAGCAAGGGCGTCAACACCTACCACGTCGAATACGGTTATTCGTGCATGGGCTACGAGGTCAACGCCGCATTGGGCGTGAAGCTGGCCGAGCCCGAGCGCGAGGTGTACGCACTGGTGGGCGACGGCTCGTACATGATGCTGCACTCGGAGCTGGCCACCTCGATCCAGGAGCGGCGCAAGATCAACGTGGTGCTGCTGGACAACATGACCTTCGGCTGCATCAACAATTTGCAGATGGAACACGGCATGGACAGCTTCGGCACCGAGTTCCGCTTCCGCAACCCCGAGACCGGCAAGCTCGACGGCGGTTTTGTGCCGGTGGACTTCGCCATGAGTGCGGCGGCCTATGGTTGCAAGACCTACAAGGTCAACACCGTGGAGCAGTTGCAGGCGGCGCTGGCCGATGCGCGCACGCAAACCGTGTCGACGCTGATTGATATCAAGGTCCTGCCGAAAACCATGATCCACAAATACCTGTCGTGGTGGCGCGTCGGTGTGGCGCAGGTGTCCACCAGCGCGCGCACCGATGCGGTGGCCAAACAACTCAATGAACGCCTGGCCAAGGCCCGGCAGTACTAATAACAAGAGGAGTGTTTTCATGTCTTTGAAGTTGGGTGTTATCGGTACTGGCGCCATCGGCCAGGATCACATTCGTCGCTGCAGCCAGACCTTGCTCAACAGCCAGGTAGTCGCCGTGACCGACATCAACCTTGAGCAAGCTGCCAAGGTTGTCGCTGACCTGAAACTCACCGCCGAGGTGTACCCGGACGGCCATGCGCTGATCAACTCGCCGCAGGTCGAGGCGATCCTGGTGACCTCATGGGGCCCGAGCCACGAAGAATTTGTGTTGGCGGCGATTGCGGCCGGCAAACCCGTGTTCTGCGAGAAACCCTTGGCAGTGACTGCCGAAGGCTGCCGCAAGATCGTCGAGGCCGAAGTGGCCCACGGCAAGCGCCTGGTGCAGGTGGGTTTCATGCGTCCGTATGACCAAGGCTATCGCGCCTTGAAAGCCGTGATCGACAGCGGCCAGATCGGCGAGCCGCTGATGCTGCACTGTGCCCACCGCAATCCGAGGGTGGGTGAGAACTACAAGACCGACATGGCGATCACCGACACCCTGATCCACGAGCTGGATGTGTTGCGCTGGTTGCTGGCCGATGACTACGTGTCGGTGCAGGTGGTGTTCCCGCGTAAATCGAGCAAGGCGCTGGCCCATCTGCGTGACCCGCAGATCGTGCTGCTGGAAACCGCCAAGGGTACGCGCATCGATGTGGAAGTGTTTGTGAACTGCCAGTACGGCTACGACATCCAGTGCGAAGTGGTGGGGGAGACCGGTATTGCGAAATTGCCGGAGCCGTCCCAGGTGCAGATGCGCAGCGGGGCCAAGTTGTCGAATGCGATCCTGATGGATTGGAAAGACCGGTTCATCGCGGCGTATGACGTTGAGCTGCAGGCGTTTATCGACGGTGTAAGGGCAGGGCAAGTGGGGGGGCCGTCGGCGTGGGATGGTTTTGCAGCGGCGGTGGCGGCGGATGCGTGTATTGAGGCGCAGAACAGTGGGCAGATTGTGAAAGTGGGCCTGCCACCCCGTCCGCATTTCTACGGCTAACCACAATCCTCACTGATGTAACGCAGTCAGTGTGGGAGCGGGCTTGCTCGCGAATGCGGCCTTTCAGTCAACATTTGCATCGACTGACCCACCGCATTCGCGAGCAAGCCCGCTCCCACATTTGACCGAGTTCCTACCTCAAATTCGGGAGATCTCAAGCATGCGCATCGCATTAGACCCCTACATGTACCGCCACCTGCCCCTCGGCCAAATGGTCGACAAGGCCGCCGAGCTCGGCTACCAGCACATCGAACTCTCGCCCCGGGAAGACTTCCTGCCGTTCTACAAGGCCCCCCGGGTCGACCGCGCGCGCATCAAGGAATTTCGCAAGGCCCTGAGCGACGCCGGCGTGCAACTCTCATCCCTGCTGCCCATGTACCACTGGGCCGCCGCCGACGAAGGCCTGCGGGTTGCCGCCGTGCGCAACTGGAAGCGCGCGATCCAGATCGCCGTGGAAATGGACTGCGAGCTGGTCAACACCGAATTCACCGGCCAGTCCGACAACCCGCTGGTGTGCGAAAACCAGTTCATGCGCTCCATGGACGAGCTGATGCCGGAGTTCGAGCGCGAAGGCATCAAGCTGGATATCCAGGCGCATCCGTACGACTTCTGCGAGCGCAACAACGAGTCGGTGGACATCATTCGCGGCCTCGACCGCGACTGGATCAACTACCTCTACGCCGCGCCGCACACGTTCTTCTATGACGACGGCAAGGGCGATATCGCCTCGATGCTCAAGTACGCAGGCTCCAAACTCAGCCACTTGATCATCGCCGACACCTACAACCACCGCGCTTCGTCCAACCTGCGCTACATCGTCAACCCGCCGGGCGTCACCGCCACCGTGCACCAGCACCTGGACATCGGCCAGGGCGAGGTGAACTGGGAGGCGTTTTTCGGCACTCTGCGGGAAATCAAGTTCGACGGCATTGCCACGGTGTCGGTGTTTGCCTGGGAAGACCGGCCGGATGAGTCCAACCGGATGATGCTGGAGCGGGTGACCCGCGAGTTGTGCTGTTAGACCGTTGTGGCTTGCCCTGTGGCGAGGGAGCTTGCTGCCCCGAAAAGCTTGCGACTGCTACGCAGTCGAGCGGGAGCAAGCTCCCTCGCCACAATTAACCAAGGAGTATTTGTATGCGAATCGGACTGGTTGGATACGGCAAAGGCGGCCGTGTATTTCATGCACCCCTGATAGCCAGCCTGCCGGGGGCGACCTTTGTCGGCGTGGTGACGCGGTCACCCGAACGTCGCCAGCAACTGGCGACGGATCACCCCGGAGTGAAGGCCTTCGACAGTATCGGGCAGATCACCGAGGCCGGTGTCGACGTGCTGGTGATCTCCACCACCCTCAAGGGCCGTCCGGCCCTGGTGCTGGAGGCCATCGAACACGGTGTGGCGGTGGTCAGCGACAAACCCTTTGCCAGCAATGCCGAACAGGCCCAGGCCTTGATCACCGCCGCCGAGCGCCAGGGCGTGCTGCTCAGCGTCTACCAGAACCGGCGCTGGGATTCGGACTTCCTGACCCTGCGCAAGCTGATCGACGCCGGAGCCCTGGGCTCCGTCACCCGCTTTGAATCCCGGGTGGAGCGCTACAACCCGGGCTCGGTGGGCAATGCCAGCGGCGGCGGCTTCCTGCGGGACTTGGGCAGCCACTTGGTGGACCAGGCCATGCAACTGTTCGGCCCGGTGGACCGGGTGTTCGCGCAGTTGCACTACACCGCCGATGAGCGGAGCGTGGACCACGGCTTCTTTGTATCGCTGACCCACGCCAACGGGGTGATTTCACACCTGTGGGGCAGCGCCCTGCAAAACAGCCAGGCCCCGCGGTTTCGGGTGAATGGCACGGCCGGTTGCTACACCATCGAAGGGCTGGACGGCCAGGAAGAGGCGCTGCTGGCCGGCAAGACCCCGAAAACCGAAGGCGAGCACTGGGGCGCTGAAGAACATCGACGCTGGGGCTGGTTCGAGCAGGGGCCGGATCGTGAGCGGGTGCCGTCGGAAAAGGGCCGTTGGAATCAGTTCTACAGTCAGCTGCAAAGCGCGGTGGAAGGCCACGGCGAGTTGCCGGTGAACGTCCTGGATGCGCTGGCAACCACCCGCGTACTGGACGCCGCGCGCCTGAGTTCAGAGCGCCAGCAGGTAGTGGAAATGGCGGCTATGGAGCCTCATGGATGAAAAATAGAATAAAATTCTAAAACAGGTTGATATGGAAATTATTTTCCAATAAAGTCATTCCAGGTTGCATAAAGTACGTTCGGACTCGATTCGGGCGACTCGACAAAAACAAGATCAAAACAACCAGGTACCGTCAGATGAAAATCTTCAACGCTGTACTGCGAGTTTTACGTCCTGCCCTCCAGCCACGCGGTCTGCCCCGCGCCCGGCCGTTTTACTTTTCCCTCCTGAATGTCCTGTGCGTCGAAAGCAAGGGTTCCCTGGTGTGCTGCATTCCGGGGGCGCCGATCGTTCGACTGCCGACCGCTTCGCTCTGAAAAACGCAACGTCCACAAAACCAACAAGAAATTGGAGACAGACCGTTCATGAAGACCCCGATCCGTTTTACCGCGCTGGCCCTGTCCATGATGCTCGCCAGTGGTTTTGCCACGGCGGCCGATATCAAGGTGGGCGTGAGCATGTCGGCGTTCGATGACACCTTCCTGACTTACCTGCGCGAGGACATGGACAAGCAAGCCAAGTCCTACCCCAAGGGTGACGGCGTGCAGCTGCAGTTCGAAGACGCCCGCGCCGATGTGGTCAAGCAACTGAGCCAGGTCGAGAACTTTATCAGCCAGAAAGTCGACGCCATCATCGTCAACCCGGTCGACACGGCGTCTACCGCCAATATCAGTAAAGCGGCCCTCGCAGCGGGCATTCCGCTGGTGTACGTCAACCGTCGTCCCGACCAGACGGATCTGCCCAAAGGCATCGTGGCCGTGACCTCCAATGACGTCGAGGCGGGTCGCCTGCAAATGCAGTACATCGCCGAAAAGCTCGACGGCAAGGGCAAGATCGTGATCCTGCTGGGTGACCTGGCGAACAACTCCACCACCAACCGCACCAAGGGGGTGAAGGAAGTCCTGGCCAAATACCCAGGCATCACCATCGAGCAGGAACAGACCGGCATCTGGCTGCGTGACAAGGGCATGACCCTGGTCAACGACTGGCTGACCCAAGGCCGTGAATTCAACGCGGTGCTGGCCAACAACGACGAGATGGCCATCGGTGCGTCCATGGCGTTGAAGTCGGCGGGCACCAAGCCGGGCACCGTGTTGATCGCCGGGGTGGATGGCACACCGGACGGTTTGAACGCGATTACCAAGGGCGACATGGCCGCGTCGGCGTTCCAGGACGCCAATGGCCAGGCCGTGGGTTCGGTGGAAGCGGCGCGCAAGATGGCCAGGCACGAGCCGGTCGAGCAGAACGTGGTGATCCCGTTCAAGCTGATCACCCCGGACAACGTCAAAGACTTCAAGTAGCCCTTAATAACAACAATAAACCGGCAGGGCAGCCACGGCGGCCCTGCTGACGGAGTACCCGATATGTTTGCTCAAGCGACTGCTTCCCAGCCTCCCGGTATCCAGCCCTTGGTACTGGAAGAACCCTATCTGCTGGAGATCTCCAACATCAGCAAAGGCTTTCCCGGCGTCGTGGCCCTGGCCGATGTGCAGCTGCGGGTGCGCCCCGGCTCGGTGCTGGCGCTGATGGGCGAGAACGGCGCGGGCAAGTCGACACTGATGAAGATCATCGCCGGCATCTATCAGCCCGACGCCGGTGAAATCCGCTTGCGTGGCAAGCCGATCAAATTCGAAACACCGCTGGCAGCGCAGAAGGCCGGGATCGCGATGATCCACCAGGAACTCAACCTGATGCCGCACATGAGCATCGCCGAGAACATCTGGATCGGCCGCGAACAGCTCAACGGCCTGCACATGGTCAACCATCGGGAAATGCACCGCTGCACCGCCGAACTGCTGGCGCGGCTGCGGATCAATCTCGACCCGGAGGAACACGTCGGTAACCTGAGCATTGCCGAGCGGCAGATGGTCGAGATTGCCAAGGCGGTGTCCTATGACTCCGACATCCTGATCATGGATGAACCGACCTCCGCCATTACCGACAAGGAAGTGGCCCACCTGTTCTCGATCATTGCCGACCTCAAGTCCCAGGGCAAAGGCATCATCTACATCACCCATAAAATGAACGAAGTGTTCGCCATCGCCGATGAAGTGGCGGTGTTCCGCGATGGCGCCTATATCGGCCTGCAGCGGGCCGACAGCATGGACAGCGACAGCCTGATCTCGATGATGGTGGGGCGTGAGCTGAGCCAGCTGTTCCCGGTGCGCGACAAGCCCATCGGCAATCTGCTGCTGTCGGTGCGCGACCTGCGCCTGGATGGGGTATTCCAGGGCGTGTCGTTCGACCTGCACGCCGGCGAAATTCTCGGTATCGCCGGGCTGATGGGCTCCGGGCGGACCAATGTGGCCGAAACCATTTTCGGCATCACCCCAAGCTCCGGCGGCGAGATCCAGTTGGACGGCAAGACCGTGCGCATCACCGACCCGCACATGGCCATCGAGAAGGGCTTCGCGCTGCTGACCGAAGACCGCAAGCTCAGCGGCCTGTTCCCCTGCCTGTCGGTGCTGGAAAACATGGAGATGGCTGTGCTGCCGCATTACTCCGGCAATGGCTTTATCCAGCAAAAAGCCCTGCGTGCCCTGTGTGAAGACATGTGCACCAAGCTGCGGGTGAAAACCCCGTCGCTGGAGCAATGCATCGACACCTTGTCCGGTGGCAACCAGCAAAAAGCCCTGTTGGCCCGCTGGCTGATGACCAACCCACGGCTGCTGATCCTCGACGAACCCACTCGCGGTATCGACGTGGGCGCCAAGGCCGAGATCTACCGGCTGATTTCCTACCTGGCCAGCGAAGGCATGGCGGTGATCATGATTTCCTCGGAGCTGCCCGAGGTGCTGGGCATGAGCGACCGGGTGATGGTGATGCACGAAGGCGACCTGATGGGCACCCTGGACCGCGCGGATGCGACCCAGGAAAAAGTCATGCAACTGGCTTCCGGTATGACGGCGGTCCACTAACGAACAGACGGCGCCGGCCCGTTGTGGCCGGCGCAACGCGATAAAAAAGGTGAGTGGTTATGAACGCGATACTGGAAAGCAAACCCGAGGAAAAGAAGCCCGCTGCGGCGCCGGTCAAGCACCGTCGACGCATGCCCACCGAGCTGAGCATCCTGCTGGTGCTGATTGGCATCGGCCTGGTGTTTGAGTTGTTCGGCTGGATCGTGCGCGACCAGAGCTTCCTGATGAACTCCCAGCGCCTTGTATTGATGATCCTGCAAGTGTCGATCATCGGCCTGCTGGCGATTGGCGTGACCCAGGTGATCATCACCACCGGTATCGATTTGTCCTCGGGCTCGGTGCTGGCGTTGTCGGCGATGATCGCCGCCAGCCTGGCGCAGACTTCCGACTTTTCCCGTGCGGTGTTTCCGTCATTGACTGACCTGCCGGTGTGGATACCGGTGGCGATGGGCCTGGGCGTGGGGCTGCTGGCGGGGGCGATCAACGGCAGTATCATTGCGGTCACCGGGATTCCACCGTTTATTGCGACCCTCGGCATGATGGTCTCGGCCCGTGGCCTGGCGCGTTACTACACCGAAGGCCAGCCGGTGAGCATGCTCTCGGACTCCTACACGGCCATCGGCCACGGCGCGATGCCGGTGGTGATCTTCCTGGTGGTGGCGGTGATCTTCCATATCGCCCTGCGCTACACCAAGTACGGCAAGTACACCTACGCCATCGGCGGCAACATGCAGGCGGCGCGCACCTCGGGCATCAACGTCAAGCGCCACCTGATCATCGTCTACAGCATCGCCGGCCTGCTGGCGGGCCTGGCCGGTGTAGTGGCGTCGGCACGGGCGGCCACCGGGCAGGCGGGCATGGGCATGTCCTATGAGCTGGACGCGATTGCCGCTGCGGTGATCGGCGGTACCAGCCTGGCGGGCGGGGTAGGGCGCATCACCGGCACCGTGATCGGCGCGTTGATTCTCGGCGTGATGGCCAGCGGGTTTACCTTCGTCGGCGTGGATGCGTACATCCAAGACATCATCAAGGGCCTGATCATCGTGGTGGCGGTGGTGATCGACCAATATCGCAACAAGCGCAAACTCAAGCGCTGACACGGTCCTCAAG
>NZ_JACAQY010000029.1:154432-165883 GCF_013386835.1 Pseudomonas sp. IPO3774
CCCGCTCCCACATTTAACCGTTTGTCTTCTATATAGCTCCACAACACTGAATTTCTTGCTATAAACGCACTCCGATGACCATTCGCCGAGCCCGTCCTGGTGCCTTTGCGGGTTATCTTGGAAAAAATGCCTGTCATTTCAGTTGCTGAGCCCTCAAGTCGGCCTTAGACTGCCGCCCCTCGTAAATTGAGTGCCGGGTGGCGCTTGAAATGGACGGCGCCTTTCCGAGACCTGCAGAGGTCGGCCGGAACGCTCCCTTATTCGCCTTAATGCACGTATTTTTTATAGAGAAATCAATGACAAAGGAAAAGTTGCTGGCCATGCCGGCGGATGACTACATGAATGCCGAGCAGCACGCTTTTTTCGAGAAGTTGTTGCAGGACATGAAAGTGGAACACCACGAGCGCATCGAGCAGAACCGCATCGCCATTGAAAGCCTGGACACCCCGGCAGACCCGGCCGACGCTGCTTCTGTCGAAGAAGAGCGCACCTGGCTGGTGAACGCCATCGACCGCGACCAGCGCATGCTGCCGCAACTTGAGCAGGCCCTGGGCCGTATCAAGGAAGACTCCTTCGGCTGGTGCGACGACAGCGGCGAGCCTATCGGCCTCAAGCGCCTGCTGATCAGCCCGACCACCAAGTACTGCATCGAAGCGCAAGAGCGCCACGAGCAAATCGACAAGCACCAGCGTCAAGCCTGATGCCCCCCGTGTAGGAGCGAGCTTGCTCGCGAAGGTCGTTCACGATAACGCGGGAAACCTGATACCCAACGGTGCTCTCAGGTTCTTCGCGAGCAAGCTCGCTCCTACATAGATTTCGCCCGTATTACCGCTGTCTATTGATCTGCTGCAAGCCCCCCACTAAAGGCCCATGGATAATGGCCACATAGTGGCGTCTAATGCAGTCACAATAACGACAAGCAGTGGGGTAACGAACATGGCTGGAGACGGATCTCTCATGGGCGCAGCAGTGTCACCACCCGTGGTGGCGCGACAGTTGCCCGGCTGGTTGACGCCGCTCTTGCAAAGTACCGCCCTGGTGCTGTTGCTGCTGGGCCTGGCGTTCGCCCAACTCTCGATTTACCTGTGCCTGCCGGTGGCCCTGCTACTGATCTGGCTACCTCGCCTGACACATCGCACCCCCAGCGTTGCCGCGTCCGAAGCCACCGATGCCATCGGCGAGCTGACCCGCGACCTGTCCTACACCACCAGCCATAACGCGTTGTCTGCTGCGGGCGTGGCCTATGCGGTCAAGCAACTGGCGGCCAGGCTGCAATCTCAATTGGGCGCGGCGAAGCAGATCGTCAGCAGTGCCGAAGTGATGATCGGCACCGAGCAGGTCACCTCGCAACTGAGCCGTCAGGCCCTCGGCGCGGCCAGCCAGGCCCATCAGCGCAGTACCGAAGGGCGTGAGGTGCTGGCGCAGTCCATCACCCGCATGCACCAGCTCAGCCAGCGCGCCAACGACAGCCGCCAATTGATCGAGGCCTTGAGCCAGCGCAGCGAAGAAATCCAGCGCGTCACCCTGGTGATCCAGTCGATCGCCAGCCAGACCAACCTGCTGGCCTTGAACGCGGCGATTGAAGCGGCTCGGGCCGGTGAGCATGGGCGCGGGTTTGCGGTGGTCGCCGACGAGGTGCGTGGCCTGGCCGGGCGAACCGCCACGGCGACCGATGAAGTCGGGGTGATGGTGGCGGATATCCAGCAGCGTACCGCCCAGGTGGTGGAGCAGATCCGGCAATTGTCGGCGGATCTGCAATCCGGTGTAGAGCAGGTGGAGCACGCCGGCGAGCAACTGGACAGCATCGCCAGCCTGGCAGCGGATGTCGAAGGCCAAGTCAATGAAATCGCTCAGGGCACCGACACCAACCGCGCCCAACTCGACAGCTTGTTCCATGCGGTGGAGCAGATGCGCAGCGATTTGACCGTCAGCGACCAGCAGACCCAACAGTTGGCTGCCGCCGCCGTACAAATGGAAGGCCAGGCCGAAACCATCAGTGAACGCCTCGCCGAGGTCGGCCTGGATGACTACCACCAGCGCATCTATGACCTGGCACGCGAAGGCGCGAGCCGCATTGCCGCGCAGTTTGAAGCCGACGTCCTGCAAAACCGCATCAGCCTCGATGACCTGTTCGACCGCAGCTATACCGCCATTCCCAACACGCGACCAAGCAAGTACCACACGCGTTTTGACGGCTACACCGACCAGGTGCTGCCCGCCATCCAGGAAGCCCTGTTGCCCCGGCATGAGGGCCTGGTATTCGCCATCGCCTGCACGCCACAGGGTTATGTGCCAACCCACAACAAGGTGTTCTCCCAAGCGCTGACCGGCGATGCCCAAGTGGACGCGGTACAAAATCGTACCAAGCGCAAGTTTGAAGACCGCACGGGAATCCGCTGCGGCAGCCACCAGCAGGCGGTCTTGCTGCAGACCTACACCCGCGATACCGGGGAGTTGATGCACGACTTGTCCGTGCCGATCACGGTCAATGGCCGGCATTGGGGCGGCTTGCGCCTGGGCTACAGACCTGAGGGCCGCTGACCCACGAGGGCGATTGTTGCAGGTAATGCAAGGGAGCTATTCCGGGGATAGCTTTTTCCAACTGGAAGAAAGCCGTAGCATGGCGAACATTGTTAGCCAGCTAACTAATTTTCCGGAGGCGCTCCATGCAAACCAAAGTCGATGTGGCTGTGATGATTGGCAGTGGCGTACCGCCCACCCTGCGTGCGCTGGGGCAAAAGGCCTGTTGGGTAGTGTTGCTCAATGGCGAGCAGCGCGGCACGGCGTTCGCCAGTCGCGACGAAGCCGAAGAGTGCAGGGCTGCCTGGGAGGCGCTGTTGCACCTGGAGCAGTCAGACAGCCTGCATTGAAGGCTCAGGGTTGCTGGTGCAGGCGCTGGTTCAGTTCGTCGACCGCGATCGCCCAGACTGCGTCTTCACGCAGTTCATCCTTAAGGAATTGGGCTTGTTGCGGTGACCAGAAATCCGCGTCAATCAGCTTTACGTCATTGGGCAGGGTGTGTTTGCCGATAAAGGCGTCAATCGCCTCGGGGGACGATTCCAGTCCAAGTTGTTCAAACAGGTCTTCGAGGGTGTAGGTCTGCGCTTCCATATTGTTCTCCATGCGGGCTGATCATCGTATGCATGGGAGGGTTGTTGCGGGACAGAGTTCGATCGGATTGTCGCGCCGGGTAATCAGGAGGTCAGCGCGCCGGAATCAACGGCGGCCTTAAGGGCTTTTGCGGCTTCCTTGGCAGCCGTGTTGGCAGCGTCTACGGTTTTGAACCAGCGGTCCTTTTCTACCTGGTGAGTCGTCACGGTGGTCAGGGGAGCCTTGGCCCGCATCACAATCACGGCCTGGAACTCACCGTCTACTTCCCTGGCTTCGCCATGGATGAAAAATTCGCCAATATCAAATTCCGTCACGTATAGCCTTCCCTTGGAGGTAATTGCGCTGATGAAACCTGAACCGCAAGGGCACAAATCTCAATGGACGGACCAGTATGGCAGTTGTTACGCGCTGGCGGCGCAGTAAAGTCAACCAGATGACGAAACGCCAGCCGCGCCTCAGCCGTGTGGCGCTTGCAGGATGGCTTCCAGCTGTCGGGCCAGTTCGCAGGCCTGGCTATGGCCGCTGCGAAAACCTTTGATCCGCCCACTGGGCACTTCAAGGATATGGAAAAAGTTTCTCCCGGCGGGGACTACCCGATAGAGCGCCGAATGCAGGCAACTGTCGTGGGTGTATAGGGAGTAGAATTGCCCGTCATCGATAAAAGATGAACCTGTGTTCGAAGGTGTGGCAATCGGTTGAGGTCGTTGCATAATCAGCTCCTGTCGATCGACATTGCGTACCCGCTTGCAGTATTTCGAGTGGTTTTGACCCGTGTTGCTGTTTTAGTATTGTCGTCAGTGTCCGGCGTCCGGTTCCATCCAAAGCATTAGTTTCTGTGTTGGATGTCGGAAACTGCATTTTTTAAAGGGTTATTGTCTGAAGTGGGTCGGCCAGTATTCTCTGGTCGTTAAACCTGTGATTTCCTGCAACGCCTGGCGACCTGCGTAAGGTGCGTCGGGCACGCCTGTACTAGTCTCATGGCCTGGCAGCGTGATCTTCTTCAGTTTTTATCAGTGGATTTGTTGTGTGATCGTGCCGTTTCCGGCCGTTTTTTTGTGCTGCCGCTTGGGCGGACAGCACCCTTTTGATGTGGGGGCGTTTCCTTGGCAGTCAGTAATCTGGATATGCACGCGTTATTCGTGCTGGGTGATTTGCGCGCAAAGTTGGTCAAGCAGTTTCAATCCCGTTTCGTCTACGTCACTGAGCAGACACCTGAAGGTATCTACATCGCCGAGATCGATACCGAAGCGGCATTGGTGGTGGACGACAAGCCGCGCCTGGAACTCAAGGTCGGTGATCATTTCCGGGCCGCTGTATTGCCCAGCCGCGAAGGCGGCAAGTTCGAACTGAAGTTTCGCGATATCAAGTTGACGGTGTATGGCCTGGGCGATTACGCCTTTGTGTCCTCGGCCGAAGGCCAGGGCATCGTGTTCAAGGAAGGCCACAGCGTGATGCTGGTGTTTGCCGCCAATGAGCAATTGGTAGAAGGCCTGACCAAGACCCTGAAGGCCGTCACCGGCAAGGCCGCCAAATGGCGCAAGGGTGAACTCGTGACCTTCAAGGCCAGCGAGTAATGAGCCAGGGTAGGGCGCAGTTCCACGAGCAGCACCTGCTCGATGCCCAAGCCACGGCGGCTCAATTGTTTGCCCGCAAGGCCGAGTTGCAGGGCGCCTGGTTGAGCTGGGTCGCCGGCCAACTGTATGAACTCAAGCCCGCCGAATTCGCCAGCATGGTGCGCCGCGAGTTGCAGCGGCTGAACAATCCTGCGTAAAAACCGGCAACCTGCCATGTTCCCCGGAACCTCTACTACAGTTGAGTTGACTTAAGTATTCAGAGGCTTCGCGGTGTTACAGCAAAGCCATTCGCGATTGCTGTAAGGCATGAGGTGCAAAGCATGAAAGGAATTCGAGCACTGTTGGCAGCCTCACTGACGACCCTGAGTCTGTCGGTGGCGTCGCTGCCGGTATCAGCGGCCCAGGCGCCGATTCATTTTGCCGACCTGAACTGGGAAAGCGGCAGCCTGATCACCGAGGTGCTGCGGGTGATTGTCGAAAAGGGCTATGACTTGCCCACCGACACCTTGCCCGGCACCACCATCACCCTGGAAACCGCCCTGGCGAAAAACGACATCCAGGTGATCGGCGAAGAGTGGGCCGGCCGCAGCCCGGTGTGGGTCAAGGCCGAGGCCGAAGGCAAAGTGGTGGGCCTTGGGGATATCGTCAAGGGCGCCACTGAAGGCTGGTGGGTGCCGGAGTACGTGGTCAAGGGCGACCCGGCCAAAGGCATCAAGCCCCTCGCGCCGGACCTGCGCAGCGTGAAGGATCTGGCGCGGTACAAGGACGTGTTCAAGGACCCGGAAGCACCGAGCAAGGGCCGTTTCCTCAACAGCCCGATTGGCTGGACCTCGGAAGTGGTCAACAAGCAAAAGCTCAAGGCCTACGGGCTTGACGACAGCTATGTGAATTTCCGCAGTGGTTCGGGTGCTGCGCTGGATGCCGAGATTGCTTCCTCGATCCGCCGGGGCAAGCCGGTGCTGTTCTATTACTGGTCGCCTACACCGTTGATGGGGCGCTACAAGCTGATCCAACTGGAAGAGCCGCCATTTGATGCCGAGGCGTGGAAGACGCTGACCGATGCAGACAATCCTGACCCGAAACCTACACGTTCCCTGGCCTCCAAGCTGAGCATCGGTGTGTCCACGCCGTTCCAGAAGGAGCATCCGCAGATCGCCGAGTTCTTTGCCAAGGTCGACTTTCCGATCGAGCCGCTGAACAAGGCGCTGGCCGAAATGAGCGAGAAGCACAGCCAGCCGCGAGAGGTCGCCCAGGCATTTCTCAAGGATCATCCGGAAGTCTGGAAGGCGTGGCTGACTGAGGATGTGGCGCAGAAGGTCGAAGCCAGCCTGAAGTAACACCGATATAACAGCCCGATTGCGATCAAAAATGTGCGAGCGGGCTTGCTCGCGAAAGCGGTTTTTCAGCCAACATTTGTATTGACTGACTCACCGCTTTCGCGAGCAAGCCCGCTCCCACACTGACCTCATTCTTGCCTTGAAACTTGCTGGGCTTTAGAACTTCGTCTGCACCGCCAGCTCAAACGTCCTCGGCGACCCCAGGTAATACGCCGGCGACACATGGGCAAACTCGGCGTACACCTCATTGGTCAGGTTGCGCACCCGGCCCGTCACGGAGGTGTGTTGATCCACCTTGTAAGTCAAAAACGTCCCGAACAAGGTATAGGCCGGCACCGTCAGGGTGTTGGCGTTATCGGCATACACCGACGCCACATACCGCGCATCCACACCTCCTTGCCAATCCTCCGCAAAGTCATAGGTCAGCCACAGATTACCCACCTGCCTGGGCACATTGGTCGGCGTATTGCCCTTGCGCGACACCACGGCACCGCTGGCGGTTTTCTCGTTGAAGTCCTCGTATTCGGCATCGACCCACGCATAGTTGCCCTCCAGCAATAGCTTGGGCGTGACCCGCAACGAACTGGCCAGCTCGATACCCTTGGACGTCTGCGCGCCCACCGGAATGCTATTGGTCGGGTCCAGCGGGTCGGTGACGGCGAAGTCCTTGCGCTCGATCCGGTAGGCGGCCACCGTGGCGGAGCCGCGACCGTCCATGTAATCGAACTTGCTGCCCACTTCCCATTGCTTGCCGGTGGACACATCGAACACCTGGGTGGTGCTGCTCGGCTGTTCGGCAGCGGTGCTGTATTGCACGTAGACATTGGCTTGCGGGATGAACTGATACGTCAGGCCAATCCGCCCGGTCACCGGCTCCCAACTGCGTTTGACATGCCGCGGATTGCTGGCGGTGATATCCCGGTGGTTGGTGACTTCCAGGTCAATCGCGTCGTAGCGCAGGCCGGTGAGCAACGACAGCTTGTCGGTCAGGCCCAGGCGGTTCTCGAGGAACAATGCCTTGGTGGTGACGGCGTTGGTCTTGTCCGGATCGAAACCGGGCTTGGTGCCCGGGATGTCATAGAAATGCCCGGGATCATAGTTGTTCGGGTCCACCGTACTGTTGCCTGCCACATTCAACGGATTGTTGGTGGTGCTGTTGACCCTGTACTCGAAGCCGCCCGACCACGTGGTGCTCAAGCCGAAGAACGTGTCGTCATGGCGCAGCTCGAACTGGTTGCCGTTCTGCTCACCCTGGTGCCGTACCTGATAGGCCGTCGAGCGATTCACTGCGCTGTTATCAGCGTTGTACTGGTAGGTTTCCAGGTTGCGATAGTCGCGCTGGCTGTCGAGGTGATAGAGGGTATTTTTCAGCGTGGTGCTGTCATTGATCCGGTAGTCGATGATCGAGCGCACCCAGATCGTGCGTTGCTCATAACGACCGTCGGCCACGTTGTAGTTGTTGAAGCGGTTGTGTTTGTCGATCTTCAACTCGCCCGACTTCGGGTTGAGCACCGGTGTGCCCCAGTAGGGGCTGTCCTCGTGTTCGTCCTGATATTCCAGGGCCAGGGTGTGGGACAGGTTCGGGGTGAAATCACTCAGCAGGGAAAACGCCACGCTCCAGGCATCGCGCTGTTGGCGATCGATATAGGTGTGGTTGGTGTTGCGGCTTACGTCCAGGCGCGCGTAATGCTGGACCTCGGCGCCCGGCTCGGTCAGGGCGTGGTTCAGGCCGAAGGCCATTCCGGCAGTGTCGTAGCTGCCATAGGTGAGCTGACCTTCGGCGGCCTGTTCCTCACGGGTGGCCAGCTTGGTCACGTAGTTCAGCGAACCACCGACGGAGCCGGCGCCGTTGATCAGCGAGGAGGGCCCGCCCACCAGTTCGACCCGGTCATAAATCCACGCATCCACGGGGCGAGCCAGGCCGCCGGACACCGCGACGCCATTGAACATCTGGGTAATCTGGCTGCTGGTAAACCCTCGATAGGAAATGAAACCGCCAAACCCCGGCGGCGCGCTGGCGTTGACCCCGGGCAGGGTATTGGCCGCGTCCTGGAAGGTCTTGGCGCCTCGGCGCTCGATGTCATTGCGGTTGGCAATGCTGATGGACGCCGGGGTTTCCCGCACGCTCAGCCCCAGGCGCGAGGCCATGCCACTGGACTGATCCAGGGCCAGGCCGGCATCACCGGTTTGCTCGCCATCAATGGTGGTCGGTGCCAGCTCAATCGCCCAGGTGCTGACAGGCAGGCAGCCGAACAGGCCCGCCAAAAGGGGTAAATGTTTCATGGTTGAATCCTGAAAAACTTGGCTTGAAAACAACCCAGTGCCGTCCGCACTCCCGGGGGAGGCAGCCGCGTGGGCCAATCAGAAAAGCGCAGGTATCAGGCGAAGGCGGGCGGGGCGCGCGGATTAGCCGCAGGCCAGGTGAAGCGGGCAGGGATGTCGGCACTGGCAACGATGGCGGGCGGCGGCGCATGGGGTTGCGGAAGCACCGCCACATTGAGGCTGGAGTTGAGCGCCGGGCCCATGCCGCCGGTGGAGCACAGCGGGCAACCGAAGGCTTTCGAGAGCGTGGGCAGGGATTCATCGGTGGACTTGTAAGGCGCCGGCGCCTGGGTGCGCGGGTCCACCGTACAGAACTGGCCGCCGATGCCGTTGAGCTGCATCCCGACCATTTGCCCGTGGCCGATGCTGCAGGCGAACACATTGAACAGGACGCAGCAGTAGAGCATCCAGGCAATGAGCGAGCGGTCGGTACGGGCGAGTTTCATGGGGCGGCACTTTACCATCAGCCGCCGACGAATTGCCTGCAAAAAATCTCAAGAGGGCTATCCTCTCTCGGACTTTTCCAAGGATATCCAGCCATGAGCTTTTTAGTCGCGCGATGGATCGTCGGGGTTTTTGGCTTTATCAGCCTGGTGCATTTGTACTGGGCGGCCGGCGGCAAATTGGGTGTGACGGCGGCTATTCCGCAGCTGCCGGGTGAATTCGCCAGCGGGCCGCGACCGGCGTTCAAGCCGTCGGCACTGGGAACGTTGCTGGTGGGTGTGGGGTTGGTGGCGATTGCGGTGCTGGTGTGTTTGCGGGCCGGGCTGTATTTCGAGCCGGTGTCCAACCATGCGTTGCAGTGGGGGATTAGTGCAGTAGCACTGGTGATGTTTGCCCGGGCGATTGGGGATTCAGAGCTGGTGGGTTTTTTCAAGAAGGTCGGCGGATCGCGGTTTGCGCGGCTGGATACATTTTTTTACTCGCCGCTGTGTTTGGTGTTGGGGGCGGGGTTGTTGGTGGTGGCGTGGAGTTGAGGGGGAGCGTTTACCGCGAAAGAGTGAGTTTTACGCTGGGTAAACTCGAATGTTCGCCTGGCGACAGCTGGTCAGGGGGTGAGCAGGGTCAAGGATTCAGGAAGTATAGGTTGGACATGGAGTCAGTGATTTTTTGTGCTTTTCCTTGCGCTACATAATTATTGAATTCTAGTTTGAGAGTGTTCTGGTTGGTGTACTTTTTGTAACGGTGTGGTACTTCGCATGCGTAAATGTAAAGCCGCCACGGGTCGAAGCCGTCCACTCTTTCGTCTGGGCCATAGTCGAAATCGATACATACTCCGGAAAAATCGACTCTGCAGCCAATTCCGTGTAGTTCGTAGGAGATGTTGTCAGTGATCCTCCCGCGTTGCGGGATTTCTTTGCTGCGCCATAGCTGGAGTATGTTTTTTGTTCCGAATGTGCGCTCAAGTAAATCAGTCGCTCTTTTCACCTGATATAGATATTCGTGGATCAAATTCTCCAGGTTGTTCTTTTTCATCGTCTCGGCCTTTCTAACCTATCAAGTCCAACAGCATTCGAAGCGTTTATTACGTCATCTTTACTTTTGAGCGTTCCCTTATGGCTATTTAGGTTCTCTATCAATTTTATGGTGACTGGCGTATTTGTCCGTCTTGCCGCTGAGGCTCGGTGGTGCCCGTCGATAATATAGCGCTGCCCGTTCACCTCGACCACGTCGATAGGCTCATTTGTGTCGTAACCCTTGCTCCGCATGCTGAGGGAGATTTCGTCGACTCGCTTGGTTGATCTTTTCCCCTCGATACTATGCGTTCGATTCAAGCTTTCCGCATCAACTCCTCTAATAACTGGCGCCGAAGGTACACCTTCATCGGCTTTTACTTTTCTAGCAGGATCGTTATCAACGGCTTTCGGCTTACATCCATCGCCACCCGGGCAGGTGTTCAATCCAAGCGGGTCAACCCATCCCGTCGGGTTGGGCACGTACTGGTATCCGTTCAGCCCACCCGCCAGCTTCACGGGATCGGGCGTCAGGTAGCGGCCAATATCCGGATTGTAGTAGCGATGGCGGTTGTAGTGCAGCCCGCTTTCCGGGTCGAAGTACTGGCCCTGGAAGCGCAGCGGGTTGGTAACGGTGTTGACGTCCAGCTTCGCGATTTGGCCGTAGGCGCGGTAGTGCGCTGACCACACTATTTCGCCATCGGATGCGGTGAGTTCTTGCGGGGTACCGAGGTGGTCGAGTTGGTAGTGGAAGGGTTTTACGTCTTCCGGGCCGTAGCCTTTGAGCAGCGCTAGCGGGCGGAAGCTGTTGGGTTCGTAGAGGTAGCTCTGGTGGTGATCGGCGTTGTGTTCGGCGATCAGCTTTTCGCCTTGCCAGAAAAACTCGGTGGTCTGGCCGTTGAGGATTTTGGCGATGCGCCGACCAAACGGATCGTAGCGATATGCGGCCCCGGTACCGTCCGGCTGGGTGACGCTGATCAGTCGGTGCTGGCTGTCGTAGCGGTATTCAGTGACCAGTTGCTGAGCCCGACCCCGGCGTTCGCGCAGGAGGTTGCCGAAAGCGTCGTAGTCGTAGTGACGGTCGCCTTGCATCAGCAGGCGGTTGCCTTTGACGACGCTAGACCCTACGCGGTCTTGCATCAGCAGGTTGCCCGCCGGATCGTGGACGAAGCGTTCCTGCCGGTCGTGCGAGTGGTTGGCGCGGGTCAGGCGGTCGAGTGGGTCGTAGTGGTAGTCGTGCTGGCCTTTGCGGGTGTCGAGGATGCGGGTGAGGTTGCCGCGTTTGTCGTAGTCGTATTGGCGGCGCTGGTGGCGTTGTTCCTGTTGGGTGATGGCGTGGGCGTGCAGGCGGCCCTGGTCGTCGTAGTGGTAGTGGCTGAGGAGTTGGCCTTGCTGGCGTTGGTGTTCGCGGCCGGATTTGAACAGGTGCGAGGTGAGCAGGTTACCGTTGAGTTCGACGGTGGCGAGGTCGCCGCCTTTGTCGTGGTGAAAGGTGAGGCGGTTGTTATCCGGAAGGCGTAGTTTTTCGAGTTGGCCGCATTCGTCGTATCCATAGCGCAACGTGCCCCAGCCCTGGTGTTCGGCGGTGAGGCGGTTTTGCAGGTCGTATTCGTAATGCAGCGGCCAATGACCGTCGTCGACGCTGAGGAGATT
>NZ_JACAQY010000003.1:0-111697 GCF_013386835.1 Pseudomonas sp. IPO3774
GGTTTCGCTCTTACAGCGAGTCACTTTGCAAAAGCCGGAATGCCGGCCCAACCCAAAGTAAGTAAAGGGAGCTGCCTCCGCCGCTTTATGTGGGAGCGGGCTTGCTCGCGAAAAACCTGAGAGCGCCACGTTGAATCAGGATACCCACGTCATCGTTAACGACCTTCGCGAGCAAGCCCGCTCCCACATTTGGACCGTGTCCGCCTTTGATTTTGCGGTTGCTTCACCCCACTCAAGTCGGCTGGTAGGCCGCTGTGAGAGCGCAACCCGATAGCGGCCATAACCGCAGCAACGGATATGCCCCCAACCCCATCACCCCAATTTCACATTCATAATAATCCGCGCGGTAAACACCAATTTCCCCTCCGCATCCAGCATCTCCACCGGCACCACCTTGTCACCCGCCGTTTGCCAGTCGATACCTTCGCCATTGGCCGTCGCCGTCACGCTGCTCTTGGCCTTGGCCAGATACTCCACCGTCATCCCCTTGGGAATCCACCGCGCACCCGCCGGCACGGAAACGTCCGTCATGGTACCCGCCGCCAACTCCGCAGCGTTGCACATGGCAATGGCATGCACGGTGCCCAGGTGGTTGGTGATGGCCTTGCTGAACGGCACTTCCACCGAGGCAAACCCCGGACGCAACTGGGTCATCAACGGATTGATGGTGCTGAAGTAGGGCGCCATCTGGCACGCCAGTTTGCTGAACGCTTCGGGGCCAACGCTGTTGAACATGCTCAGGGCCTGACTCATGGTGCTGCCTCGCTGATTAAATGAATTTTACGGAATATTGTTCCGTTACAGAATAATTTTCTGTAACGGAACAGTATTCTGCCCATGGGAAATCTGTCAAGCTGCCCGGGCTTGTTCTTCTTCACTGACTGAGTTCCTGTTCAGCATGCAAACCCCGGATCTGCTTCAGCGTTGCTTCCCTGGCCGAAGGGCCGAATTGAAGCGCGATATCTTCAAGGCAGCCCTGGACCTGTTCAACGAGCAGGGCCTTGAAGCCACCACCATCGAGATGATCCGCGCGCGCTGCGATACCAGCGTCGGCGCCATTTATCATCACTTCGGCAACAAGGAAGGCCTGGTCGCCGCGCTGTTTTTTACCGCGCTGGAGGATCAGGCCGAATTGCGTGGGCGCTACCTTGAATCGGCCAAAACGGCGAAGGAGGGGGTGTACGCACTGGTCCACAGCTATGTCGATTGGGTAGACAGCGAACCGCAGTGGGCGCGCTTCCAGTACCACGCGCATTTCGCGGTGACCAAGGGCCCGTTCGCCGCTGAACTGGAAAGCCGCAATCAGGCGCGCAATGCGTTGCTGAAGGAGTGGATGGTGCTGCCTGGACGGGGTGATCAGCTCAGCCAGGTGCCCGCCGAACTCTTGCCATCACTGATCATCGGCCAGGCCGACAGCTACTGCCGTGCCTGGCTGGCCGGGCGCTCGGCCAGCAGCCCTCGGGTGTACCGGGAAACCCTGGCCGAGGCAGCGTGGCGCTCGGTGGGCGGCGCTTAGGGCGTCGCGTGCATCACGCACAGGGTGCGGGCGTTATCGCCACCCGATAGCGCTCGTCAAAATCATCCGCCAACTGTGCCAGCGTCACCTCTCCCAAACGCTGCAGCAGCAACGCCTGGGCATCGTCAAACGCCTGGTTCAGCGCCGCATTGACGGCCTGTTCCACCAGGCATTGCGGATGATCGGTGGACAGGCCGACGGCAAAGATCGACGACGTGCCAAGGGCATTGTGGATGTCCAGCAGGGTGATTTCACTCAGCGGCTTGCCCAGCATCCAGCCGCCCTGATGGCCTTTTTCCGAACGCACATAACCTTTCTCCTTGAGCAGGCCCAGAGTGCGGCGTACCACCACCGCGTTGGTACCAAGCATCTGCGCGATGGTCTCCGAGGTGGCGCGTTCCTCGTGGCGGCCCATGTGGATCAGCACATGGAGCATGCGCGAAAGCCGGGTGTCGTTTCTCATCTGCAAGCCTTTGGATTTCCTGCTCGAAAGTATCGTTCGTAACGATTGGAGTTGCGAGACGCTTGACGAGGTATTTTTATGTAACTTATGGTGTGTCGTGAGTGCCCGGCAACCGATGCAAGGGCCACCAGAGAGGTCATCTTCATGGTTTACGACGTGATTATCGTCGGCGGCAGCTACGCCGGAATGTCCGCCGGGCTGCAACTGGCGCGGGCTCGGCGCAAGGTGCTGGTGATTGACGCCGGGCAGCGGCGCAACCGGTTTGCGGCCACTTCCCACGGTTTCCTCAGCCAGGATGGCCAGCCGCCGGAGCTGATCGCTGCCGAAGGGCGAGGGCAGTTGATGGAATATCCGACGGTGACCTGGGTGCAGGACACCGCCGTTGAAGCGACTCGAAACCAGGATGGCTTCGTGGTGCAAACCCGTTGCAAGGGTGAGTTCAACGCTAAACGCTTGATTCTCGCTACCGGCGTGGTGGATGAGTTACCCGAGGTCGAGGGGTTGAAGGAGCGCTGGGGCAAGCATGTGTTCCATTGCCCGTATTGCCACGGCTATGAACTGGATCAAGGCCGCATCGGCGTGCTGGCGACGTCGCCACTGGCCATGCATCACGCGATGCTGCTGCCGGACTGGGGCACCACCACGCTGTTTACCAACGGCGCATTTGTGCCGGATGCCGAGCAGCAGGCGCAACTGGATCGGCGCGGGGTCAGCGTCGAAAGCTCGGCGGTGCGGCGGATTGTCGGTGAGCGGGCGGATGTGGAATTGGCAGACGGGCGGATGATCGTGCTGGACGGTATTTTCACCCTGTCCCGTACGCGCATGGCCAGCCCATTGGCCGAGCAGTTGGGCTGTGAGTTTGTCGACGGGCCGACCGGGCCCTACCTGCTGACCAACGAGACGCGCCAGACCACCGTGCCCGGTGTGTTTGCCTGCGGCGATGCCAACCTGGCCGGCGGCTCGGTGGCGCTGGCGGTCGGCGAGGGTGTGCGCGCCGGGGTGGGCGCGCACTTTTCGATGATCTTCAACTGAGGTCAGCGCACCAGGCACGGCCGCTTGTTATCGAACGTCCAGCCCGGAATCATGAACTGCATCGCCACGCTGTCATTGCGCGCACCCAGGCCCATGCCTTTGTACAGTTCATGGGCGTGGGCCACGGCGTCCATGTCGATGTCCACGCCCAGGCCCGGTTTGGCCGGCACCTTGATGTGGCCGTCGACAATCTTCAGCGGAGCCTTGGTCAACCGCTGGCCGTCCTGCCAGATCCAGTGGGTGTCGATGGCCGTGATTTCCCCCGGCGCGGCGGCGGCCACCTGGGTGAACATCGCCAGGGAAATGTCGAAGTGATTATTGGAGTGCGAGCCCCAGGTCAGGCCCCATTCGTGGCACATCTGCGCCACGCGCACCGAGCCCTGCATGGTCCAGAAGTGCGGGTCGGCCAGGGGAATATCCACGGATTGCAACTGGATCGCATGCCCCATTTCACGCCAGTCGGTGGCGATCATGTTGGTGGCGGTGGGCAGCCCGGTGGCACGGCGGAATTCGGCCATGACTTCGCGCCCGGAGTAACCGTTTTCCGCGCCGCAAGGATCTTCGGCATAGGCCAGCACATGATGCTGGTCGCGGCACAGGGCGATGGCTTCTTTCAGTGACCAGGCGCCGTTGGGGTCCAGGGTGATGCGCGCATCGGGGAAGCGTTCGGCCAGTGCAGTCACCGCCTCGATTTCGTCGCCGCCGCGCAGTACGCCGCCTTTGAGCTTGAAGTCATTGAAGCCGTATTGCGCCTTGGCCGCCTCTGCCAGACGCACGATGGCTTCGGGCGTCATGGCCTGTTCATGACGCAGGCGGAACCAGTCTTCGGCATCGTCTTCACTGCGATAGGCCAGGTCGGTTTGCTGGCGATCACCGATGTAGAACAGGTAGCCGAGCATCTTCACCGCGTCGCGCTGCTGGCCTTCGCCGAGAAGGGCCGCCACCGGGACTTCGAGGAATTGGCCGAGCAAATCCAGCAGTGCGGCTTCCATCGCCGTGACGGCATGGATGGTGATGCGCAGGTCAAACGTCTGCAAACCCCGGCCCGCCGAATCCCGCGCGGCGAAGGTCTGGCGCATGGCATTGAGAATGCTCTGGTACTGGCCGATGGGCTTGCCGATCACCAGGCTGCGGGCGTCTTCCAGGGTCTCGCGGATGCGTTCGCCGCCGGGTACCTCACCGACGCCGGTACGGCCGGCGCTGTCGGTAAGGATCACGATGTTGCGCGTAAAAAACGGCCCGTGGGCACCGCTGAGGTTGAGCAGCATGCTGTCGTGGCCGGCCACCGGGATGACTTGCAGGCCGGTAACGACCGGGGCGCTGTTGGCGTGGTGCTGGTGTTCTGTGTTCATCGTGTAGTCCTTATTTGCTCAAGACGGGGGCGGGTTGCAGCACGCTGCTGGTGGTCGGGCCGGGCAGTGTCCTGGCGAAAAACACCAGGATGGCCGCAAGGATCGAAGTGCCCGCCAAGCCATACAAACCGCCCTGGATCGAGCCGGTGGTCTGTTCCAGGAAACCAAAGGTGGTGGGCGCGACAAACCCGCCGAGGTTGCCGATGGAGTTGATCAATGCGATCACCGCCGCGGCGATGCGTGCATCCAGGTAACCCTGGGGAATCGGCCAGAACAGCGAGGACGCCGACTTGAAGCCGATCGCCGCGAAGCAGATGGCGATAAAGGCAAAGATCGGCCCGCCGGTAGTGGAAAGGAACATGCCGACGGCGGCGATCAACAGTGCCGCAGCGACCCAGGCTTGCTGGAACTTGAATTTGCCCGCCAGTGCCGCGAAGGCGTACATCGCGATGATCGAGATCAACCATGGGATGGAGTTGTAGAAACCCACCTGGATGTCGCTCAGGTCGCCCATCTTTTTAATGATGCTCGGCAACCAGAAAGTGGCGGCATAGATCGTCAGTTGGATGCAGAAATACAGGGCGCAGAACAGCATGATCTGACGGTCCTTGAGCAGCTTGCCCAGGGTCGGCTTGACCGTGGTGGCGGCGTCACGCTCGCGCTGTTCGCGGTCGATCTCGCCCACCAGCGCATCCTTTTCTTCAAGGCTGAGCCACTTGGCGTCGTGGGGCTTGGAGTCCAGCCAGAACCACACGAAAAAGCACAGCAGCACCGACGCCATGCCTTCGATGATGTACATCCACTGCCAGCCATGCAGGCCCAGCCCGGTGATTTGCAGCAGCACGCCGGACAAGGGGCCGGAGATCAGCGAGGCGAGGGCCGAGCCGCTGAGGAAGATTGCAATCGCCTTGCCGCGTTCGACGCCGGGCAGCCAGCGGGTGAAGTAGTAGATCACCCCGGGAAAGAAGCCCGCTTCGGCCACGCCCAGCAGAAAGCGCAGGATGTAGAAGTGGGTTTCGTTCTGGATGAAGGCCATCAATGTGGCGGTGATGCCCCAGGTGAACATGATGCGGGTCAGCCAGATGCGCGCGCCGACTTTTTGCAGGAGCATGTTGGACGGCACTTCGAACAGCGCGTAGCCGATGAAAAACAACCCGGCGCCGAAGCCGTAGGCGGCCGCACCAATGCCCAGGTCGTGCTCCATATGGGTACGCACAAAGCCGATGTTGACGCGGTCGATGTAGTTGACGATGAACATGATCACGAACAGTGGGAGCACATGGCTCTTCACCTTCTTGATCGCGCGGGTCAGGACCGGGTCGGTGGCAGGCGCAGCTGTCGCAGGGCTGGAAGGGGTCACGGGTCAAACTCCCACTGATTATTGTTGTGCGGGGACGTATTTGGGTTGTCAGAGATGTCTGACAACTTGATAGACATCATACAACTGCATTTTCAGAGATGGCAACCCTTTGTAGGAGCGAGCTTGCTCGCGAAAATCGTCAACGATTACGAGGTTTTGTGCAATGTTTGCGCTGCGACGGGTTTTTTCGCGAGCAGGCTCGCTCCTACAGGTATTTGTTTGTTGTCATACAAGTAAGGGCTTGCAAGAATGCTAGTATTGCCAGGCGCCCCTGAACGGAATTCCTGATGCAAAACCCCAGCTCGGCACCTCATCGCAAGCGCTCCCCGGGCCTTGCCCACGACATCGTCACCGCGCTGACCCAGCAGATTCTCCTGGGGCAGATGGCGCCGGGTGAAAAGCTGCCGTCGGAGTCGGCCATCGTGGGCGAGTACGGCGTCAGCCGCACGGTGGTGCGCGAAGCGCTTTCCAAATTGCAGGCCGCCGGGCTTGTGGAAACCCGCCACGGTGTCGGCACCTTTGTGCTGGAGCGCGACGAGCGCCACGGCCTGCACCTGACCCACGACACCGCCGCCAGCGTGCGCGGCATTCTTGAACTGCGCATGGGCCTGGAAACCCAGGCAGCCGCCCTGGCAGCCTTGCGCCGTACCGATGAACAACTGCAGCAGATGCGCCAGGCACTGGATGATTACCAGGACTCGCTGGCCAACAACGACAGTGCCGTTGAGCCTGACGTGCGCTTCCATCGCCTGATCGCCCAGGCCACTGGCAATACCTATTTTACCGACGTGATTTATCACCTGGGCCACTCGGTAATCCCACGCACCCGGATCAATGCCGAGGAACGCGGCGACGCGGACCTGATGGAACTGGGGCGCTTGGCGAACCTTGAGCACGAGGCGATCCTGAAAGCCATCCGCCGCCAGGACCCGGACGCGGCCCGGGCCGCCATGCTGTTGCACTTGAGCAACAGCCTGGAGCGGATGACCGGAGAGTAGGCGGGGCTATTTGCTGTCCAGGAAGTCCAGCAGCGCGGCATTGAACAGCGTCGGGTCCTGCAGGAATGCGAAGTGGCTGGTGTTCGGCAGAATCAGCAGGCCCGCTCCCGGAATAGTCGCCGCGATGTATTCGGTGTGTTCACGCTTGATCGCCTCATCGTGGTCGCCGTCGACAATCAGGATCGGAGTCTTGATGGACGCCAGTTGCGCGTCGGTCCAGTTGGGTTGGCTGGCCCACATATGGCTGATCTGCTCGACGAAGGCGTCGTACTCTTTTGGCGTCGGCGAGTGCCTGGCGTACTCCTGGCCGGCGCGTTCGATGAAGGCGGCGAAGGTCGGATTTTTCTCTACGCCATCCTTGACCCCGGAGGTCTGGGTGTTGGCGGCAAAGGCAAACACCTTGCCGATACGGTCGGGATGGCGCAGGGCAAGATCGATACCGATGATTGCGCCGTCGCTCCAGCCGACGATATCGGCGCGGGGGATTTTCAGGCTGTCGAGTACGGCGACCACATCATCGGCCATCAAGTCGTAACCGAAGGGGTTCTCGTCCCGGGAACTGCGCCCGTGGCCACGGCTGTCGAGGCTGATGACCGTGTGTTTGGCGGCCAGCGCCTTGACCTGGTTGCCCCAGTAATCGGAATTGGACAGGCCACCGTGCAGCAGGATGACCGGCGAACCATGCCCGGTCTTGGTGTAGTAGACCTTGATGCCATTGATGGCGGCATAGCCGGTCTTGGCCCCCGCAATCGGCGCCGGGGTGGGCGGAAGGGTTTCCCAGCGTTCCGCGGCCTGAACCCCGGAGAGGGACAGCAACAGGCAGGCAGCTGCCAATAAGCGACGTGACATGGCGATTCCTTTTTTGTGAGCAGGTTGAGGTCATCCGGCCAGATGTGCGCTCGACTCTAGCACCGTGCCTACCTTGGGAAACACGCATTTTTTCCTATCAAAAACGCCCTTTGGAAAGAGAAAAATACAGTTATATCAATGGAATAAATTTGTCTTTTGCAGCGGGTGGGCTAAGGGTTTCAACTGATGGTTTTTTCGGTCATTCCCGGCAGGGGCATTTTCTTCAATACCGCGATCCATCTTCTCCTTAAGGTTCAGCTCATACCCGCACAACAAAAAGGAATTGCAATGAGCTTGATCATTTCCATGGCCGCTTTCGCTTTGGCCACCTCCATCACGCCGGGACCGGTGAATGTGGTGGCCATCAGTTCGGGGGCGCGCTTTGGGTTTGCCGCCAGTCAAAAGCACGTGGCTGGAGCCGCGTTGGGATTCACCTTGCTACTGGTGCTGATTGGCCTGGGGCTGCATGAGGTGCTGGTGCGCTGGCCGCTGCTGACGCAGTTGATTCAATGGGGCGGGGTGGCCTTCCTGTTGTACATGGCCTGGAAACTGGCCGTGGACAATGGGCGCCTGGACGCTGAAGGCACGGCCGCGGCGCCGTCGATGCTCTATGGGGCGATCATGCAATGGCTCAACCCCAAGGCCTGGCTGGCGTGTGTGGCAGGCATGGGGCTGTTTGTCGCCGATGGCGATGCGCAGCAAGTCTGGCTGTTTGCGACGATCTACCTGGTGATTTGCTACTTGTCGGTGGCGTGCTGGGCGTACGCCGGGACGTTCCTGCGCCGCTACCTGAGCAATCCCCAGGGCATGCGCCTGTTCAATCGCTCGATGGCCGCCTTGTTGGTGGCCAGCGTGGGGTATCTGCTGCTGGCCTGAGTCAGCCGCGATATTGCCCGGGCGTCGCCGCCAGGTGCTGTTTGAACGTGCGCTGGAAATGCGCCTGATCAGAAAAGCCGGCCGCCAGTGCGACGTCGGCGATCAACTGGCCGCTGCGCAACTGGGTGCGGGCAAACTGAATGCGGCGATTGACCAGGAATGCGTGGGGCGTCATGCCGTAATACTGCTTGAACGCACGAATCAGGTACGACGGCGACAGTTCAGCCTCCTGGCAAATGTCTTCGAGCTTCAGGGCCTCGGTGCAATGTTCGCGGATATAGTCGGCGGCCCGCTCCAGCTTGTGATTGACCTCGCGCACCGGGGTCTCCGACGGGTTGAGGCGTTGTTGCACCTCGGTGAAAAAACTCACCACCGCACTCTGCTTGTGCAGGTGTTCGGCGTGGTTGTCCACCAGCACCTCATACAGCTCGTTCAGCCCGCGGTACAGCGCGACATCCGTGCTGTGGGTGGCGGTGAACGGACGAAAGTCCTGGTCCTTGCTGAAACCCAGCTGATGCTGCAGGTCGGTCAGCCAGGCCGTATCGATATACAGCATGTGATAGGACCAGGGCAGATCATCAATGGGGTTGCAGGCATGGACATCCCCGGGATTCATCAAGACCACGGTGCCGGTGCTGATCTTGAAGGTCGATGCCCCATGGATGTACAGGCTCTGCCCGGCCGTGATCGCGCCGATGGAAAAGTGCTCGTGGGCGTGGCGGGTGTAGCAGACCTTCCGCCCGTCGGCGATGGTGCGAGCCTCAATGAACGGCAGGCGTTCGTCGCGCCAGAAGGACGGGGCAGTCGGTTCGAGGGGCGGTCGCATCACTACAAGTCTCACCGGGAAACAATGCAGTGAATGATTACACAGAAACCGGCCTGCAACGTTTCATTTCATGGTTTCGGGTTCCATTCTGCGCAGGAAACCGATCCGCGGATCTACGCCGTTGATGGCGTCTGCCAGGGAAAGGGGTTGCTTCGCCGCCGCTCGCGCCTCATCGGCGCCTACCAGCAAGTGCTGGTCAATCACGATGCTGGCAATGGCCAGGCTGCGTGGCGAGGTGAAGGTGTTGGGTACCACAGGGCCCGGCCCATAGACGGCAGGCAGCTCGGCAAAACGTTGGGCAATGACCGTCGCGTGTTGCTGCCCGTTGGGAATGGTGCCGCGCGCGTACGCTGACCAATCGATCGGCAGCGGGCTGCCTTGGGTATTGCCGGTGCGCAGGGCCTGTTCGAATATTTGCAGGGTCAGGCCCGGTAATGGGGCAACCTTCAGTTGCTTTGGGAGAAATTCGTAGAAGCGCTTGTCGCCGGCGTACCTGCACAACACCAGCACCCCGAATCTCCCGATGCCCGATGTCTGCCCGCCAGCACTGGTGCGTGACGTTTGCAGGCGATGGAATTCCAGGCTGCCATATTCCATGCCTTTACGGCTAAGCAGGGGCAGTTGTGACATCCAATACACGATCGACTGTAGCAGCGCGGCGCGCACCGCCGTGTAGCGCTTCTCGAACTCGGCCGCGAAAGTGGAATGGATTGACCCCAACTCATCGAACCGTGACGCCATGCTGGCGAAATCAACGTCCTTGAGGGGCGAGCGCCATTGCGTTGTGCCTTTGGTCAGCTTGCCTGCCATGTGCAACTGAACCAGGGAAACGGCGGTATTGGCGGCGATATCCGGCTCCGAGCGGTTACCAGTCCTGGCCTGCCATTGTATGACCATTCGCTCCAGATCGGTGCTACCGGCAAACACCCGCTGAAGATCCTGCAAGGCTATCTCATACAGGCTGGTATGCCCGTTCTTCTTCAACTCGGAACTGATCTGCAACTGGTTGAGCTGCTCGTTCAACGCGGCAATGGCGCGATTCTTCTGCGTGGTACTGTGCCCATCAACGTTTTTGGCCAGTACTCCGTTGGCCACGGCCCAGTCGACGATCGGCAGACTGCCTCGGCGAACCCGGCGGGAGGGCATGATGAAGTAGATCACCGCCATGAAGTCGGTGAAGCGCATGGCCCGTGATGCACCCGGTGTTTCAGCTTCGATCAGGTCCACGTATTGCTTGAAATGTACCCAGGTATGGGAACTCATGTACGACACCTCATCAGGGATGTCCCGCACCAGGAATTCCGGGGCGATGCCCGCCAGCAACAGGTGCGCGGCCATGGGTACGGCGCTGGTGCGCAGGACCTTGAACTGGACCATGGCTTCTACGGCGTTACGGACTTCATGGAAGGTCAGGCCCCAGTTGTAGGAATCGGTCAGGTCATAGCCGGCGACAGTGGCCCGCTGCTTACCAGCATTCGCGTCCAGGCTGAGAATCAGTGCGGCAAACAACAGTGCGTTTCTGCTGGCACGGGTGTTTGCAGCGCTGGCGTGTTCACCGTACCAGCCCACGGTTTCCGATAGCCGCGCGGCCAGTGCCTGGGCCGGGGGCGATGCCAATAGTTGGTGCAGCAGCAGATCAGCCTCGGCGCGCACCTGGTCACGGTTTTTTTCGCCGACGATTGTTTCGCTCAGGTAGTCGAACAGTTTTACGTCCTGGTTGGGCAGGAAGGCGGCGACGGTCTGCAGCACCTGTTTGCGTTGCGCCGCCAGCAGTGGCATCACCTGCAATGCCCGCCAGTAGTTGCCGTGGCGTGGCTGTTTGGTTGTCGGGATGCGCAGGATGCGTGCCGTGGCATGGGCTTCGTCACGGGTAGCCGGTAGCGCCATCTGGTAGAGGTTGAGTAACTGGCGCAAGCTGACCTGGCCATTGGTGCTGATGCGCCCGCCGGATTGGCGGGCCAGTTCCAACAGGGGGTCGGCCATCGAGGTCAGGCTTGAAAGCGGTGTGTCCGCACGGGTGAGTACCTTGGGCGCATCGTCCAGCGCGTAACCACTGAGTTCGCCGTCCGCGTTCAGTACATACACCCGGGCAAGGTTAAATTGGCGGGTGGCGCTCACGCGTTGAAAGGCCGATTCCTGGCGCAAACCTGCGAGCAGTTGCGCCCCTTTGTCCACCAGCATGGCAAAGGGCGAGTCAGCCGCCAGGTTGAACGTCATGTCCAGGGTGCTAGTGAGCTGCGTATCGAGGGTGATCGACTTGAGTGCTGCTTGCATGGTGTAACGGTCATTGAGGACCGCGATATGGCGCATGTGTTTGCTGACGGCCACCAACGAGTGGGCGGCCGAGCTGACATAGGGAAACGTCGCTGCGCTGGTGGCGCGCAGTTGTTCCACCAGGACCTGAACGTCCCCTGCACTGGCAGGACGGGGTAGCCGATACGCCGTCATCAGCGCGGCCAGGCTGAGGCTGGCGTCCGGCAATATGTCGGTATGGGCGAGATTGGCCAGGCGCTCCAGCTCATCCCATTGCTGATTCAGCGCTGAGTTGTTGGAGCGATCCAGAGGTGAGGTATTGGCCTCGCGGCCGTCGGTCACGGCGATCACTACTTTTTGGTCGACGGAATAGCGGTAAGTGGAGGCAGCGCCTTGACTGGCAGGGTTGAGGCTCGCGAACTCTTCGCCCTGCGTCACGGCGTAAAGCAGCTGTGCCGCGTACTTTAAGGTGCTCGACAACATTGAGTCCGAGTCCAGCGTGCATCGTTGCAGGTAGAGCTGCAGCCAATCGAAAGGCGGGCTGCCGTTTGTACTTTGTTCCAGGAGCGTCTGCAGCGCATCGGCCAGTTGTTGGTAATCCCGCTGCTCTTCGGTCAAGCGCTTGCGCAGGGTGGATTTGAGCCGCCCGCTTTCATCGACACCGGGCAGCGTGTCGAGGGTATGGATCTCTTCGAGAATCACCTGAGCCTGCAAATGATTGGTCGGTAACGGGTAGCCATAGAAGGGCAATACCAGGTTCAGAGGCAGTGTCCTCGAATGAGGTTCGACGAGGTTTTCCATGAATGGCAAGCCGGCGTTGACCGTATCGATAATCTGCACCACCTCCAGGATCGGATTCGCGACGCGCCACCAATCAGAGTCTTTGTCCAGGGTGAAGGTGTACGGTGTTTTGACCGTGCCTTCCAGGATCGTGGCCTGCAGATCGCCGCCCCGAAACACCAGGCTCGCCAGTTCCAGGTCATGGCGTGAGGCCCACTCACGGAAGGCCGGGCGGCCGATGGCGTCACAGAAGAGCCGCACCCAGCGACCGAGCATGGTATTTTCCGGCACGCTGATCAAGATGGGTTCGGTTGCCGGGGTGGTGCCTTGGGCAACCAGTCTGATCAAACCGGCGATCAGTTCGGCGATCAGCACTTGATCGTCCTTGAGGCGCAATGCCTGGTGCTTGATCAGGTCCAGGGCGGAGGGAGAAATATTCTTCAACAGGTGGGACAGAAAGGGTAAGTCATCCATGGCGTTCAGGCTCTGTGCAAGGTCGCCCACGTGCTATGGGCGACCGGAGCCTGCATCGTCGGATGGGCCGGGCCAGAACAAAAGACGTACCTTCCTGACGGGGTGTAGCCCGAGTCGACTGCCGTTGCGGGCGCTACGGCAGTCTGGCGTTTGGGCTCAAAAATCCCAGCGGGTCGCCAATTGCAGGCTGCGCGGCTCGCCGTAGAAACCGGTACCGAAGTTGCCCAGGCCGGTGTAGTACTTTTTGTCGAACAGGTTCTTCACGTTCAACGTGGTGCTCAGGTGCTCGTTGAAGCGGTAGCGCGCCATCACGTCCACCAGGAAGTAGCTGTCCTGGGTAATGCGTGAGTTGTGGCCGAAATTCACCGAGTCGTTGGGATCGGGCTGGAACACATTGCCGAAGAACTCGCTCTGCCAATTCACGCCGCCACCCACGGTCAGGTTCTCCAGGGCGCCGGGCAGCCGATAGGTGTTGAACAACCGCACCACTTGCTGGGGCGTGGTGGTTTGCAGCACAGAGCCATAGACGTAATCGCCGTTGGCGTCACGGCTGTGCTGGTAGGTGTAGCCCGCCGAGACGTTCCAGCCGTCCAGCACTTCACCGGCCAGTTCGACTTCAAAGCCCTTGGTGGTAGCGCCGGCAATCGGGCGATATACCGAGTCGGTCTCAAACCCGGAAACGTACTGCGCAACGTTGTCCTGTTCGATGCGGAATGCGGCGAAGCTGGCGTTCAGGCGGCCGTCGAAGAAAGCGGCCTTGAGCCCGGCTTCGTAGGTGTCGCCTTCAATCGGATCGAGCAACTTGCGGTCGGCGTCCTTGCTGTTTTGCGGTTTGTAGATCTTGGTGTAGCTGGTGTACACCGACCAGATGTCATTCAGGTCGTAGACGATACCGGCATAGGGCGTGACGACGCCGGTCTGGCGGTAGGTGAAACGGTTGTCGGCCTTGGTCGGGTCGTAGAAGTCGGTGTTGTCGGTGCCGCTGAAGTTGCTGACGCGGGTACCCAGGATCACCGACAGGTCATCGGTGGGTTTCAAGCGCGTGGCCAGGTACGCGCCGGTCTGGCGTTGCACGATGTCGTTCTGGCCGCTGCGGGGAATGTCAGGCTTCGGGTATTCGCCGCGCCAGTCGTAAATGCTGCCGCCCACGGGCGGGTAGATCGAGCCGTACACCGGCACGTCCTGCTTCGAGCGGGTGGCCATGAAGCCCATGATCAATTCATGCTCGCGCCCGAACAGGCTGAAGGGGCCATTGAGGTTGATGTCCAGGGTGTTTTGCACCTGGTCACCCTTGTATTTGCCCATGAACATGTACATCCCGTCGCCCGTGACCGGGTCCGGGTTGCCGCCGCTGGCGGAGGCGAGCAGGGTATCGTGCTGGCTGCGCTTGCGGTCAAGGCTGACTTTCAGCGACCAGTCGTTCGCGAGCTTTTGTTGCACCGAGGCAAACAGGGTCTGGTTCTGGAAGTCGCGGCGGCTCCAGTCGGCGGCCGGGTTGAAGGACCGCGAGAAGTCGGTGCGTGAACCGTTGCTGAAGTACATCGGGAAGCCGGTCCAGCTGGCGCCACGGGAGCGGGTGTCCTGCTGGTCGATGCCGAAGGTCAGCAGGGTGTCCGGCGTCAGGTCGGCTTCGAGGATGCCGTAGGCAATGTCCTTGGTGTTCTGGTAGTGGTCCAGGTACGACTGACGATCCTGATACACGCCGACGAAGCGCCCGCGCACATTGCCGGAGTCGGTCAGTGGCCCGGAAATATCGCCTTCGGTGCGGTAGTTGTCCCACGAGCCGAAGGTCTGTGTGACGGAAGCCTTGAAGTCCCGGGTGGGCTTTTTGCGAATCAGGTTGACCGTGGCCGAAGGATCGCCGGAGCCGGACATCAGGCCGGCTGAGCCCTTGATGATTTCCAGGCGGTCATACACCGCCATGTCGGTGCTGGTGGTGCCGTAGTCATACACGCCGTCGTAGGTGGAGTTGACCCCGTCGTACTGGAAGTTGGTGATCGGCAGGCCGCGGCTGGAAAACTCCCAGCGTTCGCTGTCGTAATTCTGTACGCTCACGCCCGGTGCACGGCGCAGGGTGTCGGCGATGCTGGTGGAGCCTTGGTCGTCCATTTGTTGGCGGGTGATCACTGTTACCGACTGCGGCGTCTCGCGCATCGACAGCGCCAGGCCGGTGGCCGAAGCCATGGCGCCGGTGGTGTAGGAGTGCGTATCTTCGGTGGTGGCGCCCAGGCCTTCGCCGGAGATGGTGGTGGCGCCCAGTTCCAGGGCGCCGGTGTTGGCCGGGACCAACTCCAGCACGTAGCCGTTGTTGCCCTGGGGCACGGCCTGCAAGCCGCTGCCTTGCAACAGCCGTTGCAAACCGCTGGCCGGGGTGTAGCTGCCGTTGAGGCCCGGGCTGGTTTTGCCGCTGGCCAGGCTGTTGTGGCCGGCGAAAAAGATCCCGGACTGCTCGGCGAAGCTGTTCAGCACGTTGACCAACGAACCCGCGGCGATGGTGTAGTGGCGGGCCGTTTCCTGAGTCGACGGTGACTCGGCGGCTTGCGCGTCGAGCGCGCCCAGGCACAACAAGGTAGCAGTAACGGCCAGCGCCAGCGGGCGCAAAGTGAAGCGAACGGGTTGCGACATGAACATTCCCTTTGGATCAAATCGATCGGCGAATTGAAAGCATCTGCAGGGTTTACCGAACGAGTTTTGGAAAAGGGAACTGACGGCTGAAAGTTTTTATGCGCCTGGGTGTTTGGGCCTGACCGTGACCCACCACGGCATGAGCGTGTCGACCTGAATCGGCAGCGCGGCCTGTAGCAGGCGCAGTGCGTGGTCGCTGTCTTTGAGGGGGAACGAACCCATTACCGGCAATTGCGCCACGGCTGGATCACAACCCAGGTGGCCGGGGCGAAAACGATTGAGTTCGGCGACCAGTTGGCCAAGCGGCAGGTTGTCGGCCAGCAGTACGCCACGGCTCCAGGCCTCACGGGTGGCGGATGCGGGTGAATGGAGATTGAACCCATCGCGGGTGAAGGCCACTTGTTGCCCGGCCTCGATGATTCGTTGTTGCCGGCTGGCGGCGGTGCGCACTTCAACCCTGCCTTCAAACACATTGAGCAAAGTGCTGTCGCCGTCCTGCAACACGCTGAAGCGGGTGCCGAGTGCCCGCAGGCGACCCTGCTCAGTCTCCACCAGAAACGGGCGGTTCGGGTCCTTTGCGGTCTCGATCAGCACTTCGCCGAAACGCAGGTGCAGCAAGCGCTGGACCCGGTCAAAACGTACATCCAGGGCGCTCAAGGCGTTCAGCCACAGGCGGCTGCCATCGTCCAGCAGCGCTTCGCGGGTTTCACCGCCGGCGGTTGCGTAATCCGCACTCCAGGCTCCCACCAACCGGGGCAGGGCGGTGTTGCGCCAGGTGCCCCAGGCCAGCGTTGAACCGGCACACAGCACCAGCAGGGTCTTGAGCGTCTGGCGCCGAGAGCTGCGCAACGCACGGCTGGCGCTGTGGGATTGCTCGGCCAACGGCGCAAAGCGTTGGCTGACCCGCTCTACATAACCCCAGGCGGCCTGGTGTTCCGGACTTTGCCCGAGCCATGCCTGCCAGTGCTGGGCAGCCTCTGGCTGATCCTGCAGGCGTACGTACCATTGGGCCGCTTGCTCAAGGCTGGCATGGCTGAGCTTTCCGGGGCTGTTCACTCCACGAGCATCCCGTCCAGTTCGGCTTCCAGCACCGCACAATGCAGCAGCGCCTGGGCCAGGTATTTTTTCACCATCCGTTCGCCTACCCCGAGCTGTTCGCCGATCTGCTTGTAGGGCGTACCGTGCAACTGCGCCAGCAGGAACGCTTCGCGCACCTTGTGGGGCAGCCGCGCGAGCATGGCGTCCACTTCGTACAGGGTTTCGACAATGATTGCCCGCTGCTCCGTCGACGGTTGCAGGGCTTGCGGCCGGTCCGCGAGGCTTTGCAGCCACGCTTGTTCCAGTTGGCGCCGACGCCAGTGATCAATGCACAACCCCCGGGCGATGGTGGCCAGGTAGGAGCGCTCCCGCGTCTCATCGGCGCCGGCCGGCGGGCGCTTGAGTACCCGGATGAAGGTGTCATGGGCCAGGTCCGCCGCATCCCAGCGATTGCTCAGGCGCCGGCGCAGCAGCCCCAGCAGCCAGGAATGGTGATTGCCGTAGAGGTCGCTGAACGAGGTGGACGGGGTCGACACAGTATCCATGTGGCGCAGAAGCCTTGGCGTAAATAAGAATTGGTCGCGATTAAACCAAAGGGCCGGGCACTGCGCAAATGATATTGGTTTGCTTTTGCGGCGTTGTCAGCGCCCACGCTTTTCGGCAATCCATGCGGTGGCCAGGTCGATAAAGGCCCGCAGTTTCGGTTGGCTCTGGGTTCGGGCGGGGAAATACAGGTACAGCCCGCTGCTTGGCGGTACGAAAGATTGCAGCACGGGCTCCAGTGCGCCTGAAGCCAGGTCCTCCATGACCTCGAAATCACTCACGTACGCCAGGCCCTGGCCGGCCCGCGCGGCGGCGATCATCAGGTTGCGGTCATTGACGATCAACCCGCCTTGAACGCCGACCGTAAATTCCCGGCCCGCCCGCTCGAATTCCCAGCGGTGTGCCATGCCCGAGGTCAGGAAGCGATAACCGATGGTTTGATGGGTCGTGAGCGCTTCCGGCGTTGTCGGCTTGCCGGCCTTGGCAAAGTAGGCGGGAGAGCCCACCACCGACCAGTTCAGGTCCGGGGTCAGGCGCACGGCAACCATGTCTTTGTCGATGGATTCCCCCAGGCGAATACCGGCGTCGAAGCCCTCGGTCACCAGGTCCACCGTGGCATCGTCGAGGGAAATATCCAGCACCACATCGGGGAAGGCCTCGCGAAAACGCGGGATCAACGGCTCGATCAGCAACTTGCCCGACAACCTTGGCACCGTCAGCCGCAGGGTGCCCATGGGCCGGTCGCGGTAGCCACTGAGGGCCGCCAGCGCTTCGTCAATCTCCCCGGCGGCGGGGCGCAGGCGGCTGTAAAGCGTCATGCCGGCCTCGGTCAGCGCTACCCGGCGCGTGGTGCGCTGGAACAGCACCACACCCGTGCGCTTCTCCAGGGTCTTCACCGCATGGCTGACCGCCGTCGGTGTTACGCCGAGGCGTGCAGCGGCCTGGGTGAAGCTCTTCAGTTCGGCCACGGCGAGAAATTCGGTCAAGCCATTGAAGGGATCAAGGTTCATCGGTCAGCCATTATGAAATTCTGTTTCAGAGTGCTTGTAGCACGAGACGGTTTTTCAGGCTAATGCCTCAGCGTACCTTGGCTCCACATTCACTCCATCAGGTACGGATCATGACAACGGCACATTCCTTCAAGCGTGTTTGGCTGGTAACCGGGGCTTCCCGGGGCATCGGCGCGAAAATCGTCGCGGCAGCTCTGGCCCACGGTGATGCGGTGGTGGCGACGGCCCGCAACGCCCATACCGTTACCGAACGCTTCGGTGAGCAACCCGGGCTGCTGGCGGTGCAACTGGACGTGACCGACGAATCCCAGGCTGCCGACGTTGCCCGTGCCGCCATTGAGCACTTCGGGCGCATTGATGTGTTGGTCAACAATGCCGGTTTTGGCCTGCTGGGCGCGGTGGAGGAGGCGTCTGCCGATGAGGTTCGCCGCTTGTATGAAACCAACGTGTTCGGGCTGCTCAATGTCACTCGCGGTGTATTGCCGTTCATGCGCCAGGCGCGCAGCGGGCACGTGATCAATATTTCGTCGGTGGGCGGCTTCCGTTCGGGTGCGGGGTTCGGCACGTACTGCTCGACCAAGTTTGCCGTTGAAGGGTTGAGCGAGGCGCTGCACGCAGAGCTGGCACCCTTGGGCGTCAAGGTGACGGTGGTGGAGCCGGGTTATTTCCGTACCGACTTCCTGGATGGCAACTCCCTGGTGGAGTCGCCCTTGATCATCGACGACTACGCCGCCACGTCCGGCGAGGTGCGCAAGCTGGCCAAGGTCTACAACCAGCAGCAACCGGGTAACCCGGAGCTGCTGGCAGTGGCCATGATCAAGCTGGTGGAAGCGCTGCATCCGCCGATGCGCCTGGCCCTGGGCACCGACACGTTGCAGGCGATTGAGGACAAGCTGGCCTACGTCAAGGAAGAGACCGCTGCCTGGCGTGAATTGTCGGCCTCAACCGATTTCTAACACCCAATGGCGTAGCAGCTGTCGAGCCGCCGCTTCGCTGGGGCTCGACAGCTGCTACGGTGGTTCTACTGCTAGGGGCCGGGCACCAAAAACGCCGCCTCCAGCAGCTGCCGGGTGTAGGCATGCTGGGGGTTGGCGAAGATCGCGGGTGCATCTCCCTGTTCAACCGCCTGCCCGTGTTTTACCACCATCAGTTGGTGACTCAAGGCCTTGACCACCGCCAGGTCGTGGCTGATGAACAGGTAGGTCAGGTTGTACTTGGCCTGCAGGTTGCGCAGCAGTTCCACCACCTGGCGCTGCACGGTACGGTCGAGGGCCGAGGTCGGCTCATCCAGCAAAATCAGCCGGGGCTTGAGCACCAGTGCGCGGGCAATAGCGATGCGCTGGCGTTGGCCGCCGGAGAATTCGTGGGGGTAGCGATTGCGGGTTTCCGGGTCCAGGCCCACTTCCTTCAGCGCGGCGATAATCGCCGCTTCCTGCTCGGCGGCAGTGCCCATCTTGTGAATACGCAGGCCTTCGCCGACGATCTCGCTCACGCACATGCGCGGGCTCAGGCTGCCAAACGGATCCTGGAACACCACCTGCATTTCCCGGCGCAGCGGGCGCACTTGTTGCTGGCTGAGCTTGTCCATCTGATGGCCTTCGAAGCGAATGCCGCCCTTGCTCGCAATCAGCCGCAAAATTGCCAGGCCCAGGGTGGATTTGCCCGAGCCGCTTTCACCAACGATGCCCAGCGTCTGGCCCTGGGGCAGGCTGAAGTTGATGCCATCCACCGCCTTGACGTAATCGACGGTATTGCGCAGGAAGCCTTTCTTGATCGGGAACCAGACCTTCAGGTCATCGACTTCCAGCAACGGTGGGCCGACTTCATTGGTGGCGGGGCCGCCGCTGGGTTCCGCTGCCAGCAGCTCCTGGGTGTAAGGGTGCTGCGGCGCCTGGAACAGGCTTTCGCATTCGGCCTGCTCGACGATGCAGCCTTTTTGCATCACGCATACCCGGTGGGCGATGCGCCTTACCAGGTTCAAGTCGTGGCTGATCAACAGCAACGCCATGCCCAGGCGCGCCTGCAATTCCTTGAGCAGCTCCAGGATCTTCAGCTGCACGGTGACGTCGAGTGCCGTGGTCGGTTCGTCCGCAATCAGCAACTCCGGCTCATTGGCCAGGGCCATCGCAATCATCACCCGCTGGCGCTGGCCGCCGGACAGCTCGTGGGGCAGGGCCTTGAGGCGTTTATGGGGCTCGGGGATGCCCACCAGTTCCAGCAGCTCCAGGGTGCGTTTGGTGGCCACCTTGCCGGTAAGCCCCTTGTGCAGGCCGAGCACTTCGTTGATCTGCTTCTCGATGGAGTGCAGCGGGTTCAGCGAAGTCATCGGCTCCTGGAAAATCATCGCAATCCGGTTGCCGCGGATATGCCGGATAGTCTTTTCTTTCAGGGTCAGCAAATCGTGGTTGGCGTACTGGATCGTCCCCGACGGGTGACGCGCCAGGGGGTAGGGCAGCAGGCGCAAAATCGAGTGCGCCGTGACCGACTTGCCCGAGCCGCTTTCGCCCACCAGTGCCAGGGTTTCGCCGCGCTTGATATCGAAGCTGACGTTGTTCACCACCCGCTGGTGGCTGTTGCCTACGACGAACTCGACGGAGAGGTCGCGGACTTCGATCAGATTGTCCTGATTCATCTCATTTCCTCGGGTCGAAGGCATCGCGAGCGGACTCGCCGATAAACACCAGCAGACTCAACATGATCGCCAGCACGGCAAACGCACTCATGCCCAGCCACGGCGCCTGCAGGTTGGATTTGCCCTGGGCCACCAGTTCACCCAGGGACGGCGAGCCGGCCGGCAGGCCAAAACCCAGGAAGTCCAGCGCGGTGAGGGTGCCGATCGCCCCGGTCAGGATGAACGGCATGAAGGTCATGGTGGAGACCATGGCGTTGGGCAGGATATGGCGGAACATGATCGCGCCGTTCTGCATTCCCAGCGCCCGGGCCGCCCGCACATATTCCAGGTTACGCCCGCGCAGGAACTCGGCGCGCACCACGTCCACCAGGCTCATCCAGGAAAACAGCAGCATGATCCCCAGCAGCCACCAGAAGTTGGGTTGCACGAAGCTGGCGAGGATGATCAACAGGTACAGCACCGGCAAGCCGGACCAGATTTCCAGGAAACGCTGGCCGGCCAGGTCGACCCAACCACCATAGAAGCCCTGCAACGCGCCGGCGATCACGCCGATGATCGAGCTGAGCACGGTGAGCGTCAGGGCAAACAGCACGGAAATCCTGAAGCCGTAGATCACCCGCGCCAGCACATCGCGGCCCTGGTCATCGGTGCCCAGCAGGTTGTCCCGTGACGGCGGGGCGGGGGCCGGAACTTTCAGGTCGTAGTTGATGCTCTGGTAGCTGTACGGAATCGGCGCCCACAAGGTCCAGGCATTCTTGGCCTTGAGCAGCTCCTGGATATACGGGCTCTTGTAGTTGGCTTCCAGCGGGAATTCGCCGCCGAAGGTGGTCTCGGGGTAGCGCTTGAGCGCCGGGAAATACCAGTCGCCGTCGTAGTGCACCGCCAGCGGCTTGTCGTTGGCGATCAGCTCGGCGCCCAGGCTCAGGCCGAACAGGATCAAAAACAGCCACAGCGACCACCAGCCACGCTTGTTGGCCTTGAAACGCTCGAACCGGCGACGATTGAGGGGGGATAGATTCATCTCAATGCTCCCGGCTGGCGAAGTCGATGCGCGGATCGACCAGGGTGTAGGTGAGGTCGCCGATCAGCTTCACCACCAATCCCAGCAGGGTGAAGATAAACAGGGTGCCGAACACCACCGGGTAGTCGCGGTTGATCGCCGCTTCAAAGCTCATCAGGCCCAGGCCGTCGAGGGAGAAGATCACTTCCACCAGCAACGAGCCGGTGAAGAAGATGCCGATAAAGGCCGACGGGAAGCCGGCAATCACCAGCAGCATCGCGTTGCGAAACACATGGCCGTACAGCACGCGGTGGTTGGTCAGGCCCTTGGCCTTGGCGGTGACCACGTACTGCTTGTTGATCTCGTCGAGGAAGCTGTTTTTGGTGAGCAGGGTCATGGTGGCGAAGTTGCCGATCACCAGGGCGGTCACCGGCAGGGCAAGGTGCCAGAAGTAATCGAGGACCTTGCCGCCCCAGCTCAATTCATCAAAGTTGTTGGACGTGAGCCCGCGTAACGGAAACCAGTCGAAGTAACTGCCGCCGGCGAACACCACGATCAGCAGGATCGCAAACAGGAACGCCGGGATCGCGTAGCCGACGATGATCGCCGAGCTGGTCCACACGTCGAAGTGGCTGCCGTGCCGCGTAGCCTTGGCGATCCCCAGGGGGATCGACACCAGGTACATGATCAGGGTGCTCCATAATCCGAGGGAGATGGACACCGGCATCTTTTCCTTGATCAGGTCGATGACCTTCGCATCGCGAAAGAAGCTGTCGCCAAAATCCAGCCGGGCGTAGTTCTTGACCATGATCCACAAGCGTTCCGGCGCCGACTTGTCAAAGCCGTACATCTTCTCGATTTCCTTCACCAGCGCCGGGTCCAGGCCCTGGGCGCCGCGGTAGCTGGAACCGGCCACCGAGACTTCGGCACCGCCCCCGGCAATCCGGCTGGTGGCGCCTTCAAAGCCTTCGAGCTTGGCGATCATCTGCTCCACCGGGCCACCCGGGGCGGCCTGGATGATCACAAAGTTGATCAGCAAAATGCCGAACAGGGTCGGGATGATCAGCAGCAGTCGACGAAAAATATAGGCCAGCATCTCAGTCGCCCCCGCTCGCCGGATCGGCGCTCTGGTTGGTGTCCACGGTTATCGCAGGTTTCACGTCGGGTTTGCTCCACCAGGTGGCGGTGCCGACGTCATACCGTGGCGAGACCTTCGGATGGCCGAGGTGGTCCCAATACGCCACGCGGAAGGTCTTGATGTGCCAGTTGGGGATCACGTAGTAGCCGAACTGCAGCACGCGGTCCAGGGCCTTGGCGTGGGCCACCAGGCTCTTGCGCGAGTCGGAGTCGATGAGTTCTTCCACCAACTGGTCGATGGCCGGGTCTTTCAGGCCGATGTAGTTGCGGCTGCCGGGCTTGTCGGCGCTGGATGACTTCCAGTACTCGCGCTGCTCGTTACCGGGCGATGAGGATTGCGGGAAGCTGCCCACCACCATGTCGAAGTCCCGGGAACGGATGCGGTTGATGTACTGCGAGATGTCGACCCGGCGAATCACCAGGTCGATCCCCAGGTCTGCCAGGTTACGCTTGAACGGCAACAGGATGCGTTCGAACTCGGTCTGTGCCAGCAGGAACTCGATGGTCACTGGCTTGCCGGTGGTGTCGACCATCTTGTCGTCGACGATCTTCCAGCCGGCCTCTTGCAGCAGTTGATAGGCCTCGCGCTGCTGGGTGCGGATCATGCCGCTGGCATCGGTCTTCGACGGCTCGAAGGCTTCGGTAAACACCTGGGGCGGGATCTTGTCCCGCAGCGGTTCAAGAATCGCCAGCTCATCCGGGCCGGGCAGGCCGGTGGCGGCCATCTCGGAGTTTTCGAAATAGCTGCGGCTGCGGGTGTAGGCGCCGTTGAACAGTTGCTTGTTGCTCCATTCAAAGTCCAGCAACAGGCTGATGGCCTTGCGCACTCGCACGTCCTGGAACATCGGCTTGCGGGTGTTGAACACGAAGCCCTGCATGCCGGTGGGGTTGCCGTTGGGAATTTCTTCCTTGATCAGGCGGCCCTGGGTGACGGCGGGGGTGTTGTAGGCATTGGCCCAGTTTTTCGCGCTGATTTCCAGCCAGTAATCGAACTGCCCGGCCTTGAGGGCTTCGAGGGCCACGGTGTTGTCGCGGTAGTAATCGGTGACCCGGTTATCGAAGTTGTAGAAGCCCTTGTTGATCGGCAGGTCCTTGGCCCAGTAGTCCTTGACCCGCTCATAGCGGATCGAGCGCCCGGCCTTGACCTCGGCCACCTTGTACGGGCCGCTGCCCAGTGGAATCTCCAGGTTGCCCTTGGAGAAGTCGCGGCCCTCCCAGTAATGCTTGGGCAACACTGTCAGTTGCCCAAGGATCAGCGGCAGTTCGCGGTTGTTGGTGCGCTTGAACTTGAACAACACCCGCAGCGGGTCTTCGGCGATCACTTCGTCGACATCGGCGTAGTAGGTCTTGAAGATCGGCGAGCCGTCCTTCATCAGTGTCTGGAAGCTGAACACCACGTCTTCGGCACGGATCGGGTGGCCGTCGTGGAAGCGCGCTTCGGGGCGGATGTAGAAGCGCACCCAGCTGTTGTCCGGGGCCTTTTCGATCTTGCCGGCCACCAGCCCGTATTCGGTGATGGGTTCGTCCAGGCTTTGCTGGGCGAGGGTGTCGTAGATCAGGCCGATATCATCTGCCGGCACGCCCTTGCTGATGAATGGGTTGAGGCTGTCGAAGCTGCCCATGCTGGATACGCGGAAGGTACCACCCTTGGGGGCATCCGGATTTACGTAGTCGACGTGTTTGAAATCGGCGGGGTACTTGGGCGGTTCGTTGTAGAGGGTCAGGGCATGTTGCGGGGCCGCATTGGCCGCGGCGCAAAACAGCAGGCTGCCAAGGATCGCAGTACGCAAAGGTATCATTGGGCTTTCTCCGAAGCTTTCAGCCACCATGCGCTCAGGCCCAGGCTGTAGGGCGGCGTGGTGACGAAGGCGAACCGGTTGCGGTACGCCAGGCGATGATAGTTGAGGTACCAGTTGGGAATACTGTAGTGCTGCCACAGCAGGACGCGGTCCAGCGCCCGGCCGGCGGCCAACTGTTCTTCACGGGTTTGCGCCGCCAGCAGTTGGTCCAGCAGGTGGTCGACCACCGGGTTGGCGATGCCTGCGTAATTCTTGCTGCCCTTGATCCCCGCCTGGCTGGAGTGGAAATACTGCCACTGCTCAAGGCCGGGGCTGAGGGTCTGGTTGAGGGTCATCAGAATCATGTCGAAGTCGAACTGATCGAGGCGTTGTTTGTACTGTGCGCGGTCTACCGTGCGCAAGCGGGCATCGACGCCGATGCTTGTCAGATTCTCGACATAGGGCTGCAGGATGCGCTCCAGGTTCGGGTTCACCAGCAGAATCTCCAGCCTCAGCGGCTGCCCGTCACTGTTGAGCAAGCGTTGCCCGGACAGCTTCCAGCCGGCGTCCGCCAACAATGCGAGGGCGCGGCGCATCGTGTCGCGAGGAATGCCGCGACCGTCGGTCTGGGGCAGGCTGAAGGGCTGGGTAAACAGGTTGGCCGGCAGTTGGTCGCGATAGGGCGACAGCATCAGCCACTCATGGCCGGTCGGCACGCCGGTGGCGGAGAATTCGCTGTTGGGGTAATAGCTGAGGCTGCGTTTATAGGCGCCGCTGAACAGGGTGCGGTTGGTCCACTCGAAATCGAACATCAGCCCCAAGGCTTCGCGGACCTTGGCCTGGCTGAAGGCCGGGCGCCGGCTGTTCATGAACAGGCCCTGGCTCTGGGTCGGTATCTGGTGGGCGATCTGCGCCTTGATCACATCGCCGCGGTTGACCGCCGGGAAGTTGTAGCCGTTGGCCCAGTTCTTCGCCTGGTGCTCGATATAGATATCGAACTCGCCGGCCTTGAACGCTTCGAAGGCCACGTCGCTGTCGCGGTAGAACTCCACCTCGACCTTGTCGTAGTTATACAAACCACGGTTGACCGCCAGGTCCTTGCCCCAGTAATCCTTGACCCGCTCGAACACCAGTTGTCGCCCGGGGCTGACCTTGCTGATGCGGTAAGGCCCACTGCCCAGCGGCGGCTCGAAGGTGGTGGCCTTGAAATCGCGGTTTTTCCAGTAATGCTGGGGCAATACCGGTAGCTCGCCCAGGCGCAGGATCAGCAACGGGTTGCCGGCGCGCTTGAACACAAAACGAATGCGATGCCGGTTAAGAATGTCGACCCGGGCCACTTCCTGCAGGTTGGTGCGGTACTGCGGGTGGCCTTCGGTCAGCAGCGTGCGATAGGAAAACGCCACGTCGTAGGCGGTGATCGGCTTGCCATCGTGAAACCGCGCTTCAGGGCGCAGGTTGAACACTACCCAGCTGCGGTCCTCGCTGTATTCCACCGATTGGGCAATCAGGCCGTAGCTGGAAGTCGGCTCATCGCCAGAGGGGGCGTACTGGCCGGTGCCTACCATCAGCGGCTCATTGAGCTCGTTGACGCCATATTGCAGGAAATTGGCGGTGGAAACCGGGCTGGAACCCTTGAAGGTATAAGGGTTGAGGGTGTCGAAAGTGCCAAACGCCATGACCCGCAAGGTGCCGCCCTTGGGCGCTGCGGGGTTTACCCAGTCGAAGTGGGTGAATTTGGCCGGGTACTTGAGCGTGCCGAACTGCGCATAACCGTGGCTCTCGGTGATGGTCGCGTTCGCGGAAAAGCTCAAGGCCAGACTTATTAGTAGAAGGAGGGGACGCTTCAAGTCAGGGATCCGATCCAGGCGGCTTGGGCTTTATGAACCGTACAGTAACAGCTTGTTCCGATTGGAAAAAGGCTGGCGCCGCAGGAGGGAGACTACAGGCTTGGATGGGGGTTGGCAGGGTGAAGAACAAAGGGGGAGCTGTTGCCAGTTCCCCCTCGTGTTTGCTGCTTAGCGCGGCCCGGAAACCACCAGCATCTGCCCAGGTTTCAGGGCCTGGCCAGTGCGTGGGTTCCAGCGCTTGAGATGTTGCATCTCGACGTTGAAGCGCTTGGCGACGATGTACAGCGAATCGCCTTTCTTGACCTTGTATTGCACCGGCTTCTTGCTGTCGGCCTTGGCCACCAGCTTGCGGGTGTCCTGCATCACCAGGGTCTGGCCGACCTTGAGCGCCTGCCCGTTGAGCTTGTTCCAGCGCTGCAGGTCATGTACATCGACCTTGTTGGCCTTGGCGATCAGCGTCAGGTTGTCGCCGCTGCGCACCTTGTAGTTGCGGGTGCGACCGGCAATGGCCTTGTGCTCAACGTCGTCGAACACCGGCTTTTTCGGGCGCATGCTCAGCAATTCTTCGGGCTTCATCGCCGAAAGGCTGCTGGCCAGCAACTGCGCCTTGGACGTCGGCACCAGCAAATGCTGCGGGCCGTCCAGGGTGGTGCGCTGTTTCAAGGCCGGGTTGAGCTGGAACAGCTCGTCTTCGTCGATCTCGGCCAGCGCGGCGACCCGTGACAGGTCCATGCTGGTCTTGATTTCTACCACTTCGAAGTACGGCGTGTTGGCGATCGGGTTCAGGTTGACGCCATACGCCTCGGGGGCCAGCACCACCTGGGACAGCGCCAGGAACTTGGGCACGTAGTCCTTGGTTTCCTGGGGCAGTGGCAGGTTCCAGTAGTCCGTCGGCAAACCGAGCTTCTCGTTACGCTCGATGGCCCGGCTGACCGTGCCCTCACCGGCGTTGTAAGCCGCCAGGGCCAGCAACCAGTCGCCGTTGAACATGTCATGCAGGCGAGTCAGGTAGTCGAGGGCGGCGGTGGTGGAGGCGGTGATGTCGCGGCGGCCGTCGTAGGCGCGGGTCTGGCGCAGGTTGAAATAGCGCCCGGTGGCGGGAACGAACTGCCACAGGCCGACCGCATCGCTGCGGGAATAGGCCATTGGGTTGTAGGCACTTTCAATCACTGGCAGCAGCGCCAGCTCCAGGGGCATGTTGCGTTCTTCAAGGCGTTCGACGATGTAATGAATATAGAGGCTGCCGCGTTCGCCGGCGTTCTCGAGGAAGGATGGGTTGCTGGCAAACCACAATCGTTGCTGTTCAATGCGCGGGTTGACGCCTAACCCGTCCTGCAATTGAAAGCCCCGGCGCATGCGTTCCCAGACATCCTGGGGCACTTCCGGGCTTGGCTTCTCTGATAGCCAAAGGGGTTTTTGCTTGATCTTGGCGGTAAGGTTTGGCTTGGGTTGCACGGTGGATTGTGCGGCAAAATGGGTCGATTGGCAGCCCGCCAGAGTAGCGGACACAGCCACCGCCACGGCTTGAGCCAGGCGGGTCAATGCGTCTGAATGGTTGGTTTTACGAATAGATGACGACATTGGCTGGAAGTAAGTTCCGGGCAAAAATGTCGGGCGATTCTAGAAAGCGCGTGGGTTGCGGTCAACCATTCAGAAATTACGTACTAAATTCCGCGCGCTTAGAACGTATCTTTCCACGACCTCAAGCTAGCAAACACCTCACTCCCGGCCCGGTTATCGCGGCCATTCCGTTCGTCCGCTTTTTCTTTAACGGATGTTTCAGAGGTCCGCAGAAAAGGGTTGGTGCGTTTTTCCAGGGCCAAAGTCGAAGGCAATGTTATCTGGCCGTTCGCCCGCAGTTGCCGCACGTTCTCCACCCGTTCGGCGATATCCGCGTTATGCGGTTCCACGGCCTGGGCGAATTTCAGGTTACTTTGTGTGTATTCGTGGGTGCAGTACACCAGCGTGTTGGCCGGCAAGGCCGCCAGGCGCTCCAGCGAGGTGTGCATTTGCTGCGGGGTGCCTTCGAACAGGCGGCCACAACCGGCGGCGAAGAGGGTGTCGCCACAGAACAGCACGCCCTCGTGATAAAAGGCGATGTGCCCCAGCGTGTGGCCGGGTACGGCAAACACCTCGAAGTCCCAACCCAGCACGTTGATGCGGTCGTTATCCTGGAGTGCCACGTCCCGCGCCGGGATCTTTTCATTTGCCGGGCCGTAGACCGTGGCGCCTGAAACACTTTTAAGTTGCTCGACGCCGCCTACATGATCATGGTGATGGTGAGTCACCAGGATGTCGCTGAGGGTCCACTCGGGATGCTGCTGGAGCCAGGCCAGCACGGGCGCGGCATCACCGGGATCGACCACCGCGCAGCGCTTGTTCGGCTGATCCTGTAACAACCAGATGTAGTTATCGGTGAAGGCGGGCAGGGCACTGATCTGTATCATTCTTTGATTCGCCAAGCTGAACACATTGGTGCATCTTAGAGCTTCTTGGCGCGTTGGAGAATGCAATGACTGATAAAGCGTTCGCCCAGGCCGATCCCGAGTGGCTGGCACTGATCAGTGCCGCCCGTGAATGGCTGTCCGGGCCTGTCGGGCAATTTTTACTGGATGAAGAACGGCGCATGCTCGAAGACGAGCTGGGTCGGTTCTTTGGTGGTTACCTGGTGCATTACGGGCCGTCGGCACAAACCCCGCCGTCGGCACCCCAGGTGCAACGCAATGTGCGCCTGGGGGCGCCGCTGCCGGGGGTTGAAATCGTCTGCGAGGAGCAGGCCTGGCCGTTGAGCGAGCATGCGGCCGATGTGGTGGTGATGCAGCATGGCCTGGATTTCTGCCTGTCGCCCCACGGTTTGCTGCGCGAAGCGGCCAGCAGCGTGCGCCCTGGTGGCCATTTGCTGATCATTGGCATCAACCCCTGGAGCAGTTGGGGCTTGCGCCATGTGTTCGCCCATGACGGGCTGCGCCAGGCGCGCTGCATCTCGCCGTCGCGAGTCGGCGACTGGTTGAACCTGCTGGGCTTTGCGCTGGAGAAACGCCGCTTCGGGTGCTATCGTCCGCCGCTTGCGTCTGCCAAGTGGCAAGGCCGGCTGGCCGGCTGGGAACGCAGGGCCGGTGCCTGGCAATTGTCCGGCGGGGGGTTCTACCTGTTGGTGGCGCGCAAGATCGTCGTTGGCCTGCGCCCGGTGCGCCAGGTGCGTCGCGAGCCGATGGGCAAGCTGGTGCCGATGCCGATGGCCAAGGTCAATCGCAAGCAGAGCGAACAGTAAACATACCTTTTTGATTTCAGGTCGAGCCTCTCGACCTCGGGCACTTGTCGGTCGATTATCGGCAACCCGCTTTGATGGATCCCGCTTTAATGGACAGTGAAATGACCGATACCGTAGAACTCTTCACCGATGGCGCCTGCAAGGGCAACCCCGGCCCCGGCGGATGGGGCGCCTTGCTGGTGTGCAAGGGCGTGGAGAAGGAACTGTGGGGCGGCGAAGCCAACACTACCAACAACCGTATGGAACTGATGGGCGCGATCCGTGGCCTGGAAGAGCTCAAGCGCCGTTGCGACGTATTGCTGGTGACCGACTCCCAGTACGTGATGAAGGGCATCAACGAGTGGATGGTCAACTGGAAGAAGCGCGGCTGGAAGACTGCGGCCAAGGAGCCGGTGAAAAACGCCGACCTGTGGCAATTGCTCGATGAGCAATGCAATCGCCACAACATCACCTGGAAATGGGTGCGCGGGCACATCGGCCATCCCGGCAACGAGCGGGCCGACCAACTGGCCAACCGCGGTGTGGATGAAGTGCGCGGCTACAAACAGAGCTGATGCCGTCTGACGTGTTAAGATCCCGCCCCTTGAAATGTACCAAACCGTTGAGAGCTGAACCCTGATGGCCATCCGATCTGTTGTACTCGATACCGAAACCACCGGCATGCCGGTGACCGACGGCCACCGGATCATTGAAATCGGCTGTGTCGAACTGATGGGCCGCCGCCTCACCGGCCGGCACTTCCACGTCTACCTGCAACCGGATCGGGAAAGTGACGAAGGCGCCATCGGCGTCCACGGCATCACCAACGAATTCCTGGTGGGCAAGCCACGGTTTGCCGAAGTGGCGGATGAGTTCTTTGAGTTCATCAACGGCGCGCAACTGATCATCCATAACGCGGCGTTCGACGTTGGCTTCATCAACAACGAATTCGCGCTGATGGGGCAGACCGACCGGGCTGATATTACCCGGCACTGCTCGATCCTCGACACCTTGATGATGGCGCGTGAGCGTCACCCGGGCCAGCGCAACAGCCTCGACGCATTGTGCAAACGCTATGGCGTCGACAACTCCGGCCGTGAACTCCACGGCGCGTTGCTCGACTCCGAGATTCTCGCCGACGTCTACCTGACCATGACCGGTGGCCAGACCAGCCTGTCCCTGGCCGGTAATGCCTCGGACGGCAATGGTTCGGCGGAAGGCTCGGGCAATCGTCCTTCGGAAATCCGCCGCCTGCCAGCGGATCGCCGGCCCACTACGATCATTCGTGCCAGCGAGCAGGACATGGCCGAGCATGCAGCGCGCCTCGAGGCGATCGCCAAGTCTGCCGGCGCACCCGCGCTATGGACCCAATTGACCCAGCAATAACCGTCACCCCAGCGCCAGCCCCTGGCTGGCCCTGATTAGGTCATATGCCTTGCGCGCAATCGGGTTCGCCGTGTTCGGACGGATCCACAGGTAGTACGTGACCTCCGGCATCCTCGGCAATCCATCGTTTTCTCCCAATACCCGCATATCCGGCCCGAGCATCTCCATGCTTCGTGGGGTCACGCCGAGCCCTGCGCGGGTTGCCGCCTTGATCCCGATCAGGTTCGATGCCAGGTACGCCTGGCGCCACGGGATATTCGCCCGTTCCAGCGCCTCAAGGGCGTAGCGCCGATAAATGCTCGGCTCATCCACCAGAATCAATGGCAGCGGCTCGCTTGGCGAGTGAATGTATTGCGCCGAACAAATCCACCACACCGGCGAGGTCCGCAGCGCAAAGCCCTCCAGGTTGGCATCGGCGCGGGTGGAAATCACCATGTCGACCTTGCCCCGATGCAGGTCATCCATCAGGAACGGGCTGCGCCCGACGTCGATCTCCAGGCGCAGGCGCGGTGCCGAGCGGGCGATGTGGCTGAGGATCGGCGGCAGGATGGTGTCGGCGATGTCGTGGGGCGAGCCGATGCGCAGTACGCCGCTGAGGCTGCTTTCCCGCAGGGAATTGAGTGCATCGTCATTCAGCGAGAGCATCTGCCGCGCATGCCGCAACAGCTGCATCCCGGGTTCTGTCAGTTGTTTTTGCCGGCCACGTTTTTCAAACAGGCTGACGCCCACTTGTTGTTCCAGGCGCTGCATATGCTGGGTGACGGAAGATTGTGTGCGTGCCAGGTGAGTGCCGGCTTCGGCAAAGCTGTGGTGGTCGACCACGGCGATAAAGGTGCGGAGCAGTTCAAGATCGAGGGTCGACATGGCCATTCCAGGGCGTTTTTATATCAAGGGTGCGAAGATAAACATTACAGATGTTTATGTTTTGTCGCGCCGGGTTTTTACGAGGGCTAATGAATTCGAGTATATGGCCAAAAGTCAGCGCGTCCATATACGGGAAGTTATAACGATATTAGATATTTGAATTTCCGTTAGCCCGGCACTCTCCCTAGCATGCCCCCACATCAGGTCGGGGTACGCCGATCGCTAATGAGGGGAGTTCCATGGGGTTTGTGCGCGCGGCGGTAAAACGAAGGTTGCCTGTGGTCCTGGGCGCGTTGATCGCCCTGGGCGGCAGTGCAGTGGCTCAGGCCGATGCGACCCTGGACAAGATCCAGCAGCGCCATGTGCTGGTGGTCGGCGTGCTGCTGTCTGGCGGGCCGTTTGGCGGCATCGACCCCACCACCCAGAAGCCCAGGGGCTTGAACGTCGACCTGGCCAACGAGCTGGGTCGTCAGTTGGGCGCCGAGGTGCAGCTGGTGCCGGTATTGCCGGCCAACCGTGTGCAGTTCCTGCAACAGGGCAAGGTCGACCTGCTGATCGCCAATATGGAATGGACCGCCGAGCGTGGCGAGATCCTCGGGTTCGTGCCGACGCCGTTCTACAAGATCGGCGGCACTGCTGCCGTACTCAAGGACAGCAAGATCACCCGCTGGGAAGATCTCAAGGACCAGCCGGTGTGCACCTCCCAGGGCAGCAGCTACGTCAAGCCGCTGACCGAACTGGGCGCGCAGATCAAGGCCTTCAAGAGCTCTTCGGAATCCCTGCTGGCCCTGCGCGGCAACAACTGCGTCGCTGCGGTGCATGACTCCACCCTGGTCAACCCGCTGATCAACGACAGCGCCGAATGGAAGGATTACCGCACCCTCAGTCCCGAGCTGAACCCTGCGCCATCGGTGATCTGGACCCGCCGTGGCGAGAACGACACCCAGGCCAAACTCGACCCCATCGTCAAGGACCTGCACCGCAGCGGCTGGCTGATCGAAGCCCAGACCCGCAACCACATCACCCCGGCGTCCCCGGCGCTGGTGGAGTTGCAGAAACAGTTCAAGGGCGCCTGACACATGACATTGAGAACCCTGACTGCCTTGGGCCTGGCACTGTGCGCCAGCCTGGCCCACGCCGACGCCACCCTCGACAAGATCCAGCAACGCCACGCCATCAGCGTCGGCGTGATCCTCAGCGGTCCGCCGTTTGGCACCATCGACCCCAAGACCGGCGAACACCTGGGCTACAACGTCGAACTGGCCAAGGGCCTGGGCCAGGCGCTGGGTGTGGAGACCAGGACCGTTTCGGTACTGGCGCCCAACCGCGTGCAGTTCCTGCAACAGGGCAAGGTCGATGTGTTGATCGCCAACATGCAGTACACCGACGAACGCGCCGAGATTCTCGACTACGTGCCCACGCCCTATGAAGAAGTCGGCGGCGCGGCGTTGATCCGCAAAGGCGCCGGCATCACCCAGTGGGCCGACCTCAAGGACAAGCCGGTGTGCGTGTCCCAGGGCAGCAACTTCATCAAGCCGTTGCAGGAAATCTACGGCGCGCAGATCAAGGCGTTCCGCAGCCAGTCCGAATCCCTGCTGTCGTTGCGCGGCAATGGCTGTGTGGCGGCGGTGCACGTCAGCCCGACCATGCACGCGCTGCTCGGCGATGCCGAATGGTCCGGCTACGAGATCCCGTTGCCGGGGGATTTGATCCCGTCCAAATCCGTGATCTGGATCCGTAAAGGCGAACACGACACCCAGGCCAGGCTCGACGCCATCGTGCGCGACTGGCATCGCAGCGGCTGGTTGATCGCCCTCGGCGAACGTACCGGCATGGCTCCGTCCCAAGCCCTGCGTGATCTGCACGAGCAGTACAGCCATGAGTGAAGCGCTATTCGCCACCCTGCAACAACTGCTCGGCGCCGCCCATGTGCAGCGCAGCGAAGACGCCGCCCAGTACCTGACCGACAAACAGGGCCGCTATACCGGCCAGGTGATCGCCGTGGTGCACCCGGCCAACACCGAGGAAGTGGCCGCCGTGGTGCGTGCGTGTGTCGCCCTGGAAGCGCCCATCGTGGTCCAGGGCGGCAACACCGGCCTGATGGCGGGTGCCACACCGGATGCCAGCGGCCGCGCGGTATTGTTGCTGCTCGACCGCATGAACCGGGTGCGCGTGATCGATACCGACAACGACACCCTGACCGTCGAAGCCGGCTGCATCCTGCAAAACATCCAGGACGTGGCCCGTGAAGCCGATCGCCTGTTTCCATTGAGTCTGGGCGCCGAAGGCAGTTGCACCATCGGCGGCAACCTTGGCACCAATGCAGGCGGCACGGCCGTGCTGCGTTATGGCAACACCCGCGAGTTGACCCTGGGCCTGGAAGTGGTGACCGCCGAAGGCGAAATCTGGAATGGCCTGCGAGGGTTGCGCAAGGACAACACCGGCTACGACCTGCGGGATTTGTACGTGGGCAGCGAAGGTACCCTCGGGATTATCACCGCCGCGACCCTGAAGCTATTCCCGCTGCCCAAGGCCCAGGCGACAGCGCTGCTGGCGTTTGACGAGTTGGCCCAGGCGGTGGCGTTCCTGTCCCATGCCCGCGCCGGTTTTGGTGCAAACCTCACGGCATTCGAATTGCTCAGCGCCGATTGCCTGGCGTTGTTGCGCGAGCAATTTCCCGAGGGCCCGCAACCGTTTCTCAACGCCAGCCAACCCTGGTTTGCCTTGCTGGAGCTGTCGGATAACCACGGTGAAACCCACGCCCGCGAAGCCTTCGAAACGGTCCTCGGTGAAGCCTTCGAACAGTCACTGCTGGCTGACGCACTGATCGCCGAAAGCCTGGCGCAAAGCGAAGCGCTATGGCTGCTGCGGGAGAACATGAGCGAAGCGCAGAAGCGTGCCGGACGCAATATGAAACACGATATCTCGGTGCCCATTTCGCAAATCGTCGCCTTCGTCGCCCATACCGATGCGCTGTTGCAGACGCATTTCCCCGGTGTTCGCAACTTCACGTTCGGGCACCTGGGGGACGGCAACCTGCATTACAACGTGGCCCATCCGCTGGATTCAACGGTCGACGAGCACATGCGCAACTACGCCGAATTGAGCTTGCTGGTACATGACAGCGCCCATGCCCATGGCGGCTCCATCAGCGCCGAACACGGGATTGGCCAGCGCAAGGTCGGCCTGCTGGGCCGCTACAAAAGCCCGGTGGAACTGGACCTGATGCGCCGCATCAAGCGGGCCCTCGACCCGAAAAACCTGCTCAATCCCGGCAAAGTCATTGAGGTGCAGCCATGACCGTTCGCTTGTCCAAGCGGGTGCAGCGCGTGTCGCTGTCGGCCAATGCGGCGGCCAAATCCCGCGCCACGGAACTGCGTGACGCCGGCCGCGACATCCTGGACCTGACCACCGGCGAGCCGGATTTCGATACCCCGGAGCACATCAAGCAAGCCGCCTGCGCAGCCATTGCTGCGGGCGCCACCAAGTACACGCCGACACCCGGGGTAAAAGCCTTGCGCGTGGCCGTGCAGCGAAAACTGGCCGAAGAAAACCACCTGGACTATTCGCTGCCGAATATCGTGATCGCCAACGGCGCGAAACAAATCATCTTCAACGCCTTCGCCGCAACCCTCGACGACGGCGATCAAGTGCTGGTGCCGACGCCTTACTGGCCGTCGTTCCCCGACAGTGTGCGCTTCAACGGTGGCGAGCCGGTTTTTATCGAGTGCGGGCTGGAGCAGGGCTGCAAACTGCTGCCCGCCCAGCTGGAGCAGCACATCAATCAATGCACCCGCTGGCTGATCCTTAACGGCCCGGGCAACCCGAGCGGTGCGGTGTATAGCGAGGCTGAACTGCACGCGCTGGCCGAGGTGCTGCGTCGCCATCCCCAGGTGCTGGTGCTGCTGGATGAACTCTACGAACACATCCGCTTCGACGGTCGCCCGGCCCAGAGCCTGCTGAACGTCGCGCCGGATTTGCAGGACCGTTGCCTGCTGGTGGGCGGCGTGTCCAAGACCTACGCCATGACCGGCTGGCGCATCGGTTTCGGCGCCGGGCCGCAGGCCTTGACCCATGCAATGGCGGTTGTTCAGTCGCAATCCACCTCCGGTGCTTCCTCCGTGGGCCAGGCCGCTGCATTGGCTGCATTCACCGGCGGGCTGGGCTTTTTGGCCGAGCAGGTAGCGGCCTATCAACTGCGCCGGGACCTGTTGATGATGGCCCTCGGCACCGTCGAGGGCCTGGAAGTACTCGAACCCCAGGGCGGCTTTTTCGTGTTCGTGCGTTGCGCCGGGTTGCTTGGCCGCTATCGCCCGGACGGTCAGCGCCTGGACGATGATGGCGATGTCGTCGCGTACTTGCTGGAGGAGGGCGTCGCCGGAGTAGCGGGCAGTGCCTACGGCCTGTCGCCGTGGTTTCGCCTGTCCATCGCCACGGCGACCGACAGCGTGGCCGAGGCCGGCCGCCGTATCGCTGTCGCCTGCGGCAAGCTGCGGGGCGTCGAATGAGTCATTGGCTGGAGCTTTTTGTGCACTGGGCCGCCGGTATCGGCCTCAACTACAGCTTCCTGCTGGATGCCTATCAGCGCGGCACCCTGGAGCAGGGCGCGCTGACCACGGTGCTGTTGTGCCTGTTCACCATCGTCGGCAGCCTGCTGGCCGGGATCAGCCTGGCAGCGCTGCTGACTTCCGGCAACCCGTGGCTGGTCAAACCGGCGCGGGTGTTTATCGAAGTCACCCGCAACACGCCGACCCTGGTGCAGCTGTACTGCGCATTCCTGGTGTTGAACATGCTGCTGACCCAGGCCGTCGGCGCGGCCAACCCGCTGACGCCGTTTGCCTGGGTGGTGATCGTGATTTCGCTGCACAAGGGCGCGTTCCACGCCGAAGCCCTGCGCGCCGGCATCGAGGCGGTGCCCGCCGTGACCCTGGAAGCCGCCAGCTCCCTGGCGTTCAGCAGTCGGCAATTGCTGTGGAATGTGCAGTTGCCGTTGGCCCTGCGCTTCGCGCTGCCGTCGCTGATCAACAACCTGATCGACCTGGTGAAAATGACCGCCGTGGCCTCGGCCATCGCCGTGGGCGACATCACTTACGCCTCGATCATGATCTGGACCCAGAGCGATAACGTGCTGGAGCTGATGATTCTGATCCTGAGCTTTTTCGGCTTGCTGAGTTTTACCGTCAATTGTGTGGGGCGCTGGCTGGAAGCGCGCCTGAGGATGCCCGGCTATGGCCATTGATTCATTCCCGGTGCTGTCGGCGTTGCTGCAATGGTCGCCGGCGCTGGTGACTGGTTTCGGCCAGAACATCCTGATCAGCCTGGTGGCGATTGGTCTTGGTTCGCTGCTGGGGCTGATGGTGGGCGCGTTGGCCCTGTCACCCCTGCGCCTGCTGCGGTTGCCCGCGCGGATCTGGGTGCAGGTTTTCCGCAATGCACCGTGGCTGGTGCTGATCTATTTCACCACCTACGTGTTCCCGTTCGAGATCCATATCGGCAGCAGCTACGTGTCGTTCCCGGACTGGGTCAAGGTGACGATTGGCCTGGCATTGCCGGCCAGCGCCAACGTGGCGGAGATCTTTCGCGGCGCCATCGGCTCGATCCCCAGCACCCAATGGGAAGCGGCGCGCTCACTGGCATTCACCCGCGGCCAGATATTCAGCTCGATCATCCTGCCCCAGTGCTTCAAGCGCATGTTGCCGCCGTGGATGAACCTCTACGCGGTGGTCACCATGGGCACCGCCCTGGCATCGCTGGTGGGCGTGCACGACGTGATCGATACCGCACAGATCGCCAGCAACACTGTGAACATGACCGGCTTTACCGTGGTGATCTACCTCAGCCTGTTGGTCCTGTTCTTCGCCTACTGCTACCCGATTTCCCGTTTGACCCAACGCCTGGAGCGCCGTTATGCCTTCTATTGAACCCCTGGTCAGCCTGCGGGATTTGCAGCTGTCGTTCGGTGACAACCGGGTGCTCAAGGGCATCGACCTCGACGTGCATCGCGGCCAGGCGGTGTCGATCATCGGCCCGTCGGGCTCGGGCAAGTCGACCATCCTGCGTTGCATCACCGGCCTGTTGCAGCCTCAGCGCGGCACCATTCGCGTGGGCGAAACCCGGGTCGATACGCTGACCCAGGAAGCCCAGCGCATCGAGTTGCGCAAGCGTGTGGGTTTTGTATTCCAGCAATACAACCTGTTCCCGCATTTGTCCGTGCTGGAAAACCTGGTGATCGCCCCGCGCAAGGTGCTCGGTCGCAACCGTGCCGATGCCGAGAAAGATGCCCGGGCGCTGTTGGCCAAGGTGCGCATGGAGCACAAGGCCGATGCCTATCCGGGCCAATTGTCCGGCGGCCAACAGCAGCGGGTGGCGATTGCCCGGGCGTTGGCGATGCGCCCCGAGCTGATCCTGTTCGATGAAGTGACCTCGGCCCTGGACCCGGAAACCGTCGGTGAAGTACTGACGGTGATTCGCGAGCTGACCGAAGAAGGCATGACCTGCGTGCTGGTGACCCACGAAATGCGCTTTGCCGAAGAGATCAGCGACATCGTCTATTTCACCGAAAACGGCGTGATCGTCGAGCACGGCAGCGCCGAGCAGATCTTCCAGCGCCCCACCAGTGAACGGACCCAGGAGTTCCTGCGCCATGCCTTGGGCGATCCCGGCCGTCGGCCACCGATCGCCAATGATCCGTACCTGTTGACCAACCTGAGCCGCTACACCCTGTCCGTCTAACAAGAGGAACCTCGTCATGAGTACCGCAAACCGTGCCGCCGTTATCGAAGACTTCCTGCAGCAGATCCGCGTCATCAACCAGCGTGGCGTAGACCGCGCGGCCCTGGTGGAAATCGTCGGGCTGCTGGAAACCCTGGCCGAGCGCCGGGACCTGTTCAACTTCAGCGAATTCCCCGCGCCGGTGCCTGGCCAGGGCAGTACCGCGTTCCGCTATCGCCTGAACGACGACGGCGACACGCCCACCCTGTACCTGAACTCGTTGCTGCCGGGCAAAAGCACCCTCCCGCACAACCACGAAACCTGGGCGATCATCAGTGCCGTTGAAGGCCAGGAAATCAACTACGTGTATGGCCGCAACGATGAAGGGCGTGAGGAAGGCTTCACCACCCTGACCCTTGAGAAAGAAGTCGTCGTGCAGCCGGGCACCTCTATCTCGTTCCTCGGTGAAGACCTGCACGGGATTCGCGTTGAGGGTGAGCAGGCGACCTTGCATTTCCACCTGTACGGCTTGCCGCTGGAATCCCTCAATGGCCGTTACGGCGTTGAAGCAGACGGCCGGATCCTCAACTACAACGCCTCGCAGATGGCGCCTTCAATCCGGGCCTATTCCTGAGCACAACACACATCAAATGTGGGAGCGGGCTTGCTCGCGAATGGGGTGTGTCAGCCAATGAATGCGTTTCTGACCCACCGCATTCGCGAGCAAGCCCGCTCCCACAATTGGATCCGCGTTCATCCAGGGTTTTTTATGATTGATCTGTATTACTGGCCTACGGGCAACGGCCTGAAAGTCGGCATCCTGCTGGAAGAGCTGGAGGCGGAGTACCGCCTGATTCCGGTCAACATCCGCGAAGGCGCGCAGAAGCAGGAAAGCTTCCAGCGCATCAGTGCGAATGGGCGGATTCCGGCGATTGTCGACCACCGCCTTGAAGCACCCCTGAGCCTGTTCGAGTCCGGGGCGATCCTGAACTACCTGGCGGACAAGGCCGGGCGCTTCCTGCCGCCCGCCGGCACCGCCGAGCGCCAGAAGGTCCAGGAATGGCTGTTCTGGCAGGTAGGGCATATCACCCCGTACCTGAGCCAGTTGCAGCTGTTCAAGGAGAAGGCCCCGGAACCGATTCCCTTTGCCCTGGACCTGCTGAACGCCGAAGCCACGCGCCTGTATCGGGTGCTGGAGCAGCGCCTGGCCGAGGTGCCGTATGTGGCGGGCGAATACTCGGTGGCCGACATGGCGATCTTCCCGTGGATCCAGCCCCTGCGCCAAGGCCAGGACCTGGCGGACTACCCGAACATCCAGGCCTGGCGTCTGCGCATCAAGGCGCGCCCGGCAGTCCAGCGGGCCTATGCCAAGGGCCGTGAAGTGGCCGCCGGCGAGCGTTCGCTGGCCTTGCAGTAACCCATCTATTTTTTGCGGGACTTCCATGAGCCAGACCATCACACCCGGGCAATTGCAACAATGGCTGTTTGACGGCCAGGAAATCGCCCTGTTCGACGTACGCGAGCACGGCCAATACGGCGAGGCCCACCTGTTTCACGGGGTGAACCTGCCCTATAGCCGCCTGGAACTGGAGGTGCAGCGCCTGGCACCGAATCCCCGGGTGCGCCTGGTGATCTACGACCAGGACGGCGGCGATGTGGCTGCGCGCACGGCACTGCGTTTGCAAGCGCTGGGCTACCGCCATGTGCATGTACTGGAAGGTGGTGCGAACGCTTGGCAGGCGGCGGGTCTGCAGTTGTTCGCCGGGGTGCATGTGCCGTCGAAAGCCTTTGGCGAATTGGTGGAAGAGGCCAGCCACACGCCCCACGTCACCGCGCAGCAACTGGCGGACTGGCAGGCCACGGGCGAGCCGCTGGTGGTGCTGGACGGTCGGCCGTTCGATGAATACCGCAAGATGACCATTCCCGGTTCCATCTGCTGCCCCAATGGTGAGCTGGGCTACCGCGTGCACGACCTGGTGCCGGATGAAACCACGCCGATCGTGGTCAACTGCGCCGGGCGTACCCGCAGCATTATCGGCGCCCAGACGTTGATCAACCTCGGGGTGAAGAACCCGGTTTATGCCCTGGAAAACGGTACCCAGGGTTGGTACCTGGCGGATTTCAAGCTGGAGCACGGCAGCACCCGGCGTTATGCCGACCAGGTCTCGACGGATCTGGGCCGGCAGCGCGAGGCTGCCCGGCGGTTGGCGGAGCGGGCAGGGGTGGTCAGTGTCAAGGCGGAGCAGGTCCGGCAATGGGCGGCGGACCCGGCCCGTAGCCTGTTCCTGTGCGATGTGCGTACCGCTGAAGAATTTGCCGCCGGCAGTTTGCCGGGGGCGCAACACACGCCGGGCGGGCAGTTGATCCAGTCCACCGACCTGTACATCGGCGTGCGTCAGGCGCGGGTGGTGCTGTTGGACAGTGATGGTGTGCGTGCGCCGATTGTCGCCAGTTGGCTGCGGCAGTTGGGGCATGAGGCGTATGTGCTCGAGGGTGGCGTCCACAGTGGATTGGCGCTGGAGGTCAAGGAGGCCGTGCCCTTTGACGCGCTGCCGCTGATCTCGGTGCAGGCGCTGGCCGAGGCGCTGAAGGACGGCACCGTGGACCTGGTGGACCTGCGCCCGAGCATGATCCATCGCAAGGGCCGGATTGTCGGTTCGCGCTGGTCGATTCGTTCGCGGTTGACCGCGGGCGGGCGTCCACTGGTGCTGTTGGCTGATGATCCGGCGCTGGCCGCTTTTGCTGCGTTGGGCTTGGGCGGCGATGTGCGTTTGCTCGACGGCAGCTATGCCGCGTGGGTTACGGCCGGTTTGCCGGTGATCGAAGATGCGCAAACGCCTCCGGACAACCAGTGCATCGACTTCCTGTTCTTCACCCACGACCGCCACAGCGGCAACAAGGACGCTGCCCGCCAATATCTCGCCTGGGAAATTGGCCTGTTGGCACAGATGAGCGAAGCGGAAATCGCCAGTCTCAAGCCGTTGTTGCCCGCGTCACGGGTGCGTACCCGGCTGATTCACGCGGCGCGTACCGAAGGCGGCAATGGTGGTCGGGCGGTGAACGTACCGATCACCCGCCTGAGCACCGTGCTGTTCGACAACCTGGCCCAGATGCGTGACGCGCGCTCCCGACGCGACAGTGAGCGGGTCCTGAGTTACGGCGCACGCGGCAATCCCACCGCTTTTGCCCTTGAAGACCTGGTCACCGAACTTGAGGGGGGCTATCGCACACGGCTGTATGGCACCGGGCTCGCCGCCGCGGCGCAGACGTTCCTGGCCTACCTGCGGCCCGGCGACCATGTGTTGATCACCGACGCCGTCTATTCGCCGGTGCGCAAACTGGCCCGGGAGTTCCTCCAGCCATTCGGCATCGAAGTCAGCTATTTCGCCCCGGACGGCAGCGGCCTGGAAGCGCAACTGCAGGCCAACACCAAAATGGTCTACGCCGAAGTGCCGGGTTCGCTGCTGTATGAGCTGTGTGACCTGCCCGCGCTAGCCGCACTGTGCAAGCCGCGGGGCATTCTGTTGGCGGTGGACAACACCTGGGGCTCGGCGTACCTGTACCGCCCGCTGGCGCTGGGTGCCGACATCTCGATCATGGCCTTGACCAAGTACCTTGGCGGCCACAGTGACGTGATGATGGGCAGCGTCTGCGCCACCGAAGCGGCATGGCCGGCCCTGGCGAAAATGAGCGATACCTTTGGCAATGCAGTGAGTGCCGACGATGCCTACCTGATCCTGCGTGGCGCACGCACCCTGGCTTCCCGGCTGGACGTGCACGAGCGCCAGGCGTTGAAGATTGCCCAGTGGTTGCAGGCGCAGCCGCAGGTCAGGCGGGTGTTTCATCCGGCACTGGCGGAGCATCCTGGCCACGCGCTGTGGAAGCGTGACTTCAGCGGGAGCAACGGTTTGCTGTCCTTCGAACTCGACCGCGCGGATGCCGGCTACGTCGAACGGTTTATCGACGGCCTGCAGCTGTTTGGCCTGGGCGCATCCTGGGGCGGCTTTGAAAGCCTGGTGACCCTGGCCGATACACAGGATCGCCAGAACGCCGCCGACCGTGGATTGAACCCGGTGGTGCGCCTGCATGTGGGGCTGGAGGATGTGGAGGCGTTGATCGAGGATCTGCAGCGCGGGTTCGTGGCGGCGGGGCGTTGAGCCTTGCACCATGACAATTTGCGTCCGCCCATAGGTGCCCATCGAACTTTGTGTTTAACTTCGGCACCTGAAATTCGTTTCACTACCACCACTAGAAGGATTCCGTTCATGGCTCAAGTTACCCTCCGAGGCAACCCTGTCCAGGTCGAAGGCGATTTGCCGAAAGTCGGCGCCAAGGCGCCAGACTTCACCCTGACTGCCGGCGACCTGTCTGACGCGACCCTGGCGACTTTCGCCGGCAAGCGCAAAGTGCTGAACATTTTCCCAAGCGTTGATACCCCGACCTGCGCCACTTCGGTTCGCAAGTTCAACGCTCAGGTCAACGACGTGAACAACACCGTAGTGTTGTGCATTTCCACCGACCTGCCATTTGCCCAGGCGCGTTTCTGCGGTGCCGAAGGCCTGGAAAACGTGAAGAACCTGTCGGACTTCCGTGAGGCAGCCTTTGCTGTCGACTACGGTGTAGCGCTTGCTGATGGCCCGCTCAAAGGCCTGACCGCCCGTGCCGTCGTGGTACTGGACGAGAACGACAACGTGCTGCACAGCGAACTGGTCAGCGAAATCGGCCAAGAGCCGAACTACGAGGCAGCCCTGGCTGTTTTGAAGTAACTGTTACTACGCATTACTGTCGTTTTGCAGTAACACGCGTGATGCAGTATTACGGCCTGGCCTAGTCCAGGCCGTTTTTATTTGTGCTTCAGAGGCTTAGCCAGATAGCGAATGGACTAAGCACAGAAGTTAAAAGTTGTAATCCAAGGTAAATAGCCGGTAAAGGCGCTTTTCTTAACGCGCCCCAGTGCTTATCTTTCAGCCTCCCGAAGAAGAAGCTCTCGCACCCAATGGTTGATCACTCCATGCAATCCACCCCTCGTCACTCCCGCCGCTGGCTGTTCGGCCTCCTTGTGCTGCTGGTCATTGCCGGCCTGTGCTGGAAGTTCTGGCCTGGCACCAGCCACAAGGACAGCGCCGAGAAGAAGCCCGCCGGGCATGCCGGCAAGTCGGGGATGATGCGCCCGGGCTTTGGGGGTTCTACCGGCCCGGTGCCGGTGCGTGTGGCGCCGGCGGTGCTGGGCGAATTCCCGGTGTACTACAAGGCGCTGGGTACGGTGACGGCACTCAACACCATCAATGTGCGCAGCCGGGTTGGCGGAGAGCTGGTCAAGATCGCCTTTGAAGAGGGGCAGATGGTCAAGGCCGGTGACCTGCTGGCGGAAATCGACCCGCGCAGTTACCAGAATGCCTTGCTCCAGGCCCAGGGCACGTTGCTGCAGAACCAGGCCCAGCTGAAAAACGCCCAGGTCGACGTGCAGCGTTATCGCGACCTGTATGCCCAGGACAGTATCGCCAAGCAGACCCTGGACACCGCCGAAGCACTGGTGTTGCAGTACCAGGGCACGGTCAAGACCAACCAGGGCGCGGTGGATGACGCCAAGCTGAACCTCGAATTCACCAAGATCCGCGCCCCGATCACCGGTCGTGTCGGCCTGCGCCAGGTAGACGTGGGCAACCTCGTCGCCGCCAACGACACCACCTTCCTGGCGGTGATCACCCAGACCCAACCCATCAGCGTGGTCTTCACGTTGCCGGAAAACACCCTGGAAACCGTGCTGGCGCGTTATCACGCCGGCAACAAGCTGCCGGTGGAAGCCTGGGACCGTGGCGATGTCGCGGTGAAAGCCACGGGCGTGCTGCAAAGCCTCGATAACCAGATCGACGTCACCACCGGCACCCTGAAATTCAAGGCGCGGTTCGATAACAAGGACCAGGCGCTGTTCCCCAACCAGTTCGTGAACGTGCACTTGCTGGCCGACACCCTGCACAACGTGGTGCTGGCGCCGTCGGCGGCGATTCAGTTCGGCAATACCGGCACCTTCGTCTACGTGCTCGATGGCGACAAGAAGGTCAAGGTGCGTCCGCTGGTGATCGGTGATTCCGACGGCGACAACACCGTGGTCAAGCAAGGCCTGGCCGCCGGCGACCGCGTGGTGCTGGAAGGCACCGACCGCCTGAAGGACGGCAGTGACATTGAAGTGGTCAACGACAGCGCTGAAGTGCCGACCACGCCGACCGAACACCTCCAGGGTCAACCGGCAGCCAAGACGCAACAAGGCCCGGCTGATGCCGCCAAGGCGCAAAAGGGCGGCGCATGAACCTCTCGCGGCTGTTCATCCTTCGCCCGGTAGCCACTACCCTGAGCATGCTGGCCATTGTCCTGGCCGGCGTGATCGCTTATCGCCTGCTGCCGGTCTCGGCCTTGCCCCAGGTGGATTACCCGACCATCCGGGTGATGACCCTGTACCCCGGCGCCAGTCCGGACGTAATGACCAGCGCGGTCACGGCGCCCCTTGAGCGTCAGTTCGGGCAGATGCCCGGCCTGACCCAGATGGCGTCCACCAGCTCCGGCGGCGCCTCGGTGCTGACCCTGCGTTTCAACCTCGACATCAACATGGATGTCGCCGAGCAACAGGTGCAGGCCGCGATCAACGCCGCCACCAACCTGCTGCCCAAGGACCTGCCGGCGCCGCCGGTGTACAACAAGGTCAACCCGGCGGATACCCCGGTGCTGACCCTGGCCATCACCTCCAAGACCATGTTGCTGCCCAAGCTCAATGACCTGGTCGACACGCGCATGGCGCAGAAGATCGCGCAGATCAGCGGCGTCGGCATGGTCAGCATCGCCGGCGGCCAGCGCCAGGCGGTGCGGATCAAGGTCAACCCCGAGGCCCTGGCGGCCAACGGCCTGAACCTGTCGGATGTGCGCACCCTGATCGCCGCCTCCAACGTCAACCAGCCCAAGGGTAACTTTGACGGCCCCACGCGGGTGTCGATGCTCGACGCCAACGACCAGTTGGTCTCGCCCAAGGAATACGCCGAACTGATCCTCGCCTACAACAACGGCGCGCCGTTGCGGCTCAAGGATGTGGCGCAGATCGTCGACGGCGCCGAGAACGAACGCCTCGCGGCCTGGGCCAACGAAAACCAGGCGGTCCTGCTGAACATCCAACGCCAGCCCGGGGCCAACGTCATCGAGGTGGTGGACCGGATCAAGGCGCTGTTGCCAAGCATCACCGACAACCTGCCGGCGGGCCTGGACGTGACGGTGCTTACCGACCGTACCCAGACCATCCGGGCCTCGGTCAAGGATGTACAACACGAATTGCTGATCGCCATTGCCCTGGTGGTGATGGTGACGTTCCTGTTCCTGCGCCGCTTCAGCGCGACCATTATTCCGTCCATCGCCGTGCCGCTGTCCCTGGTGGGCACCTTCGGCGTGATGTACCTCGCCGGTTTCTCCATCAACAACCTGACGCTGATGGCGCTGACCATCGCCACCGGTTTTGTGGTGGACGACGCCATCGTGATGCTGGAGAACATTTCCCGCTACATCGAGGAAGGCGATACACCGCTCAATGCGGCGCTCAAGGGCGCCAAGCAGATCGGCTTCACCCTGATTTCCCTGACCCTGTCGCTGATCGCGGTATTGATCCCGCTGCTGTTCATGGCGGACGTGGTGGGGCGGCTGTTCCGTGAATTCGCGATCACCCTGGCGGTGGCGATCCTGATTTCCCTGGTGGTGTCCCTGACCCTGACGCCGATGATGTGCGCGCGGTTGCTCAAGCGTGAGCCGAAAGAGGACGAGCAGGGCCGTTTCTACAAGGCCAGCGGCGCCTGGATCGACTGGCTGATCGAGGCCTACGGGCGCAAGTTGCAGTGGGTGCTCAAGCATCAGCCGCTGACCCTGCTGGTGGCCATCGCCACCCTGGGCCTGACCGTGGTGTTGTACATGGTGGTGCCCAAGGGCTTCTTCCCGGTGCAGGACACCGGCGTGATCCAGGGCATTTCCGAAGCGCCACAGTCGATTTCCTTTGCGGCGATGAGCCAGCGCCAGCAGGAACTGGCGAAGATCATCCTCGAAGACCCGGCGGTGGAGAGCCTGTCGTCCTATATCGGGGTAGACGGTGATAACGCCACCCTCAACAGTGGTCGCCTGCTGATCAACCTCAAGCCCCACGGCGAACGGGACCTGAGCGCGGCACAGATCATCACGCGCCTGCAGCCGCAACTGGACAAGCTGGTGGGGATTCGCCTGTTCATGCAGCCGGTGCAGGACCTGACCATCGAAGACCGCGTCAGCCGTACCCAGTACCAGTTCAGCATGTCCTCGCCGGACGCCGAGCTGCTGGCCTTGTGGAGTGAAAAGCTGGTACACGCCCTCAGCCAGTTGCCGGAACTCTCCGACGTCGCCAGCGACCTGCAGGACAAGGGCTTGCAGGTGTACCTGGTGATCGACCGTGACGCCGCATCGCGCCTTGGTGTGTCGGTGTCGACCATCACCGACGCGCTGTACGACGCGTTCGGCCAGCGGCAGATATCCACCATCTACACCCAGGCCAGCCAGTACCGCGTGGTATTGCAGGCCCAGTCCGGTGAAACCCTCGGCCCGGACGCCCTGAACCAGATCCATGTGAAAACCACCGACGGCGGCCAGGTGCGGCTGTCGAGCCTGGCCCATGTGGAACAGCGCCAGGCCCAGTTGGCAATCGCGCATATCGGTCAGTTCCCGGCGGTGATGATGTCGTTCAACCTGGCCCCCGGCGTGGCGCTGGGCAAGGGCGTCGAACTGATCAACCAGACCCAGAAAGACATCGGCATGCCGGTGGGCGTGCAGACCCAGTTCCAGGGCGCGGCCCAGGCATTCGAGGCTTCGCTGTCGAGTACCTTGCTGCTGATCCTGGCGGCGGTGGTGACCATGTACATCGTGCTCGGGGTGCTCTACGAGAGCTACATCCACCCGATCACCATCCTCTCCACCCTGCCGTCGGCAGCGGTGGGCGCCTTGCTGGCCTTGCTGCTCAGTGGCAACGACCTGGGGATGATCGCGATCATCGGCATCATCCTGCTGATCGGCATCGTGAAGAAGAACGCGATCATGATGATCGACTTTGCCCTCGACGCTGAGCGCAACCAGGGTCTGGACCCGCAAACCGCGATCTACCAGGCGGCGCTGTTGCGCTTCCGGCCGATCCTGATGACCACCCTGGCGGCGCTGTTCGGTGCCGTGCCGTTGATGCTCGCCACCGGCTCCGGCGCCGAGTTGCGCCAGCCGCTTGGCCTGGTGATGGTGGGCGGGTTGCTGGTGAGCCAGGTGTTGACCCTGTTTACCACCCCGGTGATCTACCTGTATTTCGACCGCCTCGGCCGTCGCTGGCGCAAAGAACCCGTGCGCCTGGAGCCGGTTGAGTCATGAACCTGTCCGGACCTTTCATTCGCCGGCCGGTAGCCACCATGCTGCTGAGCCTGGCGATCATGCTGCTGGGCGGCGTCAGCTTCAACCTGTTGCCGGTGTCGCCATTGCCGCAGATCGATTTCCCGGTGATCGTGGTGTCGGCCAGCTTGCCGGGGGCCAGCCCCGAGGTGATGGCGTCTACGGTGGCCACGCCGCTGGAGCGTTCCTTCGGCGCGATTGCCGGCATTACCACCATGAGCAGTTCGTCGAGCCAGGGTTCGACCCGGGTGATCCTGGCGTTCGACTCCAATCGCGACATCAACGGCGCGGCGCGGGAAGTGCAAGCGGCGATCAACGCCTCGCGTAACCTGCTGCCCAGTGGCATGCGCAGCATGCCCACCTACAAGAAGATCAACCCGTCCCAGGCGCCCATCATGGTGCTGTCCCTGACTTCGGACGTGTTGCCCAAGGGCCAGCTGTACGACCTGGCCTCGACCATCCTGTCCCAGAGCCTGTCCCAGGTGCCGGGCGTGGGTGAAGTGCAGATCGGCGGCAGCTCCTTGCCCGCCGTGCGTATCGAACTGGAACCCAAGGCCCTCGACCAGTACGGCGTGGCCCTGGACGATGTGCGTAATACCATCGCCAATGCCAACGTGCGCCGGCCCAAGGGTTCGCTGGAGGACAGCCAGCGCAACTGGCAGATCCAGGCCAACGACCAGCTGGAAAAGGCCAAGGACTATGAACCGCTGCTGATCCGCTACCAGAATGGCGCGGCCTTGCGCCTGGGGGATGTGGCGAAGATCAGCGACGGCGTCGAGGACCGCTACAACAGCGGCTTCTTCAACAATGACTCGGCGGTGCTGCTGGTGATCAACCGCCAGTCCGGCGCCAACATCATCGAGACGGTGAAGCAGATCAAGGCACAACTGCCGGCCTTGCAGGCGGTGTTGCCGTCCAGCGTCAAGCTGAACCTGGCCATGGACCGTTCGCCGGTGATCACCGCCACCTTGCACGAAGCCGAGATGACCCTGCTGATTGCCGTGGCCCTGGTGATCCTGGTGGTGTACCTGTTCCTCGGCAACTTCCGCGCCTCGCTGATTCCCACCCTGGCGGTGCCGGTGTCGCTGGTGGGCACGTTTGCAGTGATGTACCTGTTCGGCTTTTCCCTGAACAACCTGTCGCTGATGGCGCTGATCCTCGCCACCGGCCTGGTGGTGGACGATGCCATCGTGGTGCTGGAGAACATTTCCCGGCACATCGACGAGGGTGTGCCGCCGATGAAGGCGGCGTACCTGGGGGCCCAGGAAGTCGGCTTCACCTTGCTGTCGATGAACGTCTCGCTGGTGGCGGTGTTCCTCTCGATCCTGTTCATGGGCGGTATCGTTACCAGCCTGTTCCGCGAGTTTTCCATCACCCTGGCAGCGGCGATCATCGTCTCGCTGGTGGTGTCGCTGACCCTGACCCCGATGCTCTGCGCCCGCTGGCTCAAGCCGCATGTCAAAGGCCAGGAAACAGGCTTGCAGCGCTGGAGCCAGAAGATCAACGACCGCATGGTGGCAGGCTACGCCCGCAGCCTGGACTGGGTGCTGCGCCACAAGCGCCTGACGCTGCTCAGCCTGTTGGTGACCATCGGGGTCAACGTCGCGCTGTATGTGGTGGTGCCGAAAACCTTCATGCCCCAGCAGGACACCGGGCAACTGATCGGCTTTGTGCGTGGCGACGACGGGCTGTCATTCAGTGTGATGCAGCCGAAGATGGAAATCTTCCGCAAGGCGGTCCTGCAGGACCCGGCGGTGTTGAGCGTGGCAGGCTTTATCGGCGGCAACAGCGGCACCAACAACGCGGTGATGCTGGTGCGGCTCAAGCCCATCAGCGAACGCAAGATTTCTGCCCAGGCGGTGATCGAGCGCATGCGCAAGAATGTGCCACTGGTGCCCGGCGGGCGCCTGATGCTGATGGCTGACCAGGACCTGCAATTCGGCGGCGGCCGCGACCAGACCACCTCGCAGTATTCCTACATCCTGCAGAGCGGCGACCTGGCGGCCTTGCGCCTGTGGTACCCGAAAGTGGTTGCCGCGTTGCGTGAGCTGCCGGAGCTGACCGCCATCGATGCCCGTGAAGGACGTGGGGCGGCCCAGGTGACGTTGATTGTCGACCGCGACCAGGCCAAGCGGCTGGGCATTGACATGGACATGGTCACTGCCGTGCTCAACAACGCCTACAGCCAGCGGCAGATTTCCACCATCTACGACAGCCTCAACCAGTACCAGGTGGTGATGGAGGTCAATCCGAAGTACGCCCAGGACCCGATCACCCTCAATCAGATGCAGGTGATCACGTCCACCGGTGCGCGCGTGCCGCTGTCGGCCATCGCTCACTATGAGAACAGCCTGGCGGACGACCGGGTCAGCCATGAAGGCCAGTTCGCCTCGGAAAACATTGCCTTTGATATGTCGCCCGGCGTCACGGTGGAGCAGGGCACGGCTGCCATTGAGCGGGCGATTGCCAAGGTCGGCCTGCCGGAAGAGGTGATCGCGAAGATGGCCGGTACGGCCGACGCCTTCGCCGCCACCCAGAAAGGCCAGCCGTTCATGATCCTCGGTGCACTGGTAGCGGTGTACCTGGTATTGGGGATTCTGTATGAGAGCTATATCCACCCGCTGACCATTCTGTCGACCTTGCCGTCGGCGGGGGTGGGCGCCTTGCTTTCGATTTACCTGCTGGGGGGCGAGTTCAGCCTGATCTCGCTGCTGGGACTGTTCCTGCTGATCGGGGTGGTGAAGAAAAACGCGATCCTGATGATCGACCTTGCGCTGCAACTGGAACGCAAGGACGGCATGAGCCCGCTGGAATCGATCCGCGCCGCCTGCCTGGTGCGGCTGCGCCCGATCCTGATGACCACGCTGGCGGCGATTCTTGGCGCCGTGCCGCTGCTGCTCAGCACGGCCGAAGGCGCGGAAATGCGCCAGCCTCTGGGCCTGACGATTATCGGCGGGCTGGTGTTCAGCCAGATCCTGACCCTCTACACCACGCCTGTGGTTTACCTTTATCTCGACCGCCTGCGCCACCGTTTCAACGGTTGGCGCGGAGTGCGTACCGATGCTGCCCTGGACACTGCGCTATGACCGATTCAACGTTTCCCACCGTGCAACGTCTGGCGATGACTCGCGGCTCAAAGCTGCTGAGCCTGGCCCTGTGCGGCGTGATGCTCAGCGCCTGCGCCGTCGGCCCGGACTACAAACGCCCCGAATTGACCGAGCCTGCCCAGTACAAAGAGGCCCAGGGCTGGCGCCAGGCCGCGCCCAGCGACTCGCTGGCCCGGGGCGCCTGGTGGGAGCTGTACGGCGACAAACAACTCAATGAGCTGGTAGAAAAACTCAACAGCTCCAACCAGACCGTGGCCCAGGCCGAGGCGCGTTATCGCCAGGCCGCCTCGCAGGTGCGCAGTGCCCGTGGGGCGTTCTTCCCCACGGTTGACCTGAGTGCCTCGAAAAGCCGGGCCAGCCAGGGTACCGGCAGCAGTAACGCCAGCCTCAGCAGCTCCAGCAGCGGTATTCGCGACACCCTCAACACCCAGTTGGGCGTGAGCTGGGAAGCCGATATCTGGGGCAAACTGCGCCGGGGCCTGGAAGCCAATGAAGCCAGCGCCGAAGCCAGCGCGGCGGATCTTGCGGCGATGCGCCTGAGCCAGCAATCGGAACTGGTGCAGGATTACCTGCAACTGCGGGTCATGGACGAACAGACCCGTTTGCTGCAGGCCACGGTGGACACCTACCAGCGCTCCCTGCAGATGACCCAGAACCAATACCGCGCCGGTGTCTCGGGCAAGGACGCCATCGCCCAGGCCCAGACCCAGCTGAAAAGCACCCAGGCCAGCATGATCGACCTGATCTGGCAGCGGGCGCAGCTGGAAAACGCAATTGCCGTGCTGATCGGTGTGCCGCCGGCCAACTTCAACCTGGCGGTGAGCAAGGACATTCCGGCGCTGCCGCAGATTCCGGTGAGCCTGCCGTCGCAACTGCTGGAGCGCCGCCCGGATATCGCCCAGGCGGAGCGCTCGGTGATCGCGGCCAATGCCAACATCGGCGTGGCCAAGACCGCTTACTACCCGGACCTGACCCTGAGCCTGGCCGGCGGCTATTCCAGCAGCACCTACGCCGACTGGATCAGCCTGCCGAACCGCTTCTGGTCGGTGGGGCCGAAACTCGCCATGACCCTGTTCGACGGGGGCCAGCGTTCGGCCGAAGTTGACCGCGCCGAGGCGTCCTACGATGAAACCGTGGCCAAGTACCGCCAGACCGTACTCGACGGTTTCCGCGAGGTGGAAAACTACATGGTCCAGCTCAAGGTCCTGGAAGACGAGGCGGTCGTGAGTAACGAGGCCCTCGAAGCGGCCCGGGAATCCCTGCGCCTGACCCAGAACCAGTACAAGGCCGGGTTGATCGCCTATCTCGATGTGGTCACCGTGCAAGCCACCGCCCTGAGCAACGAGCGTACGGTGCTGACCCTGCTGCAAACCCGGCTGGTTGCCAGTGTGCAACTGATCGCTGCACTGGGCGGTGGTTGGGATGGCCAAATGCAGCTGAGCGACAAGAAGTAAACCCCGCTCTGGCTGGTGTACGGGCTTGTGTGGGAGCGGGCTTGCTCGCGAAAACGGCGGGTCAGTCAACTGTGTATGAACTGACCCGCCGCTTTCGCGGGCAAGCCCGCTCCCACAAGGGTTCTGCGGTGTTTTTGAGCCAGCGGATTGGCGTCAAATTTTGAATGATGGCTATACGACAATATTTCAGGTGTACAAGATTTATTCTCGCTACAATCCCTGACTTTTCAGCCCGGCACGGATGCCGTTCGGCCCATAGGTCACGAGAAGTCCCATGCTCACCGGTAGTTATTCCCCCGCCCTGGTCCTGATTTCCCTGTTCGTCGCGATCCTCGCATCCTATACGGCGTTGGACCTGACCGGCCGCATCGCCACTGCCAGGGGCCGCGCGGTGTACCTGTGGATGGGCGGCGGCGCGCTGGCGATGGGCGTGGGGATCTGGTCGATGCACTTTATCGGCATGCTCGCCTTCCGCCTGCCCATCAGCCTTGGCTATGACGTCGGCATCACGGCGCTGTCGTTGTTGATCGCGATCCTGTCCAGCGGTTTTGCCTTGTGGCTGGTGAGCCAGCCGCGTTTGCCGGCGTGGCAACTGGCATTTGGCGCATTGATCATGGGCGCCGGCATCAGCGCCATGCACTACACCGGCATGGCCGCCATGCGCATGACCCCCGGCATCGACTACGACCCCACGCTGTTCACCGCCTCGTTGCTGATTGCCGTGGGTGCGTCGGCGGCGGCGTTGTGGATTGCCTTCAACCTGCGGCGCAACACGCCGTATGTGCGGTTGGCCCGAGGCGGGGCGGCGATGGTGATGGGTGTGGCGATTGTCGGCATGCACTACACCGGCATGGCCGCCGCGCGTTTCGCCGATGGCAGCTTCTGCGGCGCGGCCCTGGACGGCTTGAGTGGCAAGGGCCTGGATAACCTGGTGCTGGTCACCACCCTGGCAGTGTTGATCATCGCGCTGCTGACCTCCCTGGCCGACGCCCGCCTGGAAGCCCGCACCGCGGTGTTGGCCGACTCCCTGACCCAGGCCAACCAGGAACTCACCCACCTGGCCCTGCACGACATGCTCACCGGCTTGCCCAATCGCACCCTGCTCGCCGACCGGATCCAGCAGGCGATACAGCGGGTGAACGAAGAGGGCGGCTGCTTCGCGCTGATGTTTATCGACCTGGACGGCTTCAAGCCGGTGAACGACGCTTTTGGTCACCACATGGGCGACCAGCTGTTGCAGCAAGTCGGCCTGCGCCTGCGCGAAGACTTGCGCAGCCAGGACACCCTGGCCCGCATCGGCGGTGACGAGTTTGTATTGCTGGTGCAGTTGGGCCAGCCCGACGATGCGTTGCGCCTGGCCGAGCGCCAGGTGGGCATGATCAACCAGGCCTTCCACGTCGCCGAGCATGAGCTGAAAATCTCCGCCAGCATCGGCATCGCACTGTTCCCCGGCAACGGCGCCACGCCCCAGGAACTGCTGATGAACGCAGACGCGGCGATGTATCACGCCAAGGGCATGGGCAAGAACGGCTACAGCTTTTTCGACGTGTCGATGAACACCAATGCGCGCAAGCAACTGCAACTGCTGCAGGACTTGCGCAATGCCGTGGAGCACGAGCAGTTCCGGCTTTATTACCAGCCCAAGTTCGACGCCATCAGCGGCCGCCCGGTCGGTGCCGAGGCGCTGCTGCGCTGGGAGCACCCGCAACAAGGCCTGTTGTTGCCGGACAAGTTTATCGAGCTGGCGGAAAAGACCGGGCTGATCATCCCCATCGGCGAATGGGTACTCAACGAAGCCTGCCGCCAGATGCAGGTGTGGTATGCCCAGGGCTATCACGACTGGCGCATTGCCGTGAACCTGTCGGCGTTGCAGTTCTGCCACGCCGGGCTGGTCAAGAGTGTCGCCGCTGCCCTGGAACGCCACCGCTTGCCAGCCAACAGCCTGACCCTGGAAATCACCGAAACCACCGCCATGAGCGATGCCGACGCGAGCATGACGGTGTTGCAGAAGCTTTCGGACATGGGCGTCGACCTGTCCATCGACGACTTCGGTACCGGCTATTCGAGCCTGATGTACCTCAAGCGCCTGCCGGCCAATGAGCTGAAGATCGACCGGGGATTTGTGCGTGACCTGGAGCACGACAGCGACGACGCCGCCATCGTCTCGGCCATCGTTGCCCTCGGTCAGGCCCTGGGCCTGCGTATTGTGGCCGAGGGTGTAGAGACCGACTCACAGCAGAGCTTCCTCACCCGGCTGGGCTGCGATTCGCTTCAGGGGTATCTGCTGGGGCATCCGTTACCGGCCGAGGGTTTCATGGCCGACATCCAGCGCGCCGAGCAGGTGGTGAGTGTGCATTCGGTGATGTGAGCCCATGCAAAACCTGCAGGGCGCAGGTAGTATTGGATCCATCAGCTCACGTTGAACCAGGAGACCTTACACATGGACAAAGTCGTCGTCATCACCGGTGGCAGTCGTGGGATCGGCGCCGCCACGGCGCTGCTGGCCGCCGCCCAGGGCTATCGCATCTGTATCAATTACCAGGCCGATGAAGACGCCGCCCACCGCGTACTTGAGCAAGTGCGTGCCCTCGGCGCCCAGGCGATTGCCGTGCGGGCTGATGTCAGCATCGAAGACGAAGTGATTGGCCTGTTCCACCGGATCGATACCGAACTGGGCCGGGTGACGGCACTGGTCAACAACGCAGGTACCGTCGGGCACAAGTCGCGGGTCGATGAGATGTCCGAGTTCCGCATCCTGAAGACCCTCAGGACCAATGTGTTGGGGCCGATCCTGTGTGCCAAGCATGCGCTGCTGCGCATGTCGCCCAAGCATGGCGGGCAGGGCGGCAGCATCGTCAACGTTTCATCGGCCGCCGCCCGGTTGGGCTCGCCGGGGGAATATGTGGATTACGCCGCGTCCAAGGGCGCGCTGGATACCTTCACTCTCGGGCTCTCCAAGGAAGTGGCGGGCGAGGGGATCCGGGTCAATGGCGTGCGTCCCGGGTTTATTTTCACCGACTTCCACGCCCTGAGCGGCGACCCGGATCGGGTCAGCAAGCTTGAACCGGGCATCCCCATGGCCCGTGGCGGGCGTGCAGAGGAAGTCGCGGAAGGGATTATCTGGCTGCTCTCGGACAAGGCGTCCTATGCGACGGGAACCTTTCTTGACCTGGCGGGCGGTCGGTAGTTTTGTACCGCCTGTGGCGAGGGGCACGCCGCTCGCCACAGCCCAGGTATCAGGCGCCGCGCAGCGCTTCATAGCCCCTGAGGGAAAACGCCTTGAGCAGGCTGGCCTCCGAGTCTGGATGAATGGCGTAGCCGTGATTCGAAAAACCGTCCAGGACACCGTTGCGGCTATGGCTGGCGCTTAATTTGAGATCGTCCACATTGTCGATAAATCGCAGTACCTTATCCAGGTTGTAGGTGGCGTCGGCGCGAGAGTCCGGGTCTTGGTTGGCCGCGCTCCAGTCACCCACCTGGCGCTTCAGGTCATCGCTCACTTCGTAGTGGTCGCGGTTATCCAGGAAGTTCTTCAGCACAGGGCTTTGTTCGGTAATCTGGTCACTCGATCGATGATCTCCCGCGGGGCGCCCGGTAGCGCCTGTCATTTCGCGCACCTGTTGCTGCTCTGCGGCACGCATATAGTGGGGAGGAACGGGAAGGGGTCGCAGGCCGGCAGCTGAAGAAATAGTCATAAGGCATCTCTGATGTGAACCAAGTGAATGCGCTCTTTCTATCGTAAGAAATAGCGCACTCCTGTGTGGTTCTTAGCCCGGCTACGGTTCCCATCCGTAGGTTAAAACGACCGCACAATCTTCCCCAGCGTCTCCATCGCCTTCTCACACGACTCATCCCACGGGCTGCCGTAGTTCAAGCGAATGCAGTTCCTGAAGCGCTGTGTCGGCGAGAAGATCGGCCCCGGTGCAATGCTGATGCCCTGGGCCAGCGCCATCTGGAACAACTTCAACGAGTCGGTCTGCTCCGGCAATTCCAGCCACAGGAAGTACCCGCCGGCAGGCTGGCTGACCCGTGTCTGCGCCGGGAAATAGCGCGCGATGGCGGCGAGCATGGCGCTTTGCTGTTCTTCCAGCGCGTAACGCAATTTACGCAGGTGCCGGTCGTACCCGCCGTGTTGCAGGTAATCGGCAATCGCCGCCTGGGCGGGCATCGAGGCACACAGCGACGTCATCAACTTCAGCCGCTCGATCTTCTGCGCATAACGTCCGGCGGCGACCCAGCCGATGCGGTAGCCCGGAGCCAGGCTCTTGGCGAACGAGCCGCAATGCATCACCAGGCCTTCTGTGTCGAACGCCTTCGCCGGTTTGGGCGCCTGTTGACCGTAGTACAACTCGGCGTACACGTCGTCTTCGATCAGCGGCACCTGGTGGCTGCGCAGTAACTCCACCAGTTCCTGTTTCCGGGCCTCGGGCATGGTTGCGCCCATCGGGTTCTGGAAACTGGTCATGCACCAGCAGGCCTTGATCGGGTAGCGCTCCAGGCTTTGCGCCAGCACCTTGAGGTCGATGCCATCGCGTGGGTGTACGGGGATTTCCACCGCCTTGAGTTTCAGGCGCTCGAGGATTTGCAGGCTGGCGTAGAACGCCGGTGCTTCGATGGCCACCAGGTCGCCCGGCTCGGTCACGGCTTGCAGGCACAGGTTCAGTGCTTCAAGGGCGCCGTTGGTGATCAACAGTTCTTCCATGGGCAACATCAGCCCGCCCACCATGTAGCGCAAGGCAATTTGCCGGCGCAGTTGCGGGTTGCCCGGCGACATGTCGGTGACCACCATGCGCGGGTCCATTTCCCGGCTGGCGCTGGCCAGGGAACGGGCCAGGCGTTGCAGCGGGAACAGCGTCGGGCTGGGGAAGGCCGAGCCGAAGGGCACGGTTTGCGGGTCCTTGATGGAATCGAGCACCGAGAACACCAATTCGCTGACGTCCACCTCGGTGGACTCGTGCACATGGGCACTCACCACCGGCTCGGAAAACGGGCTGGGCGCATGGGTGTTGACGAAGTACCCGGAGCGCGGGCGGGCGCGGATCAGCCCGCGTCGCTCCAGCAGGTAGTACGCCTGGAACACCGTGGACGGGCTGACACCGTAGGTCTGGCTGGCATAACGCACCGAAGGCACGCGCTGGCCGGGCCCGAGCACGCCGGAGCGGATCAGTTCTGCGATGTCGTCGGCGAATTTTTCGTAGCGTTTCATTGGGGCTCAGTGCTTTGAACAGATTTTGCTGATTGAACACAGATCAAACGGTGGGAGCGGGCTTGCTCGCGAAAGCAATCTTTCAGTTGATGTATCCATTGACTGGCACACCGCTTTCGCGAGCAAGCCCGCTCCCACATTTTGATCTCCAGTGTTGCTGAAAGCTTGGGCTCAGCGATTCAATGGCGCCACAAACCGGCTGTCCGCCGCGCTGTAAATCCACGGCTCATCCACGTCCGAGACCTTGAAGCGGATCGTCTGCGAACTGCTGGCGGGCTTCTCTGCGGTCATCGCCACCGACACCGGCACATCGGTAATCTCACCTGGTGCCAGGCTGATCTCGGTCTTGCCCTGCAGCTGGAAGCCGTCGCCGTCCATCAGCTCCAGGCGGTAATCCTGGCGCTGCTGGGTCTTGTTGATGACCTTGAGGCTGTAGATGTTCTCGATGAAGCCGTCACTGTTCTCGCGAAACATCCCCCGGTCCTTGGTCACGTCCAGCGACACCATCGGGCGTTCCACCAGCGCCACCACCAGCGCGCCGATCATCACCAGTAGCACGGCACTGTAGCCGATCAGGCGTGGCCTGAGCAGATGGGTCTTGCCACCCTGCAACTGATGCTCCGAGGTGTAGCTGACCAGGCCACGGGCATAGCCCATTTTATCCATGATCGAATCACAGGCATCGATACACGCGGCGCAGCCGATGCATTCCATTTGCAGGCCGTCACGGATGTCGATGCCGGTGGGGCATACCTGCACGCACAGCTGGCAGTCGATGCAATCACCCAGGCCGACGTCCGCCGGTTGCACGTCTCGTTTGCGCGGGCCACGGTTCTCGCCGCGGGCTACGTCGTAGGAAATGGTCAGGGTGTCCTTGTCGAACATCACACTCTGGAACCGCGCATACGGGCACATGTGCATGCACACCGCTTCACGCAGCCAGCCGGCGTTGATGTAGGTGGCGCCGGTAAAGAACAGCACCCAGAACAGGCTTACGCCGCCCATCTGCCAGGTCAGCAGCTCCTCGGCCAGCGGCCGGATCGGCGTGAAGTAGCCGACAAATGTCAGCCCGGTCAGCACGCTGATCCCCAGCCACAGCGCGTGCTTGGCCGAGCGCCGCGCCAGCTTGTCCAGGCTCCAGGGCGCAGCTTGCAGCTTGATGCGTTGGTTTCGCTCGCCTTCAGTGACCTTTTCGCACCACATGAACAACCAGGTAAACGAGCTTTGCGGGCAGGTATAGCCACACCACACACGCCCTGCGAATACGGTAATGGCGAACAGGCCGAACGCGCAGATGATCAACAGCGCCGACAGTAGGATGAAATCCTGGGGCCAGAACGTGGCACCGAAGATGTGGAATTTGCTTTCAGCCAGGTCCCATAACACCGCCTGCCGTCCGCCCCAGTTCAGCCACACGGTGCCGAAAAATGCCAGGAACAGAAAGCCTGCGCCTGCCACGCGCAAGGTACGGAACAGGCCGGTAAAACTGCGGGTGTGAATCAGGTTGTCGCTGGATTTGGCCTTCATCTTCTTTGGATGTGCAGGCTCAAACACTTCTACGGTTCGGACGGGGATTCTATCGCTCATGGTCTTTCGCTCATCAGCCTCCATCAGGCAGATGAACTATGACCGGCGCTCTGTTTGCATAACAGACTCAGGTATCGCGATAAAAAGCGGATCAGATGGGCCGCCCGTGCATGCCTGCGACAATGTGCTGCACCCGGTGGTGCGCGGGGTGCAGCGCTTTTGAGGCGGGGCTGATCCAGGTCAATCAAATCACCGAATCACCGTCGGTAGCTTTCAAGTGCTTACGGCCGTCTTTGGCACCCGCTACGGTCAATGCGTCGGCTTCGGCTTCGGTAATATAGGTGCGGTCACCGTTCAGCTTCACGAACGACATGGATTTCTCGCTGTCGGTTTCGACCGTGACATGGGTGGCTTCCAGTTGTTTCTCGTGGCCGTCCACATCGACGGTGAAGAAACATTGCTGACCTTCGATACGTACGGGCATATCGATCTCCTTTTTGTGGACTATTACTGATTAGGGTGGGATGCGCAGGCAATGGTTCTGCGCAACTGACTGACGGTCGATGCTGTCCATGTTCTATCGACCCCCAACAAGGAAACGTCCATGGACGCCTGGTGGCATGAAGTCTGGGTAACCCTGCAAGCGGAATTTGCCGATATCGGCGATGCCCGGCAACTCACGCAAATCACCGTTCGGCTGCTGATTGCGGCGATATTGGGCGGGATCCTGGGTTACGAGCGCGAACAGAAAGGCAAGGCCGCCGGGGTACGCACCCACATGCTCGTGGCCCTCGGCGCCGCGCTGTTCGTGTTGGTGCCGAGCATGTCCGGCTCCCAGGCAGACGCCATGAGCCGTGTGCTGCAGGGCGTGATCGCGGGTATCGGCTTTCTTGGCGCCGGCACCATCCTAAAGGGCAAGGAAGACGAGGAGGGTCAGCACGTCAAAGGGCTGACCACCGCCGCCGGCTTGTGGATGACCGCCGCCATTGGGGTGGCGGCGGGAATGGGGCGGGAATCCACGGCGGTACTCAGCACGTTGTTGGCTTTGGCGGTGTTCAGTGTGATGCCAAGAATCGTCAGGCTATTGGAAAAGAATTAGTCGCCGTATTTTTCATCAGGTCGCGCGTGAATGGGCTGACAGCGTGATATCGAGGCGTGTGCAACTTCACGCTCCTGCTGGACTGATCACTGTACCGGAATGGTGATTTGATCTTCTTTGTGATACGCGAATATGCGTTGGTCTTGAGCGAGCAAGTCAACACGAACCACCGGAAGCAGGCGCTGCGTATAGCCGTAATACTCGCGCTGAAGTTTCTTGGCCGCATCTCTTCCTGGCAAGTTGGCAGCGTTATAGAAGAAAGCCTGGAAGGGGACTTTATCAATCTCGGACACTGTCCAGGCTGAGGTGACGACTTCATTCCAATCTTCAATATAGTTTGCCGGCATCAGTTTTCTGACAGTGATGCTTAGAGAAAACTGCTGCGCCGATCCACGAAACGCACACATAAAAAAATAAGCCGGTTTGACTTTGTTGAAGTGGGCCAGCCAGGTGGGGCCATCCACCACGCCTTGCTCATCGCAGTGCCGGCTCCATTCACGCTGGTAGCCTGGCAGCTCCCTGGAAGTTTCGCCGCATCCATCCGGGCGGTCACCTGTCGCACCATTGGTGGGAAAAGAGCAGCGCACGCTGATTGGGCCCGCTGCGGTGGAGGGCAATGCCGACATTATTACGCCAGCGTCCCGTGCAAACAGCTTCCTGATACCCAGGTCGGCTCGCAGGTAAGAGAATGCGGCGGCATTGCGCTCAAGCTCGCCGGGCGATGCTATGAGGCTGTCAGTGACGCGAATAAGCACCCCATTGCAGTGATACAGGGCCAGGCCATCGGCACACTGAGCAGCGGTGTCCTGGTAGCGGTTGTTTAATTTGCTTGCGATTTCCGTATCGAGCGGGCCGGAGGGTTCGGTGGTGCAGGCGGTCAAGGTGCAAAGGGAAAGCAGCAGGTAGGCGGCTGTTCTTTTCATGAGGTATCTCCGAGAGGTTTTATTGTTCTGTTGTTCGCGCGTCGCACACTTAGATCATGGGCGGCGTTCGTCTCGGCTGATACTGTCGGTTTTGACAGTTCTTTATAATTTTTTGTGAATGAAGTTGCAGCTTATAGATTCAAGTAAACGCGGAAGCCTGAAGCTTCCGCTTTTTACTTCCTGTGATCGGTCTCTTCAGACAATCACCGGCGGCATGGTCGTCGGTGGTTCCTCCACCGGTGGTGGCTGTGTGCCTGGCGGTTCCTGCTCGGGAACCGGGTCGGGTTCGGTCGGCGGTAATGTGGGCTTATCTATATTGGGATCAGGCGTTTCAGCCGGAATAGGGATATTCATCGGTATGGCCTCCTTTGTGCTTTGCTCTATCGGTGGACAATCGCGTGGTGGATTTGATTCCCCGCCCGATGGCGGGATATCCGCCTGAACTTTTCACTCGTCGGCATGCTCGGAACCTAGACGGCCCTGCTCAGGGAGAGTGGCGTCGTTTCAGAATTTGAATCAAGCACAAGAGCGTCCACTGGGCGTTAAGGGGAGATGCTCGATGACTGCTGAAACACTGACTCAAGACGATTCAACCTCCACATTACCGCTGTCCCAGGCACTGTTGCTGCCAAGGATCGCGATTGAAAGCACGACCCCGGTGATCGATGGCGGCGAGTTCGCGGTCAAGGCTGTGGTTGGCCAGCGCGTGCAGGTTGCCAGCAAGGTGTTCGCTGATGGCCACGACAAGCTTGCGGTGATGATCCGCTGGCGCCCGCGCAGTGAAGAAAGCTGGCACAGCGTGGTGATGACCGATGTCGGCAACAACGGCTGGGAAGGCGCATTCACCGTGACCGCCCAGGGCCCGCATGAGTATTGCATCGAAGCCTGGATCGACACGTTTGCCAGCTTTCGCTACGAACTGAGCAAGAAACACGAGGCCGGGGTGCCGGTCAGCCTGGAGTTGCAGGAAGGCCGCAGCCAGGTCCTGCAAGCCGCCGAGCGCAGTGACAATGAGCTGCGTGACCGCTTGATGTTGCTGCACCACGAACTCTCCGGTTTGCTGGAAACCGAGCAGGTCGCATTGTTCCTGCACGAAGACAGTGCACACCTGATGACCCAGGCCGATCACCGCGCCTATTTGAGCATCAGCCCGGTGTATCCGATTGATGTAGAGCGCGAGGCTGCGCAATTTGCCAGCTGGTACGAGTTGTTTCCCCGCTCGATCACCGACGATCCCGCGCGCCATGGCACATTCAACGATGTGCACTCACGGCTGTCGATGATCCACGACATGGGCTTTGACGTGCTGTACTTCCCGCCGATCCATCCGATCGGTCGCAGCCACCGCAAGGGCAAGAACAATTCCCTGACCGCCGGGCCGGACGACCCGGGCAGCCCGTATGCCATCGGCAGCGAAGAGGGCGGCCACGAGGCGATCCATTCGCAGTTGGGCACCCGTGAAGATTTCCGCAACCTGGTCAAGGCCGCCGCCGACCATGGCCTGGAAATCGCCCTGGATTTTGCCATCCAGTGCTCCCAGGACCACCCGTGGCTCAAACAGCATCCGGGCTGGTTCAACTGGCGGCCCGACGGCACGATCAAATACGCCGAGAACCCGCCGAAGAAATACCAGGACATCGTCAACGTCGACTTCTATGCGGCCGACGCGATTCCCAGCCTGTGGGTCGAGTTGCGCGACATCGTGGTCGGTTGGGTGGAAGAGGGCGTGAAGACCTTTCGGGTCGACAACCCCCACACCAAGCCGCTGCCGTTCTGGCAATGGCTGATCAGTGATGTGCGTTCTAAATACCCCGAAGTGATCTTTCTCGCCGAAGCCTTCACCACCCCGGCGATGATGGCGCGCCTGGGCAAGGTTGGTTACTCCCAGAGCTACACCTACTTCACCTGGCGCAACACCAAGGCCGAGTTGAGCGAGTACCTGAGCGAACTGAACGAGTCGCCGTGGCGCGAGTGCTTCCGGCCGAACTTCTTCGTCAACACCCCGGACATCAACCCCGGCTTCCTGCATGAATCCGGCCGCGCCGGCTTCTTGATCCGCGCCGCGTTGGCCACCATGGGCTCAGGCCTGTGGGGCATGTACTCGGGTTTTGAACTGTGCGAAGCGGCCCCGGTGCCGGGCAAGGAAGAGTACCTGGACTCGGAGAAGTACGAGATCCGCCCGCGAGACTTCACGGCGCCGGGCAACATCATTGCCGAGATCGCCCAGCTCAACCGCATCCGCCGGCAGAACCCGGCCTTGCAGACGCACCTGGGGCTCAAACTCTACAACGCGTGGAACGACAACATCCTGTACTTCGGCAAACGCAGCGAGGATGGCAGCAACTTTATCCTGGTGGCCGTGAGTCTCGACCCGTTCAACGCCCAGGAGGCCAATTTCGAGTTGCCGCTGTGGGAGCTGGGCTTGCCGGACGATGCCCAGACCCAGGGCGAAGACCTGATGACCGGCCACCGCTGGACCTGGTACGGCAAGACCCAGTGGATGCGCATCGAACCGTGGCATCAGCCATTCGGCATCTGGCGCATTACCGTAAGTTGAGATCGTTCCCACGCTCCGCGTGGGAATGCAGCCCCGGACGCTCTGCGTCCCCCAAGCGTGACGCGGAGCGTCGCAACAGGCATTCCCACGCAGAGCGTGGGAACGATCAGCGGCCCTCACGAATTTTCCAGGAGTTTCCAATGGCGAAGAAACCCAAGGCTGCCACCTTTATCAAAGATCCGCTCTGGTACAAAGACGCGGTGATTTATCAGGTTCACGTCAAATCCTATTTCGACTCCAACAACGACGGCATCGGTGATTTTCCCGGGCTGATCGCCAAGCTCGACTACATCGCCGACCTTGGTGTGAACACCATCTGGCTACTACCGTTCTACCCCTCGCCACGCCGTGACGATGGCTACGACATCGCCGAATACCGCGGCGTGCACAGCGACTACGGGACCATGGCCGATGCCAAGCGCTTTATCGCCGAAGCCCATAAACGCGGGCTGCGGGTGATCACCGAGCTGGTGATCAACCACACCTCCGACCAGCACCCCTGGTTCCAGCGCGCCCGCAAGGCCAAGCCCGGCTCGGCGGCGCGGGATTTCTATGTATGGTCCGATGACGACCAGAAATACGACGGCACCCGGATCATTTTCCTCGACACCGAAAAGTCCAACTGGACCTGGGACCCGGTCGCCGGCCAGTACTTCTGGCACCGCTTTTACTCCCACCAGCCGGACCTCAACTTCGATAACCCGCAGGTCATGAAAGCCGTCCTGTCGGTGATGCGCTACTGGCTCGACATGGGCATCGACGGCCTGCGCCTGGACGCGATTCCATACCTGATCGAGCGCGACGGCACCAACAACGAAAACCTCCCCGAAACCCACGACGTGCTCAAGCAGATCCGCGCCGAGATCGACGCCAACTACCCCGACCGCATGCTCCTGGCCGAAGCCAACCAATGGCCGGAAGACACCCAGTTGTACTTCGGGGACAAAAAGGGCGACGACGGCGATGAGTGCCATATGGCGTTCCACTTCCCGCTGATGCCGCGCATGTACATGGCGCTGGCCCAGGAAGACCGTTTCCCGATCACCGACATCCTGCGCCAGACCCCGGAGATCCCGGCCAATTGCCAATGGGCAATCTTCCTGCGCAACCACGATGAACTGACCCTGGAAATGGTCACCGACAAAGAGCGCGACTACCTCTGGAACTATTACGCTGCCGACCGCCGTGCACGTATCAACCTGGGGATTCGCCGCCGCCTGGCGCCGCTGATGGAACGCGACCGCCGGCGCATCGAGCTGCTCAACAGCCTGCTGTTGTCGATGCCGGGCACGCCGACCCTGTATTACGGCGATGAAATCGGCATGGGCGACAACATCTACCTCGGTGACCGCGACGGCGTGCGTACGCCGATGCAATGGTCCATCGACCGCAACGGCGGCTTCTCCCGCGCCGACCCGGCCAGCCTGGTATTGCCGCCGATCATGGACCCGCAATACGGCTACCAGTCGGTCAACGTCGAAACCCAGACCCAGGACCCGCACTCGTTGCTGAACTGGACGCGGCGCATGCTCGCGGTGCGTAAACAGTCCAAGGCGTTCGGTCGCGGCAGCCTGAAAATGCTCTCGCCCAGCAACCGCCGCATCCTGGCGTATACCCGCGAATACGCAGGCGCCGATGGCAAGAATGAAATCATCCTGTGCGTCGCCAACGTGTCCCGCAGTGCCCAGGCCGCAGAACTGGACCTCTCGGCGTTTGCCGGCATGGTTCCGGTGGAGATGCTCGGTGGCAATGCCTTCCCGCCCATTGGCCAGCTGAATTTCCTGCTGACCCTGGCGCCGTATGGCTTCTACTGGTTCGTGCTGGCGGCGGAAAACCAGATGCCAAGCTGGCACGTGGAACCGGCACAAAGCATCCCGGACTTCACCACCCTGGTGCTGAAGAAACGCATGGAAGAATTGCTCGAAGCACCGTGCCGCACCACCCTGGAACAGAATGCGTTGCCGGCGTGGCTGCCCAAGCGCCGCTGGTTTGCCAGCAAGGATACGGCAATCGACAGCGTGCACATCGCTTATGGCGTGCGCTTCGGCGACCCGCAGCATCCGGTGCTGCTCAGTGAAATCGAAGTCACCAGCGCCGGCCAGGTCAGCCGCTATCAGCTGCCGTTCGGCTTCCTTGGCGAAGACCAGTTCACCAGCGCCTTGCCGCAACAACTTGCGCTTGCCCGTGTACGGCGAGTGCGTCAGGTAGGTTTGGTGACCGATGCCTTCAGCCTCGACACTTATATCCGCGGCGTGATCCAAGGCCTGCAGGCCAAAACCGTCCTCGACTCCACCGATGGCGAGATTCGCTTCGAGCCCACGGCGCAGTTGGCCAAGCTGGAATTGAACGACGAGTCGGAAGTGCGCTACCTCGCGGCGGAGCAGTCCAACAGTTCCGTGGTGGTGGGCGGCAGCCTGGTGCTCAAGCTGATCCGTAAAGTCAGCGCCGGGGTTCACCCCGAGCTGGAAATGGGCGCCTACCTGACCGAGGCCGGCTACGAGCATATCTCGCCGCTGTTGGGCTCGGTGATCCGCCACGACGCCGATGGCCAGGACAACCTGCTGATGATCGCCCAGGGTTACCTGAGCAACCAGGGCGACGCTTGGGGCTGGACCCAGAATAACCTGGAGCGAGCGATTCGCGACGAACTGGCCGAAGCCATGTCCGAGCAGGAACAGCACTACAACGCCCTTGGCGAGCTGGCGGATTTCGCCGGCTTGCTCGGCCATCGCCTGGGCGAGATGCACCTGGTGCTGGCGGCGCCCACCACTAACAAGGCGTTCAAGCCCGAGGTCACAACCCTCAAGGACAGCCAGGGCTGGGCCAGGCACGTGGGCGCACAAATCGACCACGCCTTGCAGTTGCTCAAACAGCATCAAACCAAGTTGAACCCTGCCGATCAGGCGTTGGTCAGTGCTTTACTGGAGCAGAAAAAGGCCATCGCCAGTCACGTTCAGGACCTGGCGAAAGCCACGGTGGGCGGGTTGCGCATTCGCGTGCACGGCGACCTGCACCTGGGCCAGGTACTGGTGGTCAAGGGTGATGCCTACCTCATCGACTTCGAGGGCGAACCGGCGCGGCCGCTGCCTGAGCGTCGCGGCAAACACAGCCCGTACAAGGATGTGAGCGGGGTGCTGCGCTCGTTTGATTACGCGGCGGCCATGGCGGTGAATGTGCAGGGCGTCGACCAGTCGCCCGAGGCCAATGCGTCCCGGCAACGTGTGGCGGATCGCTACTTGCATGAGGCCAGGCAGGCATTTATCCAGGCCTATCACGCTGCCACGACTACACTGGCCCATGACTGGCAGGATGCCAAAGGCCAGGACGCAGCGCTGGCGTTGTTCAGCCTGGAGAAGGCCGCGTACGAAGTGGCCTACGAAGCAGAGAATCGCCCGAGCTGGTTGCCGGTGCCGTTGCAAGGTTTGCACGGGCTGCTCAGCGGGTTGAAACCAATATCGAAAACTGCACGCGGTGGGGAGACGTCATGAGTTTTACAAGCAAAGAACCGCTGCAGGAAAAGTTGAGTGTGATGCCCAAGCCTGCTGATATCGAAGCCCTGGTGCGGGCCGAGCACCATGATCCATTCTCGATCCTGGGTCCCCATGACGACGAGCAGGGCGGCCAGTTCATTCGCGCCTTCCTGCCGGAAGCACTGAGTGTCCAGGTCCTGGCCCGCGACAGCGGCGAGCACATCGGCAGCCTCGATGCGACCCAGGTGCCGGGCTTGTTTGTCGGGCATTTCGGCAGCCGTCAGGCGTACTTGCTGAAGATCCAGTGGGCCGGTGGCGAACAGATCACCGAAGACCCTTACAGCTTCCAGCAACTGCTGCTGGGGGAGATGGACGTGTATCTGTTTGCCGAAGGCAATCACCGCGACCTGAGCAGTTGCCTCGGGGCACAAGTGACCAGCGTCGACGGCGTCCAGGGCGTGCGTTTTGCGGTATGGGCACCGAATGCCCGCCGGGTCTCGGTGGTGGGCGACTTCAATATCTGGGACGGGCGCCGTCATCCGATGCGCCTGCGCCATCCGTCCGGTGTGTGGGAGATTTTCATCCCGCGCCTGCAACCCGGCGCGGCCTACAAGTATGAAATCCTCGGTGCCCACGGCATTCTGCCGCTCAAGGCCGACCCCATGGCCCTGGCCACGCAGTTGCCGCCGGATACTGCGTCCAAGGTCGCTTCGCCGCTGCAGGTCGACTGGCAGGACCACGACTGGATGCAATCGCGCAGCGAGCGACAAAAGCCTAGCGCACCCTTGTCGATCTACGAGTTGCATGCCGGTTCCTGGCAGTGCGAGCTGGATGAAGTCGGCGAGGTGTCCCGCCAGTACAGTTGGCGCGAGCTGACCGAGCGGTTGATCCCTTATGTACAGCAGTTGGGCTTCACCCATATCGAACTGATGCCGATCATGGAGCACCCGTTCGGCGGCTCATGGGGTTATCAGGCGCTGTCACAATTTGCCCCGACGGCACGTTTCGGCTCGCCGGAGGATTTCGCGTTTTTCGTCAACGCCTGCCATCAGGCCGACATCGGCGTGATCCTGGATTGGGTGCCGGCGCATTTCCCCACCGACACCCACGGCCTGGCGCAATTCGACGGCACCGCGCTGTACGAATACGCCAACCCGCTGGAAGGCTTCCACCAGGATTGGGACACCCTGATCTACAACCTCGGCCGCACCGAAGTCCACGGCTTCATGCTGGCGTCGGCGTTGCACTGGCTCAAGCATTTCCATATCGATGGCCTGCGGGTGGATGCGGTGGCCTCGATGCTGTACCGCGACTATTCGCGCAAGGCCGGTGAATGGGTACCCAACCGCCACGGCGGGCGGGAAAACCTTGAGGCCATCGACTTCCTGCGCCACCTCAACGATGTCGTTGCCCTTGAGGCTCCCGGCGCGCTGGTGATCGCCGAGGAGTCCACCGCATGGCCGGGCGTAAGCCAGCCGACCCAACAGGGCGGCCTGGGCTTCAACTACAAGTGGAACATGGGCTGGATGCACGATTCGCTGCACTACATCCAGCAGGACCCGGTGTACCGTGCCCATCACCACAACGAGCTGAGTTTCGGCCTGGTGTATGCCTGGTCCGAGCGTTTTATCCTGCCGATTTCCCACGATGAAGTGGTGCACGGCAAACACTCGTTGATCGACAAGATGCCCGGCGACCGCTGGCAGAAATTTGCCAACCTGCGGGCGTACCTGAGCTTCATGTGGATGCACCCGGGCAAGAAGCTGCTGTTCATGGGCTGCGAGTTCGGCCAATGGCGCGAGTGGAACCACGATCAGCAACTGGACTGGTACCTGCTGCAATACCCCGAACACCGGGGCGTGCAGAAACTGGTGGGCGACCTCAACCGTCTGTACCGCGAAGAGCCGGCGCTGCATGACCAGGACGACGCACCACAGGGCTTCCAGTGGTTGATTGGGGATGACGCGATCAACAGCGTCTACGCCTGGTTGCGCTGGAGCAAGGATGGCAGGCCGGTGCTGGTGGTGGCCAACTTCACGCCGGTGCCGCGTGAGGCCTACAAGGTCGGCGTGCCGTTTGCCGGGCGCTGGAGCGAGGTGATCAACAGCGATGCCGACACCTATGCCGGTTCCAACTTCGGCAACGGTGGCGGGGCGTTTACGGAGGAGGAGCCCAGGCATGGGCAGCCGTTGTCGCTGTCGTTGAACCTGCCGCCATTGGGCGTGCTGATCCTGCGACCGGACGCCTGACTTCCAGCCGATGAAGACCCCATGTGGGAGCGGGCTTGCTCGCGAATGCGCAGTACCAGTGCCAGATTTTTTGGCTGACACACTGCATTCGCGAGCAAGCCCGCTCCCACAGTGGGGATGTGTTGTGGCTTAGAAGTCGACCCTTATGCCAATCGTGCCTTTGCGCCCATTCAGCTGATTACTGTCCAGATTGCTGTTGTACCCCACCTCGCCATACACACTGACCGTGCTCGATACCTGCATCGTTGCCCCGGCGCTGACGTCCAGCGTGGTGGATTTCTGTTCGGTATGGATGTTCGTACTGTCATTGAACGTGACGGTGTTATTCCCGGCGCTGGCGTGCCACACGTTGGTACGCACATAAGGCAGCAGGGGCATGCCGCTCACGCTGTAGCTGCCCTTGAGGCGGACACCGAGACGAGTGACGACGTTAGTGTCGGCGCGGAATGAGACATCCGAGATTCCGTCGTTCTGGCTGTCCACATAGCTTCTATCGACAATCACCTGGGCCTGCGGCTCAACCTCCCACTGTTCCGACACCGCAAACGGCATTCCCACCTCCACAGACCCCAGCACGTTGTGGCCCTTGGTTGGGAGTTTGACGCCCCGGTCGGATTCACTGTGGCCATCGAACCGCGTGCCCATCAGCACGACATCGATATAGGCGCGGTTGGCGCCGATTAGCGTCCAATACGCGCCCAGGCTGTCACCGCGCAGGGTGGTGTTGCCGGCGTCCTTGCCCTGAAAACCGCCATTGAAACCCGCCACATTGCCGGTCAGGCGGCTGTGGCCGACAAAGAAGCCGAAGCGTTGGGTCAGGCCAGCGTCGTTGGTCCAGGCATACAGGTCAGTGCCAACCTGGAAACCGGACAGGGAGCTGTCCAGCGACGGGCTGACGGTGCCGGCGAATGATTGCCGCGTGCTGCTGCCATACACCCGGCCCCAACCGGCCGCTAAAGCGCCAGGTTGACGTTGCAGGCTTTGATCGCCCGTGCGTTCGTGGTAGGTGCCCAGCATGCCCTGGACCATCTGCTGCACGGCGGGAAACAACACGGCATACACCGGGACTTCCGGGCGATAGATGGGTATGGGTTCTTCTCCCGGGAAAATCCCCGGGAGGTCCGGCGTGCCGTCGGCGGGGACGGGGGGGAGAATGCCCACTGGGTCGTCAGGATCCTCAGGGTTGGGCAGCGGCGGCGCCACCACCGAGGACCGCAGGAACCAGTTTTGCCCGGTGCCCGGCGTTACGCCTCCTTTGAACAGGTAGTACTCATAGGCGCCTGCGGAAACGGATCCACCGCGCAGGGTAAACGCCAGGTCGCTGTTCGTGGCACCGTTAAGCGCCTCAACCACCTGGATGCCGTTCTGCAGCGTCATGGCGCCGGGGCCGGCAAGGTTGGTGACGGTGATGGTAGTGCCGCCTTGCAGCGTGCCCTGGCTGACTACCAGCTTGTCACTGGCCGAGCCGTCGGCGCCGAGTACCGATTGCAGCGCCAGTTCGCCACCATTGCCGGTGTAGTTGCCGTTGACGGTCAGGCTGTCGGTGGCGCTGGAACTGCCGGTGGTCATGTCGATCAGGCCGCCGTTGTTCAGGTTGGCTGGTTGCCCGGCCGTGAAGGGGCTGATGCTGCCCTGTGTTACCTGCAGGGCGGCGCTGCCAAAAATATTCAGGGTACCGGTGGCCGTAGCGCTGTCACCGAGCTTGAAGTCGCCGCCCAGGGTCAGGCGCGAATTGTTGTCCAGGTTGACGGTTTCCCAGTTGACATAGCGGGTTGGCGTGGCGGATCGGGTGTTGTCGAAGGTCAGGGTGTCGTTACCCAAACCACCATCCAGAAGTGGTGTGGAGGCCAGGGTGGTTTCGGTCAGGTTGAGCAGGAAACCCCTGTCAGCGCCATCACCCATGAGGATTTCCTTATGGATCAGACCGCCGCTTTCCCAAGTGAACTCATCGTTGCCAAAGCTGGCGAGGATCTGCCCACTTATTTCCCCTCCGCTGACGTTGATGATGTCGTCGCCGCCGCTGACGCTGATGTTGCCACCAACCGTTCCTCCGGACACCAGGATGGTGTCGTTTCCGAAGCCAGTAACGAGGTTGCCGATGATCGCTCCACCCCGCAGGTCAAACAGGTTGTTGTCGAGCTTCATGTCGACCCGTCCGATGCTGCCACCGGTCATCAGCGCTACATCTCCATCTTCAAAGGCGCCGACAATCCTGCCGCTGCTCATGGTGAACTCGTCACGGCCGTCGCCCTGAGCCAGTGAGGCGACGGTGCCACCGCTCTGGAAGTACTGGTCTACCCCGTCACCCTGGGAGATTGCACCGGAGCTGCCGCCGCTGATTTGCGCAATATCACCGCCCGCGCCTTGCGTCACCGTGCCGGAGATATTGCCATTGAACAGCTGGAAAATATTTCTTCCGTCACCTTGATTGATCGCACCGTTGATCGCGCCGGAATCCATCGTGACCCGATCATCTCCCGCGCCATAAGTCACGTTGCCGACGATGATGCCGGTGCCGCCGACGGGGAACTCAAGGATGTTGCTTCCTTGTAAATCCGTCAGCGCGCCAGCACTGCCATCGCTGCACAGGGTGGTGTCGTTGCCTGCGGTTATGACCAGCGTACAGGCGGCGTGCGCGGGGAGGGGCCAATTGAGCAACAGCGTCGTCACGCTGCAGACGCTCAGATACGTCACTGATGAAAACCGCGTGCTCATGATTCGCCCTCCCTGCAAGCCGGTGTTCCAAGCTAGCCACACAGAAAGAGCGTTCGCTACTGTCAGAAGTTACAGGTATAGACGAGTGGGTGCGCCTACAAAAATACAATCTCATAGGGCTCGCGCATGCGCTCCAGCAGCACCTGTGCCAGGATCGGCGCCAGGCCGATTTCCGGGTCGCCTGCCAGTTGGCTGGCATAGGCGTGGGCGGCGTGCAGCTTGCGGGCGACGCTCCAGGTGTCGAGCCGCACCTTGCGCGCGCGCTGCCAGGGGATGGCGGCGGTTTCCCGAAGCGGCCAGTGCCACGCCCAGATCGGCAGTTCGTGCAAGCGCACGCCCTTGACTGCGCAGGCTTTGGCAGCGGCACGGCCGACGGCGTCGTGGTCGTCATTGCCGTCGTTGCGCCAGGTGGTGAACACCACGTCGCCGGGTTGCAGGTAGCGCGCAATGAACTGGCTCATTTGCTGTTCCCGCGCGGCCAGGGCGTTGTCGGCGAAACCGCCGCGGATCCATTTCAGGCTGTGCAGGGGCACGCCCAGGCGGCGCAGGGCTTCGACACTTTCCTGGGGCCGCACCACGCTCAAGCGTTTGGCCGGCCACACGGTAGACCCCGGATGGCTGGCGCTGCCGTCGGTAATGGAGATCAGTTGCAGGGAGTATTCAAGGGTGCTGAGCAATTGCAGCAGACCGCCGCAGGCGATCACTTCGTCGCCGGGATGCGGGGCGATGATCACCACGCGGGCGCCCTTGGGCACCAGGGTTGCGGGGTTGATGGCAGGGATTTGCGCGAGTTGCGGGGCGCTGTTCCAGATTTGCGCGGGGCCCCGGCGGTTGTCACTTAACAGTGCAGGCTTCATGGGTGTCACGTCCTTGTTTATCGGTGGTGCAGGCCGTACCCCGTTGACGGGACGGCTCTTGTGGTACGCGAGCGTCAGGTACTGCACGCTCGCGGCGCGACGGCGTTCCAACCCTGGATTGCCGTGCAAGGAATAGTGATGATAGTTATGAATCGCCGCTTTAACACCGCCGGGTGTCGCAATTTTTTCAGGAGGCCTGCATCAGGCTCTTCAGGTAATCACCGAAGCCGCCCTGGGCGCGACAATCCAGGCGGGCACTGGTAATCACCTGGGGCGAGTGGCTCCAGGCAATGGAAGCCCCGCAGCGCTCCAGTTGGCGCACCAGCTCCACGTCTTCATGGCAGGGCAGGGGCTCGAAACCGCCGGCCCGCACGTAGGCGCCGGCACTGACGCCCAGGTTGGCGCCGTGGATATGCCGATGCCCGTCCCGGGCGGTGTAGGCCTGGTGATAGCGGATCTGCGCCGCCGGGTCGAAGCCCTCGCTCCAGGCGTCCACCGTCACCGTGCCGCACACCGCATCCACGCCCAGGGCCAGTTGCGCCACCAGCCAATCGGGAGCGACGCGGCTGTCGGCGTCGGTGCAGGAAATCCACCGCGCGCCGTTGTTAAGCAGGTGCCGCGCACCCACGCCGCGCACGTGGCCCACGTTTCGCGCCTGCACTTCCAGGCTGTGCACCTGGTATTCGCGGGCGATCATGGCGCTGCGGTCGCTGCAGCTGTCGAGCACTGTCAGAATCTGCACCTCTTCACCCAGCAGGCCCGGATGACTGGCGGCGACCATCGCAGCTTTCAGGCATTCGGGCAGCAGTTTTTCTTCGTTATGCACGGGTATCAGGATGCCGATCATCGCAGTCCCTCCAGGGTCGCAACCGTGGTGCCGTCGCGGCTCCACAAATCCAGTAGAAAATCGCTTTCGTGATGCTGCACCAGATGTGCCATGCCCAGGCGCTGACCGAGGCGCGCATGCACCTGTTCGGCGGTCTGCGGGCAGCCTTCGATGACCGGGCGCCAGTGGCAGGCGAGGATTTGTCCGTCAGGCGTCAGGGAGGCGAGGGCGCGATCGATCAGCCCATCGAAATCCTTCGGGTCCAGGTAGTAGCAAAGCTCGCTGAGCACGATCAGCTCGAAGGTTTCGCTGGGCCATTGCTGTGGCAGGCGGCTCTGCTGCACGGTGGCGTGGGTGAAGCCGCGCAGCCGCGCCTGTGCGAGGCTGACCGCCGCTTGTGCCGTGTCACAGCAGAGCAGGCGGTCACAGCGCGGGGCCAGCTCGAAGCTCAGTTCGCCATTGGCGCAGCCGGGTTCAAAGATCGAGGCATAGCGCGGCCGGGTCAGCAGCGCCAGGGTCAGGGCCCGCTTGCGCTGTTCATACCAGCGTTGCCGAAAGGCCCAAGGATCGTCGTTGCCGGCAAACAGCTCGTCGAAATAGGGCGTGGCGACACTCATACGAACACCACTTCAAAAGGTTGCAGCAGGCGCTCCAGCACATAGGGCGCGAGCACCGGTGGCAGGCCGATCTGCGGGTCGCCTTCCAACTGGCTGGCGAAGGCATGGATGGCGTGCCGTTTACGGGCCACGGCTTCAGGTGTCAGGGGGATTTTACGAGCGCGATCCCAGGGCACCTGGCTGTCTTCCGGGGTTGCCCAATGCCAGGTCCACACGGGCAGCTCGAGCAAGGTTGCGCCCACCGCCCGGGTCGCCTTGGCACTGGCACGGCCCACGGCCTCGTGGTCGCAATGACCGTCTTCGCGCCAGGTGGTGAAGACCACGTCGCCGGGCTTGAGGTAACGCTCGATGAAGCGGCTCAGGTCTTCTTCACCTGCGGCGACCTGGCTGTCGCTGAACCCGGCCCGCAACCATTTCAGGCTGTGCAACGGCAATCCCAGCCGGTGCAGGGCCTGCGCCGACTCTTGCGGCCGCACCACGCTCAGGCGTTCCACCGGCCAGCGGCGCGAGCCGGGATGACTGGCGCTGCCGTCGGTGACGGAGATCAGCAGGATAGGGCGATCCAGCGCGGCAAGGCCTTGCAGCAGGCCGCCGCAGCCAAGGACTTCGTCATCCGGATGTGGCGCGATGATCACGGCGCGGCTGCCTTCAGGCACCAGTTCGGCAATGTCTACGCAAGGCAGCTCGGCCAGTCGCGACGAGCTTTGCCACACATGCAAGGGCGTGCCCTGGCCGACGATTGGATTGATCTTCATAGTTCCCATCTCCCTGGGCGCTCATCGGCGACTTGTTGACCAAGGGCGGCCAGGTCGCGCTCGGCATGACTTTGCCGCAGGTACACCGGCAAGTCGGCCATCAACTGGGCAAAATGCGGGTCCTTGCAATACGGCCCGGCGCCCAGTGCTCGGCCGACATGGTGAATCACCTGGTCGACGGTTTCTTCGATACAGGCCCGTGCCTGTTGTGCCAGCAGCCGGGCATCTGCCTTGGGCTGCCGGTCGATATGGGTGGCGCTGTCGCGCAGCACACAGGCCGCGCTGTGCAAGGCACTGTCGACGCTGCCAAGGTGCGCCAGGGCGTGGGGCTCCGGGCGTTTTGCGCACTGCTCGCGCAAGGCCTCCGCCAAGCGTTGTGCCGCGCCGTACCAGCAGGCGGCGATGCCGATGCCGCCTTGCCAGAAGCCCGGGCGCGCCAAATAGTCCCCAGGCTTGCCGATGGCCAGGCCAACGGCGTCGTGGAAAAGCACTTCAACGCTGCCCGTAGCGGCCATGCCCACGGCGGCCCAGCCCTCATCGGTGACGGTTACGCCGGGCTGGTGCATTTGCACTGCAACCAGTTGCTGGCGATCCTCTTCATCCCACGCCGTGAGCAAGCCGTGGCTGACCACCGCCGCGCCCGAGCACCAGGCCTTACGGCCCTCCAGCCGCACACGTTGGCCGTCACGCCGGATCCGCACCTTGGCGGTGGGCGGTTCGGCCGCCCACATGCCCCACGTGCTGCCAACCGGCGGCAAGGGGCTGTCGAGTTCAGCGATGATCGCCAGGGCGTCCGTGTGGCCTTCAAACAATTTGCACAACCGCAGGTCATGGCCGGCGACTTGCGCCAGCCGGCTGAAGCGTTCCAACGTTTGCCCGCTGCCCGGCAAGGGCAACTGGTCCAGGCCTTCCTCCACCAAAGCCCTCAGCGCAGCGCCAAGGGCCTGGGTGTCCGGGTAATCCCGGTAGCCGCGAAGAAACTCATGCAAGGCCATGTCACACCTCGTCCTCATGCTGCAGTTCAAACAGCAGCAGCGAACGCCCGGTGACCGCGTATTCGTGATCGAAATCGAAGCGTTCCTGGCCACGCACTGCCGGCTGGTTGGTGTCGAGCATGCAGGTCCAGAAGCCGCCATCCGGCACCGGTGGCAGGCGGAAATTGACCATGTCGTGGTGGGCATTGACCACCAGCAACAACGTGGCATCGGCCCCCGGGCGGCGAATCCCGGTTTCCTGGGCGCGGCCATCCATCAGCATGCCCAGGCAACGGCCATGGCTGTCCTGCCATTGCTCGATGGTCATTTCATCGCCGCTCGGCGCGAGCCAGGTGACGTCCTTGACCCCGATATCTTCGTTGTAGTCGCCCACCAGGAAGCGCCCGCGACGCAGGATCGGGTACGCCAGGCGCAACTTGATCAGGCGCTTGACGAACTTGAGCAGGGCCTTGCCGTCTTCATCCAGTTCCCAATTGATCCAGCCGATCTCGCTGTCCTGGCAGTAGGCGTTGTTGTTGCCGTGCTGGGTCCGGGCGAACTCGTCACCGGCTACCAGCATTGGCGTGCCCTGGGCCAGCAGCAGGGTGGCGAAGAAATTGCGCATCTGGCGCAGGCGCAGCGCGTTGATTTCCGGGTCGTCGGTAGGGCCTTCGACACCGTGGTTCCACGACAGGTTGTTGTTGCTGCCGTCCTGGTTGTTCTCGTCGTTGGCTTCGTTGTGTTTGTCGTTGTAGGACACCAGGTCGTGCAGGGTGAAACCGTCGTGGGCGGTGATGAAGTTCACCGAGCTGTACGGCCGGCGGCCGCGCTGGTTGAACATCTCGCCCGAGGCGGTCATGCGTCCGGCGAAGTCGGCCAGTTGGCCGTCGTCACCTTTCCAGAACGAGCGCACGGTGTCGCGGAAACGGTCGTTCCATTCCACCCAGCCCGGCGGGAAACCGCCGACCTGATAGCCGCCGGGGCCACAGTCCCACGGCTCGGCAATCATTTTCACCTGGCGCAGCACCGGGTCCTGGCGGCAGGCCACGAGGAAGCTGTGGCGCTCGTCGAAACCGTCGCGGTAGCGGCCAAGGATGGTTGCCAGGTCGAAGCGGAAGCCGTCGACATGCATCTCGGTCGCCCAGTAGCGCAACGAGTCGGTGACCATTTGCAGCACGCACGGGTGGCTCAGGTCGAGGGTGTTGCCGGTGCCGGAATCGTTGATGTAGAAGCGCTTGTCATCGGGCATCAGGCGGTAGTACGAGGCGTTGTCGATGCCGCGCATGGACAGCGTCGGGCCTTGCTCGTTGCCTTCGGCGGTGTGGTTGTAGACCACGTCCAGGATCACTTCCAGCTTGGCTTCGTGCAGGTGCGCGACCATTTCCTTGAACTCGGCGATCTTGCCGCTGGCCAGGTAGCGCGGGTCCGGGGCGAAGAAGGCGATGCTGTTGTAGCCCCAGTAGTTGGTCATGCCTTTTTGCAGCAGGTGCTGGTCGTTGACGAAGGCGTGCACCGGCAGCAACTCGACCGATGAGACACCCAACTGGCGAATGTGCTTGAGCACATCGTCGACCATCAGCCCGGCGCAGGTGCCGCGCACTTCCTCAGGCACCGAAGGGTGGCGCATGGTGATGCCGCGCAGGTGGGTTTCATAAATGATCGTGCGATCCCACGGCGTGCGCACTGGCTGGTCGTTGCCCCAGGTGTGGGCCGGGTCGATGACTTTGCACTTGGGCACGAAGGGCGCGCTGTCGCGCTCGTCGAAACTGAGGTCGGCGTCCGGATGGCCAATGGTGTAGCCAAACAGGGCCTCGGACCATTTGAGTTCGCCCACCAGCTGTTTGGCGTAGGGGTCGATCAGCAATTTGTTGTGATTGAAGCGATGACCGTTGGCCGGGTCATAGGGACCGTACACGCGGTAGCCGTAGATCAGCCCGGGGTGGGCGTCGGGCAGGTAGCCGTGGAAGGTCTCGTCGGTGTATTCCGGCAGTTCGATGCGCTCCAGCTCGACTTCGCCGCTGTCGTCGAAAATGCACAGTTCGACTTTGGTGGCGTTGGCCGAGAACAGCGCAAAGTTGACCCCCAGACCGTCCCAGGTCGCGCCGAGAGGGAAGGGCAAACCTTCACGAATCCGCGACGGCTCGTTTTCCGGCGTCGAGTTGGGCTTGTTGGGTTTGCTCATTGAGATGCTCCTGCAAAAGGGTTTTTCCGGGCCGAACGGGGCCATTCCGGCGTGATGCCGGGTGGATATCGGTAGTTGGATAGCCTCCTGCGGTGCGGGCGCACCTGCAGGAGGATCTTTGGGTCAGGGTGCCTTGGGTTTCTTCGCAGCAGGCTTCTTCGCCGCCGGCACTGCGCTTGGCTTGGCTGCCGGTTTGGGCGCTGCCGCTGCGGGCTTGGCTTTTGGCTTGGCCTTGGCGGCGGCCTTCGGTGCCTTGGATGGCGTCAGCGCTTCGGCTTCCGCCAGTTTGCGCGCCATTTCCCAGTGTCGTGCGTCCTCGCCATGGGGTTTACCTTCAGATTCCCAGATCTGATGTGCCAATTCGCGGATGCGTTTGTCTTCAGTACTCATCGCAATGCTCCTCACAGAAAATTTCAGCTTTCTTGATCATCAGGATTGATAAAGACATTGACCGGGAAATCCCCCAGGGCAGCGCTGATCATGAGCTCCTTGTTTGGTGTGACTGCGCCTGTTCGGAAAAGTCCCTTCCAATTTTGGGTTGGAGCGGCGAACGGTAATCGGACCCGGGTATCGCCCCAAATCTGCGCGTTGATCAGGGGATACACACCGTTTTCAAGCAGCCGGTGAGGCCAGCGTGGCACCACCACCAGCAGCTGTTTGCCCTGGTATTCGCGGTAGAAAGCGACCACCCGTTCGGCGTGTTCGCCCACCACTTCCAGAGGCTCGTACGTGCCCTGGCGAAACAGTTGCGGATGCGCCTTGCGCAACCCCAGGACCTGGCTGATCAACGCCTGTTTTATACGCCCGTCATGCCAGTTGAACATCAGCTCGCCGATGTCCGGCGGCGTGTGCAGCCCCTGTTGCCGTGCGGGGTAGTCCACCGGGCGGCGGTTGTCAGGGTCCACCAATGTGAAGTCCCAGAACTCATCGCCCTGATACAGGTCCGGTACGCCCGGCACGGTGAGGCGAAGCAAGGATTGCGCCAGCCCGTTGAGCGCGCCGGCCGGGGCGATGGCCTGGGCTGCCTCGCCGATGGCATCGCGCAGGGTCTTGCCGGCGTCCTCCAGCAGCAGCCGTGACAGGAACGCTTCGACACCTTGCTCGTACAACTCGTTGGGTGCGCTCCAGCTGCTGTTGAGCTTGGCTTCACGCAGGGCTTTCTGCTGCCACTGCCACAGGCGCTGGTGATAGTCCGCCAGGCCCTCGGTATCGTCGCGGTACAGGTCCAGCGGCCAACTGCCCAGCAGCACCTGATAGAGGATCAGTTCGTCACCCGCGGACGGCGTGTTGGCATCGCTGCGCAGGCGGGCGGCGAGGGGGCGCCATTGCTCCACCTGCTCGGCATACCAGTCGGCGGCCTCGCTGAGCACGGCCAGGCGCGCACGGGTATCTTCGCCGCGCTTGTGGTCGTGGGTGGCGGTGGCCAGCAGGTTGTCGGGGAAGGTGCGCAGTCGTTGCTGGTTGACCGCGTGGAAGTCTTCCAGCGGGGCGCTGAATTGTTCGGTGCTGAAACCCACGTCATTGCGCGACAACAACACACCCGAGCGGTAGAACGCAGTGTCTTCCACGGCCTTGGCCGCCGCCGGCGAGGTCAGTTGCTGGAAGCGTACGCAGGCGTGCTTGAGCATCTTGCGTTTGCGGCCCAGGGGGCGGTCGCGCCAGGGTTGGCCGCCGAGCCATTTTTCCAGGTAGTCGAGCACCGGCCAGTCGCCTTCGCTCAAGGTGCTGCGGGCACCGGCCAGGGCTTGCAGGAAAAACACGTCATCCAGTTCGCTGCGGCCCCGGGCGCTGATGTAGGTGCGGTACACCGGGAAATGCACGATCAGTTCCTGCAACGCGCGGCGAATTGCACCCAGGGTCAGGTCGCGGCTCATCACATCGTCCCGGGCCACTTGCAGCAGGGCCTGGGCCACACTTTCAAAATCCCCGGCCAGGGAACCGTTGAGGATCTGCTGCCGGGCCAGCCAGGCTTCTTCGATAAATGAAGACGGGCGTTCGGTATGGCGGGTCCATAACTCGGCCAGGGGTTCGAAGCCCTTCGGGTCATGTTGCAGCAATGACAGCTGGTTCATGAATTCGTAGCCGGTGGTGCCGTCCACGCGCCAGTCTTCACGCAAGGTTTCGCCTTCGCCGAGGATCTTCTCGACGAAGATCGGCAAGTGCCGCCCACTCGCCAGCGAGTCTACCCGGCGGCGCAGCTTGCGGCAGTAACCGCGTGGGTCGGCGAGGCCGTCGATGTGGTCGATGCGCAGGCCGTCGATCAGGCCTTCGCTGATCAGCTGGAAGATCTTGCCGTGGGTCGCTTCGAACACCGCGCTGCGTTCAACCCGCAGGCCACCCAGCTCGTTGACGTCGAAGAACCGCCGCCAGTTGATATCGTCCGCCGCCGTGCGCCAGCTGGCCAGGCGATAGCTTTGTTGTTCCAGCAGGTGGTGCAGGCGGGCGAAACCTTCGGGCTGGCGGGCGTCGTAGAGGTCGAGGTTCGCTTCGATGGCCTTCAGGGTTTCGGGGTCGCGGGCGGCCTCGATCAGTTCCTGTTTCAGCGCGGCGGCCTGGGGATAGGCGTCCGGCTGGTAGGCCAGGCTGCTGAAGCGATCGGCCAGTGACTTGACGGGCACCAGCTCGCCGTATTCCCGCGGGCAGATCGGGAAGCGATGTTCGTAATGCTCGACGTAGAAGCTGCCGTGCAGCGGGTCGAAGCGCAGCGGCAGGGCACCCGACTGCAGGGCTTCGCCGTAGTCGCTGCCCAGGAACGGCATCAGCAGTTGGCCCTTGAGCAGCGGGTCTGGCGAGTGCCATTGAATGTCGAAGAATTCGCTGTAGGGACTCAGGCGACCCCATTCCAGCAAGTCCAGCCACCACAGATTATCGGCACCGCCGACAGCCATGTGGTTGGACACGATATCGAGGATCAGCCCCATGTCATGTTCGCGCAACGCCGCAACCAATCGCCGCAACGCCGGTTCGCCGCCCAGCTCGGGATTGACGGTGGTGGGATCGACCACGTCATAGCCGTGCATCGAACCGGCGCGGGCGCTCAGCAATGGCGAGGCGTAAAGGTGGCTGATGCCCAGTTCGGCGAAGTACGGCACCAGCGGCACGGCGTCGTCGAGGGTGAAGCCCTTATGAAATTGCAGGCGCTGGGTAGCCCGTAGCGTCAATGCTTTCATCGGTCACGCTCTTGGGCCTGGATGCGCGCCACGGCCAGTAGCTCAAGGCGGCGGGCGGCATTGTCGTCATCGAGCAGGGTGGCGGCATCGCCCGGCAGGCGGCGGCGCCAGTTCGGGTGGGTGTCGGTGGTGCCGGGCAGGTTGGATTGTTCCTCGACCCCCAGGGCGTCCTCCAGCGGCAGCAATACCAAGGGTGCACGGGTGTGGCCCAGGTAGCGCACGCTGGCGTCGATGACGTGGTCGGTTTCGTTGCGCACTTCGTCGATGAAGTTCTGCGGGTCCTGGCTCAAGGCCTGGCGCAGTGCCTGGCGTTCCCGCAGGCGGTGTTCGCTCCATTGCTCGACGGTGGGTGCATCGATCAGGCCCAGCTGGACATTCCAGTCGATATCGCGGCTGTGCCACCAACCGTTGAGGGTCGGCAGGTCGTGGGTGCTGGTGGTGGCCAGCGCGTTGTCCGGCCAATCGAGGATCGGCTTGAACTGGCCGCCGTGGTCTTGTTCGAACAGCAGCACGCGCATGCCGAGGATCGAGCGCGCGATGAGTTTTTCCCGCAGGCCGTCGGGTACGGTGCCGAGGTCTTCACCGAGGACGATCGCCTGGTGGCGGCTCGACTCCAGGGCCAACAGCCGCAGCAGGTCATCCACCGGGTAATACAGGTAGGCGCCGTCCCGTGGAGAGGCGTCCATCGGGATCACCCACAGGCGTTGCAGGCCCATCACATGGTCGATGCGCAAGCCGCCGGCGTGGGCGAAGTTGGCCCGCAGCATTTCGATAAACGCGCGAAAGCCGTTGCGCTTGAGGCCTTCGGGGGAAAACGCGGAGATACCCCAGCCCTGGCCGGCACGGTTGAGGATGTCAGGTGGCGCACCCACGGTCAGTTCCGCCAACAGTTCATCCTGGCGGCTCCAGGCCTGGCTGCCGCCGCCGTCGGCGCCCACTGCGAGGTCGGCGATCAGGCCGACACCCATGCCGCTGCCGCGCGCCGCTTGTTGCGCGCGTTCCAGGCACCGAGCAATCAGCCATTGGCTGAAGGCGTAGAAGCCGATTTCGTCCCGATTGGCTTCGGCAAATTGCACCAGGGCCGGGCTTTGCGGGCTGTGCCAGTCCTCTGGCCAGTGGCGCCAGTCGAGGCTCTCGCCGTTGGCCGCGCGTTCGGCTTGTACGGCTTCGAAGCGGCAGTGGTTTTCCAGGGCTTCACCGCCAGCCTGGCGGAAGCTCAGGAAGTCGGCATGTTGCGGGTGGTCGCCCTGGCGGAAGTCGTCATACAGGGTGCGCAACAGGCGCTGCTTGGCTTTGGCCGCGGCCGGCCAGTCGATCAGGCTTTGTTGCTCAAGGTCATTCAATTCGTCGGCCAGCCCGCTGGCTTCGATGGCAGTTTGCACCGCACGTTCGCCGAGGATGCAGCCGGGGGACGCGTACAAACTGTTGAGGAACAGGCGGCTGGACGGGGAATAGGGGCTGAAGCGCTCGGTGTCGGCGCTGAACATCGCGTGCATCGGGCTGATGGCCAGGGCGTCGGCGCCGCGTTCGGCGGCGGCGCGGGCCAGTTGTTCCAGGGCCTGGGTATCGCCAAAGCCGCCGTCGCCGCTGCGGCGCAGGGAATACAACTGGGCGCTCAAGCCCCAGGCGCGGGCGGTCTGGGTGTCGACCGCTTCTGCAACGGTGTAGCAATGCGTCGGTGCCACGGCCAGGGTGAAATGCTGGTCGGCAATATGCACTTGTTGGTAGCCGACCGGAATCGAGCCGGGCAACACCGCGTTCTCGTCCAGGCTCAGGTCCAGCACGCTGGAATCTTCGAGGTGAATCTGGCACGGCGTACCGGGAGCGAAGTAGCGCGCCAGGTCCAGGCCGGCGCCGCTGTCGACGGTCATCAGGGGCGGCAGGTGCTTGTCTTGTTGCACGCGTTCGAGGTCCAGCAGGCTGGCTTCGATCTCGGCGTCGCTGTCGGCCGGGTGGCCCAGGCCTTTGAGCACGGCGCGCAGGGCGTCGGGCTTTACATGTTGCGGGCGGCCATTCGCGTCGATCCAATCGACGGCCAGGCCCGCTCGGCTGGCGAGTATTTCCAATTGCGCGTCGCTCAAGGGTGCTCTCCAACAGGGGAATGGGTGAGGCTGACGCGGGCGCTGAGGGGAGCCAATTGTTCGGCCCCGCTGGCCTGCGTCACAAATAGGAGGTGCTCGGCAGCCGGGTAGTTCAGAGAATCGGCGCTCAGGTTGAGGTCGATCTGCAACAGGCTGCCATTGCCCAGGCGCCAGCGCGCCGTGACCGCGCCCTCTGCCAGCACGTGCGCACCCAGGGCCATGCTGCCGGGCAGGTGCGGCACGATATGTTGGTGGCGCAGGCTCAGCAGGTGCCGGTAGAGCTGCGAGTCGCCGCAGTCGGCGAGGGCGGGTGCCGAGCGGCGGAAGGTCTGCAGGGAGTTGGGGTCGGGAATGCGTTCGCGGCGTTCGGGGTCGCTGAACGCGGCAAAGTCGGCAAACTCGTTGCGCCGGCCTTCACGTACCGCCTCGGCCAGTTCGCCGTGATGGTCGGTGAAGAACAGGAACGGCTCCTCGGCGTTGACTTCATCGCCCATGAACATCAGCGGGATCATCGGCGACATCAGCAGCAAGGTCGTCGCGGCGCTCAGGGCCTGGGGCGAACACAGTTGCTGCAGGCGTTCGCCCAGGGCGCGGTTGCCGATCTGGTCGTGGTTCTGCAGGAACAGCACAAAGGCGCTGGGCGGCAGGTGCCCGCTGGGCTCGCCGCGCGTGTGGCCGTGGCGCGTGGTGTGGCCCTGGTAGATAAATCCTTCGCTCAGGCAGCGCGCCAGTTTTCCCGTGGGGTCCTGGGCGAAATCGCTGTAGTAGGCGTCGGTTTCGCCGGTGAGCAGCACGTGCAGGGCGTTGTGGCCGTCATCGTTCCACTGGGCGTCGAAACCGCTTTCCAGCAGGCTGGCCTGGTTGAATTCGTTTTCCAGCACCAGCCACACATGCCGCCCCGTGTCGACTTGCTGGCGTACTTTTTGCGCCAGCTCCTGCAGAAATTCGGGATCGTTGATGGCGTGCACGGCGTCCAGGCGCAGGCCGTCGAAGCGGTATTCCAGCAGCCACATCAGGGCGTTGTCGATGAAGAAATCCCGGACCTCCCGGCGATCAAAGTCGATGCCCGCGCCCCAGGGCGTGTGCACGTCTTCGCGAAAGAAACCCTTGGCGTAGGTGCCGAGGTAGTTGCCGTCGGGGCCGAAGTGGTTGTAGACCACATCGAGGATTACCGCGAGGCCATAGTGGTGCGCACTGTCGATCAGCTGTTTGAGCTGCTCGGGCGAACCGTAGGAGGATTGGGGAGCGTAGGGCAGGACACCGTCGTAACCCCAGTTACGTTCGCCGGGGAATTGCGCGATGGGCATCAGCTCAATGGCGGTGACCCCCAGTTCGGCGAGGCGCGGCAGTTGTTTCTCGACCTCGGCGTAGCCCCCCAGTACGCCCACGTGTATCTCGTAGATCACCGCTTCGTGCCACGGCCGGCCTTGCCAGTGGCTTTGGCGCCACTGATAGGCCAGGGGGTCGACCACCACGCTGAAGCCGTGAACGTCCGTGGCCTGTGCCCGGGAAGCCGGGTCGGGAACGTCCTGTTCGCCGTCGATGTTGTAGCGGTAGCGGGTGCCCGGCGGGCATTGCAGCTGCACCACAAACCAGCCATCGGCCTGGGGCAGCATCGCTACCGATTTTCCTTCCTCAAATTCAACGCTGACATAAAACGCGTCTGGCGCCCATAACGCGAAGCGGGTGTGTTCCGCATCCAGCATGATCGCGCCGTGGGGCCAGGTTTCCAGAGTCCGTGACGGCATCTATGAAGACCTCTTTTTACTGTTTCCCCGATCTTCCCAGCGCTTTCGCTACCAGTTGCTCATAAAGTTCGGCATAGGGTTCCACTGCCTGGCACCAGTTGAACGGTGCGGCCATAGCCCGGCAACGCATGGCGTTGAGCAAGCCTGGGAAGGCGAAGACCTTGAACGCGCGGCTCAGGGCCGCTTCGTAGCTTTCGACAGTGGATTCGTTGAACAGGAAGCCGGTGACGCCATCCTCGATGGTGTCGGCCAGGCCGCCGGTGTTGCGAGCGACCGGCAACGAGCCGAAGCGCTGGGCATACATCTGGCTCAGGCCGCACGGTTCATAACGGGACGGCATCAGCAGGAAGTCGCTGCCGGCGAACATGCGGCGCGCGTCGGTCTCGTTGAAGCCGATGCGCACGCCGATCTGGCCGGGAAAGCGCAGGGCCAGGGCACGCATGGCTTGTTCTTCTTCCGGCTCACCACGGCCGATGATCGCGATCTGGCCGCCATTTTCGACGATGAAACTGGCGACCGCTTCGGTCAGGTCCAGGCCTTTCTGGTAGACCAGGCGCGATACCACGGCGAACAGCGGGCCGGTGGAGTCGTGCAAGCCAAACAGGTTGCGCACATGGGCGGCGTTCAGGGCCTTGCCTTCCCAGTCACCAATGTTGAAAGGGTGGGTCAGGTGCGGGTCGGTGGACGACTCCCAGCTTTCATCAATGCCGTTGGGAATGCCGCTGAGCAAGCCTTGCTGGGTCTTGCTGGCGAGAAAGCCATCCAGACCGCAGCCAAATTCGGGGGTGGTGATTTCCTGGGCGTAGGTGGCGCTGACCGTGGTGATATGGCTGGAATACGCCATGCCGGCCTTCAGGAATGACAGCTTGCCGTAAAACTCCATGCCTTCTTGCTGCAAGGCGTGTTCGGGAATGCCCAGCTCCGGGCACGAGGCCAGGCTGACCACGCCCTGGTAGGCGAGGTTATGAATGGTGAATAGCGTTGGAGTGCGTGACCCACGCCAGTGCATATAGGCTGGCGCCAGGCCTGCTGGCCAGTCATGGGCGTGCACCAGGTCCGGGCACCAGTGGATCTGCGCCAGGTTGGCGGCAATATCGGCGGCGGCCAGGCCCAGGCGGGCGAAGCGGATATGGTTGTCGGGCCAGTCGCGGCCGTTGTTGGCGCCGTAGGGCGTACCTTCGCGCTCGTAAAGCTCGGGGCAGATCAGCACGTAGATAACCAGGCCGTCCTTGAGGTCCATGCGCCCGATCTTGCACGGTGGCAGCGCGGCGTGGCCCCCCAGCTCACCGATGATATGAATCGGGTTGTCGCTGTCCAGCACTTGCGGGTAGCCGGGGATCAGCACGCGCACATCGTGCAGGTGCGCCATGGCGCGGGGCAGTGCGGCGGAAACGTCGCCCAGGCCGCCGGTTTTCACCAAGTCGGCCAGTTCGGAAGTGACAAACAGCACTTTTTTGCGATTGGGATTCACACGTGGGACCGGCCGCACCGTGTTGGGAAGGTCGGCCAATGAGGTCGGCCCGCCAACCGGCTGACTAAAACGCTCTCCCTGAGTATCTACAGCGGCACTGATCATAGTTCTCTCCCGAGTTCTGGTCGGCTGATGGCATATGGCAATCAGCGAAGGTTGACCGCGTCCTGCGGCCAGGCGCACAAGCGCTACACAGACTGGCAAGCCTTATGCCAGTTGTGCTGGAGTCTTAAATAGAGTGGATGGACGGGCGTTCGGTGGGAACCGTCAGCACTCGCCTTACCTTAAACCTGACCTGTGGCAGAGTTGGAAAGTTTCGATTTTTTGCGGGGTTTTTGTTTTGGATCGGACCCATCGGTCATGAGTCTAGGACAGATCCCAGAGCCTGTGGGGTCTGTGGGGTATTTTTGTAGGACAAATTTTTTTCATGAGCCCGGTAGCAGCTGTCGAGCCCCAGCGAGGCTGCGTCGGGCGCACTGCCGATCCTGAACCAGGGCGCGCCCGACGCAGCCTCGCTGAGGCTCGACAGCTGCCACAGGGGGGAGTGGGAGGTGAAATGTGTGCACTAGCTTAGTGCGCGAACGGGCACTCCTTTGGCCCACGCTTGGATGTCTTCGATCATCTGCTGGTAGAACTGGCGGTAGTTCTGCTCGCTGACGTACCCCACATGAGGGGTGGCCAATACGTTGGGCAACTGGCGGAATGGATGCCCGGCTGGCAGCGGCTCCTGGGCGTACACGTCCAGTGCCGCGCCCGCCAGCCGGCCATTGGCCAGGGCGTCAATCAAGGCGGCCTCATCGACAATCGGCCCGCGTGCCGTGTTCACCAAATGCGCCGTAGGTTTCATCCAGCCCAACGCTTCGGCGTCCACCAGCCCGCGGCTGCGGTCGCTGAGCACCAGGTGAATCGACAACACGTCTGCCTGTTCAAACAACTCGCGCTTGCTGACCCAAGTCACGCCGCTTTCGGCAGCGCGCTCTGGGGTAAGGTTTTCGCTCCAGGCAATTACGTGCATGCCGAAGGCCTGGCCAAATTTGGCGACCTTCTGGCCAATGCTGCCCAGCCCGAGAATCCCCAGGGTCTTGCCGTACAAATCGCCGCCCAGGCCCACTTGCCAACCCCCGGCGCGCAGGGAATTGGCTTCGGCCAGCAGGTTGCGGGTAGACGCCATGATCAGTGCCCAGGTCAGTTCCGGGGCCGCGTGCTTGTAACTGTCAGTGCCGCATACCTGGATACCCAGGGCCTTAGCCGCAGGAATGTCGATGGCGGCGTTGCGCATGCCGCCGGTCACCAGCAACTTGAGCCTGGGCAAGCCTTGCAACAGAGCCCGGTCGAAGGTGGTGCGTTCGCGCATCACGCAGATCACCTCGAACCCCTGCAAACGCTCGATCAACGTGGCGGTGTCCGCCGGGTAATCGTGGAGGAAGTGCACCTGGCCGACCGACGCCAGGACTGACCAGTCCACCACGCCACTGGCCACATTCTGCCAATCATCAATCACTGCGATCTGTACCGACATTCACGCATGCCTCGAAAAAAGGTTGGATTAAAGGGCGTTCAGCCCTTGCAACAGTGCCTTGTGAAACTGTGCCGGCTCTTCCATTTGCGGTGCATGGCCCAGGCCCGGGAACTCCACCAGGGTAGCGTGGGGAATCAACTTGGCCACTTGCTTGCCCAGCACCGCGTAGTTGCCGAGCTTCGCCTTGACCGCCGGTGGCGCCAGGTCTTTGCCAATGGCGGTGTTGTCGGAAGTGCCGATCAGCAGCAGGGTGGGCATCTGCAGGTCCTTGAACTCGTAGTACACCGGCTGGGTGAAGATCATGTCGTAAATCAGCGCCGAGTTCCACGCCACCTGGGTGTGGCCGGGGCCTTTGTTCATGCCGGCGAGCATATCGACCCAGCGGTCGTATTCAGGCTTCCAGCGGCCGACGTAGTAGGTGTCGAGCTCGTATTTGCGGATGCCTTCGGCGGTCAGTTTCAACTCGCGCTCGTACCATTGGTCAACGCTGCGGTAGGGCACGCCGATGGCCTTCCAGTCTTCCAGGCCAATAGGGTTTACCAGTGCAAGTTGTTCGGTTTGCTGCGGATAGAGCAGGGCGTAGCGTGTGGCAAGCATGCCGCCGGTGGAATGGCCGAGCAGGGTAGCCTTCTGAATACCAAGTTTTTCCAGGAGTTGATGGGTGTTGATCGCCAGTTGCTGGAAGCTGTACTGGTAATTGTCCGGCTTGCTGGAGGTGCAGAAACCGATCTGGTCGGGAGCGATCACCCGGTAGCCGGCGTCGCTCAGGGCCTTGATCGATTCATCCCAGGTGGCGCCGCAGAAGTTCTTGCCGTGCATCAGCACGATGCTGCGCCCGTTGGCCTTGCCCTTGGCCGGCACGTCCATGTAGCCCATCTGCAGGGATTTGCCCTGGGACTGGAAGGTGAAGTGCTCTACCGGGTACGGGTATTGGAAGCCTTGCAGCTCGGGGCCGTAGGTCGGACCTTCTTCGGCGGCGAAGGCGGGCAGGGCGCTGCCGAGCAACAGGCTGGCGACGCACAGAGAGCGGATCTTGGACATGGTTAGAGCTCCGGGAACAGTGCCCGGATGCTGTGGCGAGGGGATTAACGGGAGATTAAATCCAGTGCAGGGTGAGCATGGCCAGTACCCCGTAGCGCGCCCCTTTTGCAAGGGTCACCAGCACCAGGAACCGCCAGAACGGTTCGCGCATGACCCCGGCCACCAGGGTCAGCGGGTCACCAATGATCGGCACCCAACTGAGCAGCAACGACCAATGGCCCCAGCGCTGGTAGTGGGTACGGGCCTTTTCCAGGTGCCTGGGGCTGACCGGAAACCAGCGTCGATCCTTGAAGCGCTCGACCGAGCGGCCCAGCAGCCAGTTCACCACCGAGCCCAATACGTTGCCGGCCGTTGCAACCCCGAGCAGCAGCCACACGCTGTAATGCCCGCTGATCATCAGCCCTACCAGCACCGCCTCCGATTGCATCGGCAACAGCGTGGCTGCGCCGAAGGCGGCGAAAAACAGTCCCAGGTAACCGGCAAGCATCAATCAGCGTGCCGGATAGTCAGCCACTACCATGTCTTTGCCATCGCGAGTCAGGCCGATGACCTGATAGGCATCGCTGCTGCCGTCCATCTCCATGCCAGGCGAGCCCATGGGCATGCCTGGCGCCGCAATGCCCAGCAAGTCGTCGCGCTTGCGCAGGGCCAAGACCTGGTCGGCTGGCACATGGCCTTCGACGAACTTGCCGTCGATCACGCCGGTATGGCAAGACGCCAGGCGCGGCGCCACTCCCAGGCGTTGCTTGACCTCGCTCATGTTGCTTTCCACATGGTCGTTGACCTTGAACCCGTTGCTCTCCAGGTGGGCAATCCACTTTTTGCAGCAACCGCAGTTGGCATCACGGTGCACGTCAATCGGGATCAGCTCGGCAGCCTGGGCCAGGGTGCTCATGAGCAGGGCCGACAGTGCGGCCAGTCGCAGGGTGGTTTTCATCGTCATCTCATCGGATAAAGGGCAACAGCGGGGCATTCTCCCTGCTTTTTGGAAAAGGGTTTCCCGGGATTGTTACGAGGTTTTGCGAAAAACCGACAGCACCAGAATAACCGCCTGGTGCTGTCGGAAAACTGAGAGGGATATGACGGTTTTGTCAGGCTGGCGGGGATTCCAGGCGCTGCTTGAGCTGATCAAGGGCCTGGTTGGACAGTGCGATCATGCGCTCATGCAGGGTGGTCAGTTGCAGTTCGGTTTCATAGGTGAGGATGCGCTTGAACAGCGTGCCGTTGCCCTGTACTTGCAGCAGATAATGAATACAGCCATCGACCGCCAATGAGGTGAACGCGGTCTTGAACTCCCGCGGTCGCTGCGCAATCTGCACGCGATAGCTCATGGGAACCCGCACACCCAGCAGGTCGATGGTTTCAGTGAAACGATGACCGGCAGGCAATGAGCCGGCGATACCGGTGTCGGCGCCCAGGGATGTCGGATGCCATTCATGCCAGCGATCCGGTTGGGTAACGTAGTCGTAAACATCGTCGATAGAGGCTTGTATATAGCGTTCCTGACTGATCCGCTCCAGACGGATCGGGTGCTCAACTGCGTGCATGACACACCTCCTGTGTGGCGGAGCGAACTGTCAGAATAGTCCGGCTCCCGCGCATTGCACGGGAGCTTTCAGGCTATTTTTTCAACGCACCTTGAAGCGACCCATCAATGCAATAACCCGGCCATTGGCATCCAGCAGGCTCTGGGTGTTGTGCTCCGTGGCGTGGCCGCTTTGCACCAGCTCTTCGACCATGTGGCGGATGTGCACCATGCTGCGGTTGATTTCCTCGGTCACTGCGCTTTGCTGTTCGGCGGCGGTGGCGATCTGGGTGCTGAGGTTGTTGATATGGCTGACGGAGCCGGCCATCTCGTCCAATCCTGTGTTCACCCGGGCCGTGGCGTCAGCCGCAGACTGGCAGCTGGCCTGGGTGGCTTCCATGGCCGTCACCGAGGAACTCACGCCCGTGGTCAGGCGCGCCAGCATCTCATTGATCTGCGAGGTGCTGGCCTGGGTGCGGGCGGCGAGGGCGCGGACTTCGTCGGCCACCACCGCAAAACCCCGGCCTTGTTCGCCGGCCCGGGCGGCTTCGATGGCCGCGTTGAGTGCCAGCAGGTTGGTCTGGCCGGCGATGGCGCCGATCACGCCGAGGGTTTCGGTGATGCGGGCGGCATCCTGGCGCATGTTTTCCACGGTGTGGGTGGCGCTGGAGACCTCGCCGATCAACGCGCTGACGCTGCGGGAAGCTTCCCCGACCACCACCCGCGAACGGTCGGCGTGCTCATTGGCGCGCTGGGTGAACGCAGCCGTTTCGGCGGCGTTCTCGGCCACGGTGTCGGCGGTGGAACTCATCTCGGTGATGGCCGTGACGGTCTGGTCGGTTTCCGAGGCATGGCGCACCAGGATCTGGTTGGTCTGGGCCGACGTCTGCTGCAATTGCGCCAGGCTCGACGACATGGCGCCGGTGGCCAGGGTCACTTCTCCGATCATGTTTTGCAGGTAGACGATAAAGCGGTTCACCGAATGGCCAATCGCCCCCAGTTCATCCTCGGCGCGGATGGTGATGCGCCGGGTCAGGTCGGCATCGCCGTTGGACAGTGCGTCGATATTGGTCTTCAGCGCGGTCATCCGGTGCACCAGCTGGCGGATGGCGTACACCGCCAACAGCACCAACAGCAGGATCATCGGGATTTGCAGCATCGCCAATGTGCCCAGTACGTCATCACGTTGGGCGGTGATCAGCGAAGTCGGCAGCGCAGTAGCGAGGAACCACGGCGTGCCCTCGATCGGGCGCATGAAGAACGTGCTGGCCACGCCCTGGTTGTCGAACTCGCTGCGTTGCAGGGTTTGATCACGATGGGCCAGGCCGGCGCTGACTTGGGCGGCAAAGGCCGAGGTGCCGGTCAATTCGCTGATGTTCTTCAACACCACGGGGCCGCTGATGCGCGTGCTGTTGCTGATGATCTTGCCGTCGCCTTCGACGATCAGCATTTGCCCGCCGAGGTCTTTTTCCTTGCTGGCCACCAGGTCATTGAAGAAGCCCAGGGTCACGTCGATGGTGGCGACGCCATAGGCTGCGCCGTCACGCTGGATCGCCATCGCGCAGTTGGTGCGTGGCTCCTGGCTGGCGTCATCCTTGTAGGCCGCCGCCCAGGCGCACTGGCCGCGGGGCGAAGCGAGGCCGCCCTTGTACCAGCTCTGGTCGTAGTAGTTGGGGGCCGCGTCGCTGTTCCAGAAGGTATTCACCGCCAGCTTGCCCGAGGCATCGCGGTGCCAGAAGGTGCTGTGCTTGTTGCGTCCCGGGGTGCGTTGGTTGGGCAGGGGCCAGATGCCGCCGCCGAACACTTTCAATTCGCCGTACTGGTCCACCAGGCCTGGCAGCACCTTGTCGATGGCGTCGCTGTCCAGCAGCGGGATGGTTTGGGTGATGCTGCGTTGCTGGGCCTGAACCTTGTTCAGTTCGCCCTGGATCTGCTCGGCCACTTCGGCAATGCGATTGAGGGCCACCTGTTCTTCGGTGTGGCGCAGCTTGGGGGCCACCAACTGTCCGATGCCCACCACCGTCAAGACGAATAACAACAGGACGAACAGCACCAGGAACAGGGTGTAGCGGGCTTGGATAGAGCGCAATGAGGGCATGGGGTCGTCCTTACGAAGCGTTTATTGTGCGACGCGGCTTTGTTAGAGCTTCGAAGGGCTATCGGCTTGGGACGGGCGAGCTTGAGGCACTATCGTGCAAGAAAACCCAGGGCAGGGATTTAAGGCGCGGAGCTGGCGAGCCAGCCCCGATCCGGCGTGGCAGGATTATTTGTCCAGCATCTGCATGACCGCTTCCGGGTAGCGCAGCCCGGCTGTGGCGTTGGCCGGGAAGATGGCCTCCAGCGCCGCCAACTCGGTCGGGCTGAGCTTGACCTCCAGTGCCGCGACGTTCTCTTCCAGGTATTTGCGTTGCTTGGTCCCCGGGATCGGGATCAGGTAATCCCCTTGCGCCAGCACCCAGGCCAACGCCAGTTGCCCGGCGGTCACGCCCTTGTCGGCGGCCAGGGCTTGTACCTGTTTCACCAGCAGCAGGTTCTTCGCGAAGTTCTCGCCCTGGAAACGCGGGCTGAAGCGGCGGTAATCATCCGCCGCAAAATCATCCGGGCTTTTCAGCGCGCCGGTCAGGAAGCCGCGGCCCAGTGGGCTGTAGGGCACAAACGCGATTCCCAGGCGTTGGCAGGCCGCGAGGCAACCGTTGTCTTCCTGATCACGGCTCCATAACGAATATTCGCTTTGCAGGGCGCTGATGGGATGCACCCTGTGAGCGCGCTCCAGGGTAGCCGCCGACGCTTCACTCAAGCCCAGGTAACGCACCTTGCCTTGCTTGACCAATTCGGCCATGGCGCCAACGGTTTCTTCAATCGCCACTTCGGGGTCGATGCGGTGCTGGTAATACAGGTCCAGGGTTTCCACGCCCAGGCGCTTCAAGGTGCCGTCGATGGCCTCGCGAATGTATTCCGGGCGGCCGTTGACGCCACGCAGTGCCGGGTTCGCCGGGTCGCGCACGATGCCGAACTTGCTGGCGAGGAACACCTGGTCGCGCTTGCCGGCGATGGCTTTGCCAATCAGTTTTTCGTTGGTATGGGGGCCGTACATGTCGGCGGTGTCCAGCAGGTTGATCCCCAGTTCCAGGGCGCGGTGCAGAGTGGCGATGGCTTCGGTGGTGTCGGTGCCGGTGGTGTAGAAATCGGTCATGCCCATGCAGCCGAGGCCGATGGCGGACACCTGGGGACCGTTTTTACCGAGTTGACGTGTGTGCATGGGTCCAGCTCCTGTGTGGGAAGGGCTCCATTGTTGCCCTCGACAAAAGCGGGATAAACCGGCTAAAACCGCTATCACTATTATGAAATTCTAAATAATCCTGAAGGAAACCGGCCCGTGGACCGTTTTAATGCGATGCGAGTGTTCGTGCGGATTGTCGAACTGGGCGGGTTTGCCAAGGCGGCTGACAGCCTGCAACTGCCGCGTGCCTCGGTGACCATCCTGATCAAGCAACTGGAGGCGCACCTGGGGGTGCAACTGTTGCAGCGCACCACGCGCCAGGTCAGCCCGACCCTGGACGGCGCCGCTTACTACCAGCGTTGCGTGAGCCTGTTGGCGGACCTTGAGGAAACCGAGGCGGTGTTCTCCACCAGCCGGCGCAACCCGCGCGGCACGTTGCGCATTGATATGCCGTCGGGGATCGGGCGCTTCCTGGTAATTCCGGCAATGCCCGAGTTCACCACGCGTTACCCGCAGATCGATCTGGAAATCGGCCTCAATGACCGCCCGGTGGACCTGATCCGCGAAGGCGTGGATTGCGTGTTGCGCGGCGGTCTGGCGCTGGACGAGTCGCTGGTGGCCCGGCCGCTGGCGATGATGGATCAGGTGACCTGCGCCAGCCCCGGCTACTTGCAGCGGTTCGGCGTGCCATCGACGCTGGATGAGTTGGCCGGCCATCAAGTGGTGGAGTATTTCTCCAGCACCAGCGGCAAACGCTATGGCCTGGAGTTTCAGATCGGCAGCGACATCCGCTTGGTCGACCTGCCCAAGCAAGTGGCGGTCAACAGTGCCGATGGTTACCTGGGCGCCTGTGAGGCGGGTTACGGCCTGGTACAGACGCCGTACTACCACGCCGTTCGCCAGTTGGAAGCGGGCACGCTGGTGGAGGTGCTGGCGCATCAGCCACCGCCCAGGTTACCGCTGACGGCGCTGTACCCGCCGCATCGCCAGCTGTCGCAACGGGTGCGGGTGTTTGTCGATTGGCTGGTGGAGCTTTGCGCCCGGCCGGGCAATGGGTTGCTGCGTCAACCTTGAGCCTTGCGGTAGGCGCCGGGCTGGAAGCCGGTGACCTTATGGAAGGCCCGGGTAAACGCCGCCACCGATTGATAACCCACGGCGAGGGACACGTCCGCCACCGTCTGGTCCTGCTTGAACAGCTGGCAGGCGTGGCGCACGCGCATCATCAACAGCACTTGCCCCGGCGACTGGCCGCACAGTTCATTGAAGCGCTTGAAGAACGCCGAGCGCGACAGGCCGGTGCAGGCCGCCATGCTTTCCAGGGTCCAGGGCTCGGCCGGGCGTGCGATCAACTGCTCCAGCAGGTTGGCAAATGCCGGTTGCCGAGCCAGCGCCGCCAGGCCGCCGAGGTCGGTGTTGTCCAGCACTTGCTGGCGCAGCACATACAGGAACAGCAGGTGGCACAGGCGCTCCAGCAGGGCGGGCGAGGGCGCCGGCGTGCGCTCGCATTCCTGCAGGATCAGTTCGAACAGGTTGCGCGCGGCGGTCAGCGATGGATCACCGGCCCGCAGGATGATCCAGGCGGGCAGGGTGTCGACAATCATCGCCGACAGCCCGGACTGGAAGTGAAAGAACCCGCACACCAGGCCCACGCCGTCACTGGCCTGGCTGTCCAGTGGCAGCATCGGTTTGCGCGGGCATTCCTGGGCGCCGGTGGCGGTGCCATCGCTGGACAAGCGGTACGCCAGGTCTCGCAGCAGGAAGACTGCATCGCCGTTGTTCAATGGGTAAGGGGTCGAGTCGCCGTCGATGTGCATCCAGCACTGCCCTTGCACCACCAGATGAAAACTCGCGCTTGCCAGGCCATGGGTGCTGGCGTGCCAGTCGCCGCAGTAACGCCCGACGTGAAACAGGCTGGTGTTGAGTTCAAGGCTATCTAATAACCAATCGACGAGTGAACTGGACGAATTCATCTAACGGAAAGACTCTAGAGCAAGTAATCGCTACTTTAGACTATTGAGCGGATTTTTTATAACCAACAGACTTGGTACACGAATCCATGAGGAGACCACTCCATGTCCCGCGTACCGATGCTAACCCTGGAAACCGCTCCTGAGGCGGCCAAGCCCTTTCTGGAAAATGCCCTGAAGGGTTCCGGGTTCATCCCCAATCTGTTGGCGGTGCTGGCCAATGCCCCGGCAGCCCTGGAAACCTACATTACCGTGTCGGGCCTGAACGCCAAGTCTGACCTGAGCCTGGCCGACCGCGAAGTGGTGCAACTGATTGCCGCCACCAACCACGGTTGCGATTTCTGCGTCGCCGGGCACACTGCCGTAGCGCGCAACAAGGCCAAGCTGCCGGAAGACGTGATCGACGCCCTGCGCCAGCGCGGTGAACTGCCCAACGAGCGTTATGAGACACTGGCAGCGTTCACCCGTGAAGTGATCGCCACCCGCGGTGATGTCAGCGACGCCGGCTACACCGCGTTCCGTGAGGCAGGCTACACCGACGGTCATGCCCTTGAGGTTATTCTGGGTGTGAGCCTGGCCACCCTGTGTAACTTCGCCAACGTGTTTGCCCGTACCCCGTTGAACCCGGAACTGGCGCAATACCGTTGGGAAAAACCGGCTAGCTGAAGGCGCGCAAGCGTTCGCGATGGTAAACATGCTGCAACAAGGAGAAACATGAATGCTTGACCCAATCTTGAGCCGTTGGCTCGATGTTCAAGCGCAGGCCCTGGATGTGGGCAGTTGCGATCCGCAGGAAGTGCTGCCACGGCTGGCAGAGGCCAATGTATTACGTATCGGTGTGCCCAAGGACCTCGGTGGCCTGGGCGGCGATGTCACCGGCGCGGTGGAAGCTATCGCCGACGTAGCGAGCCATTCCCTGGCGTCGGCGTTTGTGTGCTGGGGCCAACGCTCGTTTATCGAATACCTGCTGCAAAGCCCGAACCAGCGCCTGCGCGAGCAACTGCTGCCGGACCTGCTGAGCGGCAAGCTGGCCGGGGCGACCGGGCTGTCCAACGCGATGAAGTTTTTGTCTGGCATCGAGTCGCTGCAAATCAGCGCCGAGCCGACCGACGACGGCTGGAACCTCAATGGCCGCCTGCACTGGGTGACCAACCTGCGCAAGAATGGGTTTGTGGTGGCTGCCGCCATCGAGCATGCCCAGGGCGGCGCGCCGTTTATCCTGGCGATCCCGGACTCGGTGTCCGGGCTGCAACGTTCCCGTGACCTGGAACTGTTGGGTCTGCAATCGAGCAATACCGCAGCCCTCGGCTTTGAAGCCGTGGAACTGAGCCGCGACTGGTTGTTGCATGAGGATGCACGCAAGTTCCTGCCGGCCGTGCGCCCGGCGTTTCTGGGCTTGCAATGCGGCATGTCCATCGGCCTGGCGCGGCGCTCGCTGGCGGAGGTGGCCAATCACCTGGGCTCCAGCCGCACCGTATTGCGTGAAGAGCTGGAAGTGTTGCGTACCTCCTTGGAACAGGCGGTCAACGACCTGAAGAAAGGCCTGCTGGCCGGCCGCTTCGGCACTGAGCCGGTACCGTTGTTCCGCCTGCGCATCGCCCTCGCGGAAATCGCTGCCAGCGCTGTGCAACTGGAGCTGCAAGCCAGCGGCGGCAAGGCCTACCTGACGGCCCACGGCAGCGGTTTTGCCCGGCGCTGGCGCGAGTCGGCATTTGTGCCGATCGTGACCCCGAGCCTGGTGCAGTTGCGCACCGAGTTGAACCGTCAGGCCAATCTATGAGCCAGGCGGTATTGCACGCCCAGGGAATTTGCCTGGGCTATGCGGGCAATTCGGTGCTGGAAGGTTTCGACCTGCAATTGCAGCCCGGCGAAGTGGTGTCGATCCTCGGCCCCAGCGGCGTTGGCAAGTCCAGCCTGCTGCGGGTGCTCGCCGGTTTGCAAGCGCCCCAGGGCGGCAGCATCCGCCTGTTGGGCGAGCCGTTGAATGGCCCGCACCCGCGGGTGGCGGTGGCGTTCCAGGACCCCAGCCTGCTGCCGTGGCTGAGCCTGGAAAAGAACGTCGCCTTCGGCCTGGACTTTGCCCGCCAGCCGCACCTCAGCCCTGAAGAACGTCGCAGCCGGGTCGACCATGCGATCCACGCCGTAGGCCTGGAACACGCCCGCCAGCAATTCCCGGCGGCGCTGTCCGGCGGCATGGCCCAGCGCACGGCGCTGGCGCGTTGCCTGGCACGCCAGCCGCAGGTATTGCTGCTGGACGAGCCCTTCGGTGCCCTGGATGAAGTGACCCGTGCCGACATGCAGCACCTGCTGCTCAAGGTCAATCGCGAGCAAGGTTCGGCGGCGGTGCTGATCACCCACGATATCGACGAAGCGCTGCTGTTGTCCGACCGGATTCTGCTACTGGGTAACCGCCCGGCGCGGACCCTCGGCGAATGGCGCATCGACTTGCCGCAACCGCGGGAAGAACAGGTGGAAGCCATTGGCACCCTGCGCATCGAAATTCTCAAAACCCTACGGCGGGCGAGCCGCACTGACCCCCAACCCCCTGAACTGCTGGAGCCTTGCCATGTGTCTGGATGACCTCACTCACTCGCGCCGTGACTTTCTCAAACTCTCGGCCGTGCTCAGTGCCGCCGGAGCCTTGCCATTGCTGAGCAGCTTGCAGGCCCGGGCGGCCAGTGAGCCGGACGCACCGGTACGCATCGGCTATTTGCCGATCACCGACGCCACGCCGTTGCTGGTGGCCCACAACAATGGCCTGTTCGAGGCCGAAGGCATCAAGGCCGAGCGCCCGGTGCTGCTGCGCAGTTGGGCGCAGGTGATCGAGGCGTTCATTTCCGGGCAGGTCAACGTGATTCACCTGCTGTCGCCGATGACCGTATGGGCGCGGTATGGCAGCAAGGTCCCGGCCAAGGTCGTGGCCTGGAACCATGTGGGTGGCTCGGGCTTGACCGTGTCGCCGGGCATTACCGACGTGAAGCAACTGGGCGGCAAGTCGGTGGCGATTCCGTTCTGGTACTCGATTCACAACGTGGTGGTGCAGCAGTTGTTCCGCGACAACGGCCTGACCCCGGTGGCCCGTGCCGCCGGCAGTGCGATTGCCGCCAACGAGGTCAACCTGATCGTGTTGCCGCCCTCGGACATGCCGCCGGCCCTGGCCAGCAAGCGCATCGACGGCTACATCGTCGCCGAGCCATTCAACGCCCTGGCGGAAAACCTCAACGTGGGCCGTGTACAGCGCTTTACCGGCGATGTGTGGCGCAACCATGCGTGCTGCGTGGTGTTCATGCACGAGCACGACCTGACCAACCGCCCAGAATGGTCGCAGAAGGTGGTGAATGCGATCGTCAAGGCCCAGGTCTGGACCCGTGACAACCGTGAAGAGGCGGTGAAGCTGCTGTCCAAGGACGGCGAGAACCGCTACACCCCGCATGCCGAACCAGTGCTGCGCAAAGTCCTGGCGCCGGCTGCCAGCGACCGTGCGGCTTACCTGGCTGACGGCGCGATCCAGCACGCCAACTGGGACGAGCACCGCATCGACTTCCAGCCGTATCCATTCCCCAGCTACACCGAGGAACTGGTACGCCGCCTGAAAGACACGCTGATCGAGGGCGACAAGAAATTCCTCGCCGACCTGGACCCCGCGTTTGTCGCCAAGGACCTGGTGGACGACCGCTTCGTGCGCAATGCGATCGCGGCGGTGGGCGGCATGAAGACCTTCGGCTTGCCTGAGGGCTTTGAGCGAAACGAGGAGATTGGCGTTTGAACAACGGCAAAACCTTGGGGTTGCCGGGCTGGTTGCTTGGCTTGAGCGGGTTGGCGGGGTTGTTGTTGCTCTGGTGGCTGGGGGTGAAGGTCTTTGGCAGCGCGGACGGTTTGTCTGCGCGGTTTTCGCTGTCGGCGACCCTCGCCAGCCTGTGGGAGTTGCTGGGCCGCAGCGAGCTGTACCTGAACATAGCCGTGAGCCTCAAGCGGATCTTCGTCGGGCTGTTCCTGGCATTGCTGATTGGTGTACCGCTGGGCTTGCTGGTGGGTAGTTCGCGCAAGCTGGAGGCGGCGACCACGCCGGCGTTCCAGTTTCTGCGGATGATCTCGCCGCTGTCGTGGATGCCCATCGTGGTGATGTTGATGGGCGTGGGCGACCAGCCGATCTACTTCCTGCTGGCGTTCGCAGCGGTGTGGCCGATTCTGCTGAATACGGCGGCGGGTGTGCGTCAGCTCGATCCGCGCTGGTTGCAACTGAGCAAGAGCCTGAGCGCCACGCGCTGGGAAACCTTGCGCCGGGTGATTATTCCCGGGGTGATGGGGCACGTGCTGACCGGCGTGCGCCTGGCCATCGGGATCCTGTGGATCGTGCTGGTGCCGTGCGAGATGCTCGGGGTCAGTGCCGGGCTGGGTTATTACATCCTCGACACTCGCGACCGGCTGGCCTACTCGGAGCTGATGGCGATGGTGCTGCTGATCGGCTTGTTGGGGTTTGCCCTGGATGCGTTTGCGCGCTGGTTGCATCAGCGCTGGGTGCATGGAGGGTGAACACCTCATGCAAAGGCTCGGAGGCTTTCCGGGCCTTTGCGATGTGCTCAGGGTTTCACGTAGATGCGCAGGTCGCCTGGAATATCGTTGGGCTGTAATGGCCGGTTCGGGTCTGGCGCAGGGTTTTTTGCTTTAAGCCCGATGCTGCTGTGGGTCATGTTCCTGTTGTCAAAAACCCCGATGCCGATGCTTTCCGTCAGTTCCGCCAGGCCCGGAACACCTTCGGAGGTGTTCATGTGCGCGCTCCCCACTAACGCGACCCACTTTTCGGTGCCCGAGTTTGCCTGGATGGTTTCCGCAGCGTAGTAGTTGAACTCCTTGAGCCGCTTTTCAGAGTTGACGCCAGTCCGGGTGCGATCACGGGATTTGTCGTGTCTATGTCGCGTCAGATAATAGTGATCGAGGGGTAAAAGCTCTATTCCATTGTCTTCAAATTTTTTCTTGAGTTGCTCCAGTGTTGGATTCGTGCGGCGAGTGTTGCTGTTTCCGAGCATTCCGATTCCATCATCAACGGGGCCACCGATGTAGTCGATATACCCTTCGAAGTAGACTTTTTTTACACCCTGGTTTTTTAGCGTATCGACGTTGTCGAACAGCATTTTAAAGCTGGCCATCTGCGAGTGAGACTCTCCAAACACCACGCCGTTTGATGCTTTCAATGCCTTTGTGATCAGATCGGCTGCGGGGATCGGTACGGGAACATCGGGGATTGTAGGGCGCGGCGGAAGGCCTCCGTCTTTTATCGCATCGTAATAATCCTCCATTTCCACCCGAAACTTATCCAGCGTTGCCTGGCGTGTGTCGGATTTGAAATGGGATGATTCGAGCCTGCCTTTCAAACTTTCCACGTATTGGCCCTCGGGTAACGGCTTCCTGATTGGAGGTGGGCGGTTGACGGTGTTTATCGGGTTAAACCGGTGAGTGCTCTTGCTCGAAGCGGCATAGGCGTTGGGGGAGGGCTCCAGCGTATCAGCGCTACTGAGCGCTTGCAGGGGGCTGCCGTATGGCTGGTGCTTTTGTGCGTCGAAAGCGTACCACTTGCCCTTGATCTGCACCGCGCTGCCCTCGACCGTCTGCTCGCCCATCTGGAATGAGCCGGTAGCGGCTGCGTCATATCGAGTGCCGGCGGCGGCAAGCTCCCTGTTGCTCGCTGTACCCTTGAGCGTTTTCAAGCCCTGGGTGGCTGCGTTTGCGCCGTCGATGGCGAGTTTTCCCGCGCCGACTACCAGGTCGCCAAGTCCGCTCAGCGGATTGAGTTCCGAGAGTGCGGTAACCCCGAAAATCTTGCTCAGCTTGAGGGCTTTGCTGGCCGCGCTGCTGGCAGTGCTCAGGGTTTTTCCGACCTTCGCGGCGACGCCTGCACCTGCCGTGAGAAAGCCGAACACATCAAATGCCAGGTCAGAGAACCCATCTTTATAGTTGCCATTACTGAAGTTGACGATGGCCGACCTGAGCGGAACAAGGTCGAGAAAAAAGTTGCCGATGGTGCTGGCGACGGTCCTTCTATGCTCATCCGGCGTACTTCCGGCCGCTTGTTGCCTGACGGATTCCAGATCGAGCCCTTCGACGATTGAATCCGCAAGGTACTCCGCCCGGAAATTCCTGAACAGGTTGGGATTGGATCCCTCGAGCGGGTTCTCTTGCTTTATATAGTCGCGCTTGGCATCGAAGGTGGAGAACTCTTCTATTCGGCTTACTTCGTTGGCGATCTTCTGGTCCTGGCGCGTGATAACTGCGTTGCTGACTTTCCTGATGCTGCCTTTTTCGGTATCGAACTCATAGGTGGACGGCTTGTTCTGGTGTTTTGTGGTGACCAGTATTTTTTTGCTTGTATGGAAGAGGGTTTCTCCCGCGAATGGTGTCCAGCTGACTCTGTAGGATTTTTCTTTGTAGAAGTTCAGCTTTCCTAACCGCAAGTTTTCTTTGTCCTCCGGTGGAAGGTTGGCGAGGGCGTTCAAGATGGAATATTTCTTGACGGTTTTATAGTCGCTTATGGTCTGGCTAATGGCTTTGTCAAAGGTGTCGGGGACTTTAAAGCCGGGGCCATGGGTAAAGGTGGCGAAGGCATCAAGGTCGACGCCATGCGTTCCAGGTTTGAGCTCCCAGTCTGATGCCGTTATTTTCTCGCCTTGCATGGTCAGGTCCAGCATGGAATAAGGGCCGCGAGTGGGGATCGTCTTGTTGGCGGTTTTGTTGGGCTTGAGCAACACCTTCTCTTCAAAGGGGACGCCTTCGCCAAATTTTTCCTTGAGCAGGTCCAGCGCCATCTGCTTGCGGCTGGGCATCGGGATGTCAAGCAAGCCGGAGGCGTGTTTCAGCTTGTCCAATTGATAGTTGAACGCGTCCATGGCGGTATCAATGTCTGGTTTTTCGTAAAGCGTGTCGTCTTTCGCCTCAAGCACCCCATTGACCACGGCCCAGTCCAACAATGCCGCAGTTTGGGCAGCTTCGGGCGCGGGCCCACTTGAGTCGGCGGCGATCATCACTTCGGCAAAACTCATGTTCGCTACGCTGCCAGGGGACCTGGCTTCGATGGCGGCCGCCGCGATGCACAGGTTGGCCCAGGCCAGGCTGCCGTAGACCACGCTGTCGGGAATATCCTTGATCAGCAACTGCGGCGCCGCCCGCATCAACAGCAGATGCGTACCCAGCGAGGCGTTGGCAGGTGAGGTTTTGCCGGTATCACTCAAGTGCTCGCGCAGGCCGGCGACGATCGCCGAGGTAGGTTTGCCCCAATATTGTTTATGTGACAGGTCGAATCCGGCCACTTTGTTGCGATGCGGTTGGGTGATGGATTCCTGATCCAGATCGAGGTTGATGGCTGCCAGTACGTGATCATTCACACTGCTATCAGTCGGAATGCTCTCCAGCTTGGTCTGCAAGGCCTCTCCCAGCGCCTGGCCTCGGGGAGAACGGATGAGGGCTTCCAGCGTTTTGGCCGGATCGCTCGAGGCGTCGCTGGAGAGCGGCAGGTTACCGTTCAGAAACTCCAGGAGCCCCCACTGCTGGCTTGCTTGCTGAACATCCGGAGCGCCAGCGGCATGTTCTCTGGCGGCGGTGAGCAGTTCGTTCTGCTGAGGTGTGCTCAAGGGCAGGGGCCAGGACAAGGCGCCGCCCAGATTTCCCCATGGATGGGGGTGGGAGCGTGTCAGCGATGTGCGCGCCAGGGTCAGCAGCTCATCATGGGTGGTTGGCTCGGGCAGGCCCATAGCCTTGAGAAAGTTTGCAAGACTCACGGCGTTAGCACTATTTGGGGGGTAAGAAGAGTTGGGCGCGAGGTCCATCAGCGTGCTTCCCAGCGCAGATCGCACCACCAGAAACGGCGCGTTCGGTCCTGCCAACGTGGCGACATGAGTGAGCTGCTGCGCCAGTGCCTGCCAGTTTTTTCGGTCAGCCAGCGCGGTCTCCAAGGCTTTCGGGCCATTGGGGGGCGGTGTGTCAGCCGCGGGGTCCGGAATGTCCGTTGCGCTTTGCAATATTTCATCGGGGTATGACGGTATATCGGGGAGTGGTATCGGAGGAGGGGGCGGTGGTGGGTATGCAGTGGAGGAAGGAACCGAGTTGCTGACTATCATTGTGAACACCTTTAGGCACGCTCATTCAGGAATGCGCCTTTCAGGAAAACCTCCCTGCTTCCTGGACGCTCTTGCTGAGTGTCGGAAGCAGGGGGAATGGCTCCGCCTGTAAAGTGTTCAAGATGTCAGAAAATGTACGGATGACCGATCAGCGATGGTAATACCCCGGTCCGCCTTCGCTGTAGCGATGGTCATGCCAACCGCCGCCGCCGTGGGGGAAAATAATGCAGCCGCTCATGCTCAACATGATCAGCAAGGGAATCAGCAGTGTGATTCGACGAAGCATTTCAAAATCCTCTAGGGTGCTCTCAGGTTCAATCAGGCGTTGGGCAAGCCAAAGTTTTTCATCGCCTGTAACATGAGACCCCGCCGACCCCAATCCATCCCCGCTAACAGGTATGTGCTTGGTGTGGTAGTCGATACAAAGTGGACACAATTTTTTAGCTTCAGGAACCCGTCATGACCCAAAAGCAACGTTTGAAATACTCGATTCTGATCTCCCTGCTGGTGCTGGGGACGATGTTTGGCCTGTCCTACTTGCAGAACAACGGGGTCATCAGCGAAAAGACGTTCCAGTACATCGCGATTGCGGTAGCGGTAACCGTGGTGGTGATCAACGGTGTGATGCGTCGCAAGGTCAAGCCCAACCTTTGAGTCAGGCCCGGCCTTCCAGGACTTTGGCAGCCTGCTCGTGCAGGCTGTAGCTCTTGTCGGCGTTCAGGGTGATCACGCCTTCGGTGCACAGGCGCTTGAGCACCTCGCGCACGCTGAGAAACGACAACGGGATGCCCAGCTCCAGCAAATGGCTGTGCACGCCGCGCACGCCGAGGGTGCGCTGGTTGTCGGCGGCGGTCAGCAGGGCGTCGATGACCTTCAGCCGGATCAGGCTGGTGCGCAGGCCAAAGCATTTGAGCAAATGACGAATACGCTGGTTGCCATGTTCCGGCGCCTTGCCGAACGCCTGGTTGCCGGTGGCAAAACCTCCGTCATGCATGGGTGAGTGTCCTTCCGTGGGCAGTTGCGAGTTGTACATGCAGAAACTCCTTATCAGAGCCTGATCAGGAAAATGATGGCGCTCTTAGTTAATAAGACGTACGAGCTGCACAAATCATGAAGCGGGGGATGTAGAAATTTTGTCGGTAACATCCTGGAGACATACCGACCTGTCCGAATAAACGCCTGCGGCTGCTAAAATTATTCCCGGTATTTACGTCTTAACTGAGGTGTTGGCGAAGCTGTCCCTCGTCGCGGTGTTTAATTTGGCTGTGGAGTCTGCGTGATTATTTCCAACGGGTTGTTCAGGGTGTGTGTGGCAGGGGCGTTGCTGGGGCTGAGTCTTTCGGCCACGGCGCGGGTGCAGGAGCAACAGGCCACCGCCGAGATCCGTCGCACCAGCTTTGGTGTCCCGCATATCCGGGCCAACGATGAGCGTGGGCTGGGGTTCGGCATCGGTTATGCCTATGCCCAGGACAACCTGTGCCTGCTGGCCAATGAGGTGGTAACGGTCAATGGCGAGCGTGCCAGGTACTTTGGTCCCGAGCAGGCGACCCTGGAAGGGCGTAACAACCTTGCCAACGACGTGTTCTTCACCTGGCTGAACACTCCCCAGGCCGTTGCGGCATTCTGGAAGGCCCAGCCCCCGGCGATGCAGCAGCGCATTGAAGGGTATGTTGCCGGTTACAACCACTACCTCAAGGAGCGCACTGCCCAGGGTTTGCCGGCGCAGTGCCAGGCGGCCTGGGTACGGCCGATCACGGCCGAAGACCTGGTCAAGCTGACCCGCCGGCTGCTGGTGGAAGGTGGCGTCGGGCAATTTGCCGAGGCCCTGGTGGGGGCCACGCCGCCCAACACCGTCGCCCAGGTGGACAGCAAGGCGTTTGAGGTCGCGGCGGCCAACCAGCAACGTTTCGCCCTGGACCGTGGCAGCAACGCGGTGGCGGTGGGGCGTGACCGTTCGTTCAACGGCCGCGGCATGCTGCTGGCCAACCCGCATTTTCCGTGGGTGGGCGGCATGCGTTTCTACGAGATGCACCTGACCATCCCCGGCCAGCTGGATGTGATGGGCGCTGCGTTGCCGGGCCTGCCGGTGATCAATATCGGCTTCAACCAGCACGTTGCGTGGACGCACACCGTTGATACGTCCAAGCACTTCACCCTGTATCGCCTGACTCTGGACCCCAAGGACCCGACTCGCTATTTGCTGGACGGCAAGTCCGTGCCCATGGATAAAACCACGATCAAGGTAGCGGTAAAAACTGCCGACGGCGGTACCCGGGAACAGTCCCGCACGGTCTACAGCTCGCAGTTCGGCCCCATCGTGCAATGGCCGGGCAAACTCGACTGGGACGCCAAATATGCCTTCAGCCTGCGGGATGCCAACCTGGGCAACGACCGTGTGCTGCAACAGTGGTACGCGATGAACCGCGCAGCGAACCTCAAGGAACTGCAAACCTCGGTACACACCCTGCAAGGTATCCCGTGGGTCAACACGGTGGCAGCGGATGACCAGGGTCAAAGCCTGTACATGAACCTGTCGGTGGTGCCGAACGTCAGCGCGAAAAAGCTCGCACAGTGCAGTGACCCACGGGTCGGGCTGCAATTCATCATGCTCGACGGCTCTCGCAGCGCCTGCGCCTGGGACGTGGACCCGCGTGCCGCCCAGGCCGGGATCTTCCCCGCCGAGCAACTGCCGCAACTGGAGCGCACCGACTACGTGCAGCACTCCAATGACTCGGCCTGGCTGGTCAACCCCAAGGCACCCTTGACCGGATTCTCGCCCGTTATCAGCCAGGACAAGATCGGCTTGGGCCCGCGTGCGCGCTTTGCCTTGCAACGCTTGCAGGAGCTCGACAAGCAACCGATCCAGGTCGCCGACCTGCAGAATATGGTCATGGACAACCAGGTGTATCTTGCCAGCCAGGTGATGCCGGACTTGCTGAAGTTCTGCGCGGGTGCCGATGCCAGCGTGAAATCGGTGTGCGACAGCCTGAAAAACTGGGACCAGCGCGCCAACCTCGACAGCGGCCTGGGCCTGGTGCACTTCATCAACCTGGCGGAGCAACTGGCGCAAGCGCCGGACGCGTGGAAGGTGGGTTTCGATCCGGCACAACCCCTGACCACACCACGTGGGCTGGCGGTCGATCGGGCAAACGTGGCCAAGGCACTGCATGAAGCGATGCTCGCGTCAGCCGCCGACGTGGCCAAGCGCGGGCTGACGGCGGACAGCCGCTGGGGTGATATTCAGGTCTCGGGCCAGATACCGATCCACGGCGGCCCGCAAGAGCTGGGCGTTTATAACGCCATGCAAAGCGTGCCTCGGGCCGATGGCAAGCGCGAGGTAGTCAGCGGCAGCAGTTACCTGCAGATCGTGACGTTCGACGAGAAGGGGCCCAATGCCGAAGGTGTGCTGGCATTCTCCTTGTCCAGCGACCCCGCGTCGAAATACTTCAAGGACCAGACCCAGGCGTTTTCCGAGAAAAAACTCAGCCCGCTGCCGTTTACCGAACAGCAGATCAAGGCGGACCCGCAGTATCAATTGCAGGTTATCCGTGACAAGGAAGAAGCCGGGCGGTAGGGTAGCCCACCAGGAATGCCTGCCCCTTGAGAGAATATTTTTTGAAATCAAGGGGTTGCAAGCCCTGGCAAATGAGTACATAATTGCGCCCATCGAACGCACTGAAGCATTAAAAACTTCAATGTTTTCAATGAGATAGAGTAGAGGCAAGCTTCACATAGCCCACTCAAGTTTGTATGCGGTGAATGTCGGTTGTAAGGCATTTATCGTTTGAGGCCGAGTAGCAAAATGGTTATGCAGCGGATTGCAAATCCGCCTACGCCGGTTCGATTCCGACCTCGGCCTCCACTCTTAAAACCCCGTAGATCAATGATCTACGGGGTTTTTTATTGCCTGCGATTTGAGAACGTTTCCGCAACTTTTACAATCGTTTTCGCAACCCCCTGCACTTTGGGAGGCGTTGAGGGGGGAGTCGCAACTGGTGGGGAGAGTTTGTGACGCGTTATTTCGTGGGCTTTACGATCTCACCCACGCGCTGATAGACCCGCTTGGTCATCTCTTCGGTGCTGTGGCCGAGCAGGCGGCTGGCATGTGTAAGCTCGATCTCGCTAGCGGCCTTTGGGCGGATGTCCTTGAACTGGAACTGGCGGATCAGTACGGCCAATGCAGGGTCACCGTCGGCGCCGGCTTTGACGGCTGCTTTTTCGCGGGCTTCATCCCAGCGGTTGCGCAGCATCTGCTGGCTCATTCGCAGGCCGGATGCGTTGGTGATCAACGTCGATGTTTTAATACCGTTCAGGGCCCTGCGTTCTAGGAGGTCGCTGATAAAAGCGCTCAGCCCAGATTGCACTCCGTCGTCTTCCAATCGCAGTCGAAGCTTCTTATCGGTTTTGCCTTGTGTCACCCCTAGGAATCCGCCGTTCAAATCTGTGGTGGCCACCTTGAGCACGTCGGCGGGGCGTTGGCCACTCAGGTAGGCCAGGTCCATGGCGTCCTTTAGTTCTTGGGCTGCCTCGGTATACACGGCGTTTCACACGGTATCGCCGGCATAACACTCGGCCCACGATCGGGCGCCGGGCGCCGGTCAGAACAACCACGGCTGTCGCTGGATTCATCAGAATATCGACGGGCGCGGAGATCATGGGTGGTCTTGACAATAACTCTGCTGTGACCCCTCTGACGCTCAAGAATAGACTAGATGCCCTTTGGGTTTCGGCAACGACTGCTGTGGCTGGGGTACTGAAACTGTCTACGCAGGCTCAAGTGAACGCGGGCATCGACAACTCTACAGCCGTTACGCCGCAAACTCTGGGTGTTCGGTTGGCAACACTGATTGTAGGCGCAACAGAGGGGGTCGCAGGTATTATTAAAGTTGCGACCAATGATGTGACGGTTGGGTTAACTAACAATTCAGACGCAGTTACCGTGGCGAAGTTAAGGCTAGGGTTCTCTTTGTTGGGAGCGGCCAATGGTTATATCGTACTCCCGGTTTGGATGGGAGGGCTAATTTTTCAATGGGGTGAGACTGCTCACACTGGCTCTGACACCAAAATTACGAGTCTACCTATGGCCTTCCCTAATGGTGTAATGAAAGCTATAGGGGGGACCTTTGCTAATGCGTCTGTCGGACCGCAAGGCATTATCAAAACTGTAAGTTTGAATCAGATTACAACGTATTCGTCGGGCGGGTATAACGTGTCTTGGTTTGTAATTGGCTGGTAATTTAGGAGGGGTGCATGTCAAGACTATATAGCAAGTCCACCGGGAATCTTTATCTAGCGGGTGTGAATAAAGATATTCCAATGATGCAATAGAAATATCCGATGAGTTGGTTTTGTTAGTAATTGGGAATCCCGCACCAGGGGAAGTTCGTGCTCATGATGAAAATGGACTTCCTTTTCTCGTGGACGCTCCGCCGCCTACGGTAGAGCAGCTCGCGTCTATCGAGCGTGCTTGGCGCGATGCGCAGTTATTGGTTACTGACGGAATTATCAATCGGCACCGGGATGAGGTGGAGAGCGGCGAAGAAACCACGTTAACGATGGAGCAATACAGGGCGCTTCAGGGTTGCCGGCAGGGGTTGCGCAGTTGGCCAGAGACGCCAATTTTTCCTGACAGTACCGGTCGCCCCGTCGCGCCCACCTGGTTGATTGAGCAACTCAGCGAGTAAGAGGCTTTTCGTTATGCAAATTACAGAGCAGCAGCTACTGCTGATCCTCCCGAACGCCGGGCGCCAAGCCGGCGTTTATCAGCAGGCAGGCTTCCCGGCCACGATTAAGTGGCCTGTTGCACCAAGTTGATCTTTTCAGAATGTCAGGCGGCCGCCATTGAGCGTAACTGGCGAGATGGCGGGCTTCCATTGAGTGATGGTGCGGTGGACCGGCACCCCGACCAGGTGGAAGCGGGCTCTACCACATATCTGACGGCAAGGCGCTCCAGGCCCAGGCGCTGCGTGATTGGCCAGAGAGCGCACCGTTCCCGGACAACATAAAGCGTCCTAACGCCCCAGACTGGTTTATCCCGCCGTCCAGCAAGCCAGCCGGTGCCGATAAGTACCGGAGCGCTTGTTTTGGCGTATGCTTCCTTCGCATCAAGAAATACCGGGTGCGGAGATCTGGTCTAGAATAAACCTGTTGCTGCAGGTTCTTATAGCTAAAGTGCATAGCTTTCGTATTTTAGGTTTCTGTTTTTTGATTTTTGGGAGGGTGTAACTCGTACCAATATATTAATGGCGCCGGAGATAATCTGACAGCTAAGGATGCACGAATTCACAAGGAGAGTTTTTTGATCATCACGCTAAGATCTAGAACGTTTGAGTTTGTGTTGTTTTTGTCTGGATATTTTTTCTATAGGTTTCAATATGGAAGTGAAAATGAATACATATCGTTTAATTTGGGTGTTTTGCAAATCGCAGTTTCTATTTATGCCATAGTTAGATATCCGGTTAGGAGAAGGGCGCTAATTTTTGTATTGTTTTCATCTTTTTTTCTTCTTTTCTTGCAAATTGCATACTACTCTAGTTTTGTAATACCCTGGTCCGGATTGCCAGGGGATGGGGCTGAATATCTTTATGCCGCTATAAGGCTTTGGGTTTATTTGTTTTTTGTTTGTATTTATGCGCTGACTATTGCCAGGGATGATCTTTATAAGTTTTGTGATGTATTTATTTTTCTCTCAAGGTTTTCTGTGGTAATTGCGGTCGCCTCTCTGTTTGTTTTTTATACAGCAGGTGTCTCACTTCTTCTAAATACATATTTTGCAGAGCACTTGATTAGACCGCAAGCATTCTTGTCCGAGCCGTCCTCATTTGCTCCGATTGCTGCGGTATTAATGATTGTTGGGTGGTTAAGAAAATCAAAGATTGATATTGCACTTTCTCTGATCGCTCTAAGCATTACATTCTCTCCTATTTCTATCCTGACAACTTTATTGGCGATTTTTTTGTACTCCTGTTTGTACGGGATAAAAAGTACGTCAGCTAAGATATTTATATTTGTTGTTGCTGTTGTTTCTATGTCGACGCTATTCATGATGGATTGCGCGAATCTTGTTGTAAGCCTTAATGGGTTCGAAAGAACTACTGGCAGGGTTTCGTGCGGAGTTCAAGTTATTTTCGATAGCGGTCTTCGTGATCAGTTACAAGATTTATTTACAAATCAAAGACTTACATCTACATTTATGTCGATGGACCTTGCAAGGCAGTATGGCGGTATACTTCTTGGATTTGGGCTTAATTCATCATCTATTTTTATGCCGGCTTTGGTTGGGGAGGGCGGTCTCAGGTTCCAAGTG